>NZ_CM173234.1:2921839-3246488 GCF_057748015.1 Microbacterium sp. STRO-1N
GAGCGGAACGAGCGCGCCCACTTCTTGAGGGCTGGGAGATCGCCGCCCAGGGTGCCGTTGATGCCGTCCTTCGAGATGATCAGCCGGCCGCGCAGGCGCAGGGCTTCGCCGAGGTCACGCTGCCACAGCCGGATCGCCTCGGGGTCGGCGAGCGGGGTGAACACGTAGAACAGCACGATCTTGGGAGTTGCCACTCCAAGATTTTAGGCGCCCTCCCTGGCCCTGTCCCGCGAGACGGCCGGCGTGGTCACGGGCGCGCGGACGATCGGATAAGATGGACAGGTTGTTCCCTGGTGACGTGTCCGAGCGGCCGAAGGAGCACGCTTGGAAAGCGTGTGTTGTGCAAGCAACCGCGGGTTCGAATCCCGCCGTCACCGCCAAATGCCGAAGGGCCCCACGAAGTGGGGCCCTTCGGCATTTCTCGCTGACGGCTGGCACTTCGATACCCAGGGCCCCACGCCGCCAGAGGCTCCGCGCGGCGCCTGCTCCCCCAACGGAACGCACCTACGAGCCGAGCGCCGCGTGGAGTGGGCGACGAGGGACCGAATCCCGCCGTCACCGCTCAGAGAACGCCGAGGGCTCACGGAGTGAGCCGTCGGTCGTTCGGTAGCCCGGCCGTTCGATCGATCAGCTGTCAGATTCCCCGAACCGGACTCCGTACTCGACGGTCCCCTCCGGGCTCGGCAACCGCTGCATCCCGATCCGCTCGTAGAACGCCCCTGCTCCGATATTCGTCGGACTCATCCCGAGGTGCAGTCCCGGTACGCCGCGGCGACGCAGCTCGGCGAACAGCGTCTCGATGAGGCGCCGCCCCGTTCCCTGCCCCTGCGTCTCGGGGAGCAGATCGATGTGCAGGTGCGCGGGGTACTCCCCCGCGTTGGGTTCGCGCCCCGGTGCCCGTCCGTACGCATAGTCGAGCATCTTCTCCTCGCGCGACTGCGCATCGACCGGCTTCGGGAAGCGATCGGTGAATCGCGGCCACCATTCGTCGCGGAACCACTGCTCGAAGGCATCCGTGTCGTCCGTGGCGACGATGTATCCGATGACGCGACCGTCGTCGGCCTCGACGACCCAGCACAACCCCGGGTCGCGTTCGGCGTACGGCACCGCGAACAGCAGACCCCACAGCTCATCGTCCGGGAAGATGCCGGTCGCATCCGCTCCGGAATCCGCTGTCTTCACGCAGACGTCGGACAGGCCGTCGCGATCCTCGGGACGATACGGGCGGATCTGCGACACGGGTTGCTCCTTCGCGATGTGCGGACGGCCGACGGCGGAGTCGGCCGGAACCACCTTATCCGGCAGGATCCGGTCGACCTGAGCCGACGAGACGTGCGCAGCATCTCGGCGCAGCCACGGCACCAGCAGTGCGGCGATCAGCAGGGCAGCAGACGCCCCCACCAGCGCACCACCGACCGTGTCCGTGAGCCAGTGCACGGAGAGCACGGTTCTGGACAGCGCCATCGTGAGCACCCACAGCGCCCCGAGCGCATACATCCACACCCGCGGGAAGAGCACGCACAGCACCACGGCGATCGTCGCCGCGTTGGCCGTGTGACCCGACGGATACGATCCGTAGTCGCTGATGACGAGCATGTCCTCGGGGCGCGCCCGCCCGAACAGCTCCTTGAGCAGCTGCACCAGCACCGCGCTGGCGGCGAAGGCGGCGAGCGCGAACACCGCCGACCGCCACCGTCGCGCGAGCAGGAGTCCCACGGCGACGACGCCGGGCACCACGAGGATCGCGATCCACCCTCCGCCGATGCGGTTCATCACATGCGACGCCGTGACGAGTGCGTCCGGCGCCGCATCCACCATGAGGTCGTGCCACCAGCTGTCCAGTTCGGACGGCTCGGCGGCTCCCCCGTCGATCGTGACGTACACGCCCAGCGCGATCGCCGCGAGCAGCGTGCCGATGCCCCACCACAGGAAGTGCCGTCTCATCCGCCCATTCTGCCGTGCCGCACCGGGTATGCCGGCATCCGACTCAGGGGTTGAGCATGCCGACCGTGCGCGGACGCACGATCAGCCAGAGCGAGAGGATGCCGAGGACAGCGCACCCGACCATGACCGATGCCATCGTGGTCGCCGTGACGTCTCCGCTGCCGGCCACGAGAAACACGACCGGGGAGATGATCGCCGCGACCCCGTTGTTGCAGGCGCCGAGGACGGATGCCGCGGTCCCCGCCGCTTTCCCGTGCCTGTCGAGCGCGAGCACCTGCACGCACGGGAAGGTGAAGCCGCACGAGGTCATGAACACGAACAGCGGGATCACGGTCCCCCACAGGCCGAGTCCGAGCTGATCCGTCAGGATGATCGCCAGACCGGAGAGCAGCAGCGCCGAGGTCGAGAAGGCCAGCACCCACTGCGGTCCGAACCGTGCGGCCAGGCGGGAGGCGGCCTGGACGCCGATGACGAGCCCGACGGAGTTCGCCGCGAACAGCCAGCCGTACTGCTGCGCGTTGAGCCCGTGTGTCTGCTGGAACAGGAACGAGGATGCCGACAGGTAGGAGAACAGACCGGAGAAGGTCATCCCGCCGATGACCAGCACGCCGATGAACACGCGGTCCGAGAAGACGCTCTTGTAGCGCTGCAGCACGGTGGTCGAGCCGCGGTCCTGGCGGCGCTCCTTGGGCAGCGTCTCGGGGATGAGGAACAGCCCGCACACGAGCATCGCCCCGCCGTAGCAGGCGAGGACGACGAAGATGCCGCGCCAGTCCATGACCGCCAGCAGCGCGGAGCCCAGCAGCGGCGCGACCACGGGTGCGACGCCTGAGACGAGGGCGAGCCGGGACAGCATCACCACGAGTCGGCGTCCGCCGAAGAGATCGCGCACGATCGCCATCGCGACGACGCCGCCGGCCGCGGCGCCGATGCCCATGAACACGCGGGCTGTTCCCAGCAGGATCAGGTCAGGAGCCAGAGCTGCGGCGACGCTGGCGAGCACATGCAGCGCCGTCACCGAGATGAGCGGGATGCGCCGACCGACCTTGTCGCTGAGCGGGCCGACGACGAGCTGACCGATCGCGAATCCGATCATGGTTCCGGTCAGCGTCAGCTGGATCGCGGCCGCCGTCGTCTGGAAGTCGCTCTCCAGCAGCGGGAAGGCCGGGAGGTACAGATCGATCGTGAACGGTCCGAGAGCGGTGAGCGCCCCGAGCAGGAGGATGTAGATCGTGCGACGGCGCGCCGAGATGGCGTCGCCGGGGTGCAGCATGATCGGCGCGGTCGCCGGATTCGGGCCGAGCGTGCGGATGGCACCGGTGGGCGTGGAGGTGCGGATGCTGCCGGTGATCGTGCGGATCGTTCCGCTGGGTGTGAGATCGGATGCCGGAGCAGGAGTCGCTTCAGGATTCGTATGGGGTGTGCTGGTTTCGTGGCGAGATGAGTCGGTCAAGAGAGCTTTCCGGGGCGCGGGGATCGAATCGATTCGAGTGCATCGATCCGACCATGTTACTCCTCCGCTCCGGGAGCGCCGAAGGTCGCGGGACCGGCGGGCGTCAGCGCGAGATGCGGGCCAGGCCCTGCTCGAGGTCGGCGATGAGATCGCGCACGTCCTCGATGCCGACCGACAGCCGCACGACGTTCTCGGGAACCGCGAGTGCCGTTCCGCGCACCGATGCGTGGGTCATGTCCGGCGGGTAACCGATCAGCGATTCGACTCCGCCCAGCGACTCCGCGAGCTGGAACACGGTCGTGCTCTCGGCGAAGGCCCGAGCGGCATCGGGTCCGGCTGTCAGTGCGAGCGACAGCATCCCACCGAAGCCGCTCATCTGCCGTGCCGCGATGTCGTGGCCGGGGTGCGAGACGAGCCCTGGGTAGAACACCGTCTCGAACTCCTGATGCTCCGCCGCCCATTCCGCGATCGCCTGAGCGTTCTCGCTGTGCTGACGCACCCGCACGGCGAGCGTCTTGATGCCGCGCGTGGTGAGCCAGGCATCCATCGGCGCCGATACCGCGCCGACGGCGAACTGCTGGAATTTGACCTGCTCGTAGAACCGGTCGTCGCCGAACACCACGGCACCGCCGAGCACATCGGAGTGACCGCCGAGGTACTTGGTCGTCGAGTGCACGACGAGGTCCGCACCCAGTGCGAGCGGCTGCTGCAGCGCCGGCGACGCGAAGGTGTTGTCCACGACGACGATGGTGCCGGCGGCATGCGCGATCTCGACGATCGCGGCGATGTCGACGATCTTCAGCAGCGGATTGCTCGGCGTCTCCACCCAGATGATCCTGGTCTCCGGGCGCAGAGCCGAACGGATCGCGTCGGCATCCTCGAGGGCGACGATCGTCGTGTCGATCCCCCACGGCGCGAGCACAGTGGTCAGCAGGCGGTACGTGCCGCCGTACACGTCGTTGCCGAGGATGACGTGGTCGCCCGGCTTCAGGATGCCGCGCAGCAGCGCATCCTCTGCCGCGAGCCCCGAAGCGAACGACAGCGCGGCGGAGCCGCCTTCGAGCGCGGCGAGCTGCGTCTCCAGCGCGCTGCGCGTCGGGTTGCCCGCCCGGTTGTACTCGTACCCGTCGCGGAATCCGCCGATGCCGTCCTGCACGTGCGTGGAGGCCTGGTAGATCGGTGGGATGATCGCTCCCGTCTGAGGGTCGGGCGCTTGGCCTGCGTGGATGGCACGGGTGGCGAAGGAGTACTCGGACATGACCACAGCCTACGTCCGGCGCCCCTTCGCGACCCGTGCCTGTTACGCCGGGCGTCAGCCCTTCGTCGACCCGGCGAGCAGCCCGCGGACGAAGTAGCGCTGCAGTGCGAAGAACACGATCAGCGGAACGATGATCGACACGAACGCACCGGCCGTGAGCAGGTACCAGCCCTCACCCCGTCCGGTGATCTCGGCGAGCACCTTCGTGATCGGCGACGCCGCGCCATCAGCGAACACGAGGGCGACCAGCAGGTCGTTCCAGACCCAGAGGAACTGGAAGATCGCCACCGACGCGATCGCCGGCATGGTCAGCGGCAGCACGATGCGGAAGAAGATCTGGCCGCGCGATGCGCCGTCCACCCTCGCCGCTTCGATGATCTCGCCCGGGATCTCCGACATGAAGTTGTGCAGCAGGTAGATCGCCAGCGGCAGGGCGAACATGGTGTGCGCGATCCACACCTGCGCGTACCCCTGTGACGCATCGATCGACTCGGTGATCTGCAGCCCGAAGAGGTTGATGCCCTTCGAGAACGAGGTCAGCAGCGGAACCAGCGCCATCTGGATCGGCACGATCTGCAGGGCGAACACGAAGATGAACAGCGCGTTGCGCCCCTTGAAGTCGATCCAGGCGAAGGCGTACGCCGCCATGGCCGCGATCATCAGCGGGATCAGCGTGGCCGGGATCGTGATCGCGATCGAGTTGACGAACGACTGCAGGATCGTCAGCTGTGTCGTCCCCGACTGCAGCACCTCGACGTAGTTCTCGAAGGTGAACTCCGGATCGGCGAAGATCGTCCACCACCCGGAGGTGTTGATGTCGTCGCGCGGCCGGAACGAGGAGATGAACAGTCCGAGCGTCGGAATCGTCCAGAGCACGGCGATGACGATCGACGCGATCGTCGCCCAGGGCCGGCTCAGCCGCTTGCGGGTGCGCCCTGCGGATGCTTCGAACTTCCCCCCGGTCGTGATCGCCCGGGTGGAATTCGCATCGGTCTTCACGGTGTCGGTCATCGGATCTCCCGCTGCTTCTTGATCTGGCGCGCGTTGTAGATGACGATCGGCAGCACCAGGATGAACAGGATGACGGACAGCGCGGCGCTGCGCCCCGCCTCGAACTTCGAGAACTGGGTGTACATCTCGTTCGCGAGCACGCTGGTGCCGTAGTTTCCGGCCGTCATGGTGCGCACGATGTCGAAGACCTTCAGCGAGGCGATCGAGATCGTCGTCAGCACGACGATGAGGGCCGGACGGATGGCGGGCACTGTGACCGACCAGAACCGCTGCCAGGCGTTGGCGCCGTCCAGCTCGGCGGCCTCGAGCAGCTCGGCCGGCACACCCTTGATGGATGCCGAGAGCACGACCATCGCGAAGCCCGTCTGCACCCAGATGAGCACGACGATGAGGAACAGGTTGTTCCACGGTTCGTTCAGCAGCCACTGCTGCGGCTCGCCTCCGAACCAGACGACGATCTGGTTCAGCAGACCGATCTGCTCGAACTCGGGTCCGCGGTATGCGTACATGAACCGCCAGATGATGCTCGCGCCGACGAACGAGATCGCCATCGGCATGAACACCAGGATCTTGTAGATCTTCTCGCCTCTGGTCCGGTCGATGAAGACCGCGTAGGCGAGGCCGACCAGGGTCGACACGATGGGCACGATGAGCACCCAGACGATCGTGTTGACGACGGCCGTGATCCCGTCGGACTGCGTGAAGATCCAGATGTAGTTGTTCAGGCCGATGAAGCTCTTGCCGCTCGAGTTCCAGAACGACGCGTACACCGTCTGGATCGACGGGAGGATGAGTCCGACGAGCAGCAGCAGGATCGCAGGCGCCATGAACGCGACCAGCTGGATCAGATATCCGGCGCCGTCCCGTGACCGGTAGTCGAGCAGGAAGAACACGGCACCGACCACGACGGCGACGCCCATCGCCCAGTACCAGGAGTTGAAGAACCACATCACCGCGAACGGGACGACGAGGCACATCGCGAGGCGGATCCACGTGTACAACGTTCCCTTGCGCGGTGCGATGTCGACCAGGAGCAGGATGACCGCCACCACGACGGCGAACGCGATCACCACCACCACGGCCTGCAGAACGGGCGGAAGCGCCCCGACCCATCTGAAGAATTCTGTCGCGTTCACGCAGTCCCCTTTTCATGACGCGAGGTGTGAAGGCGTGAGCGACTGTGCGCACGCCGGGGTGTGGGAGGGCCGCCCCCGCCGGAGCGGAGGCGGCCCGTCGAACTGATTACTCGCTCGGCCAGCCGGTCTCGATCTGCTCGAGCACGGCGTCGGTCGAGTCGCCGTTGATCCAGGCGACCATGCCCTTCCAGAATGTTCCGGCGCCGACGGCACCGGGCATCAGGTCGCTGGCGTCGAAGCGGAACGTCGTTTCGTCGTCCTGCAGGATCTTGATGGTCTCCTGAAGGATCGGATCCTGGGCGCTCTCGGGATCGAGGCCGCTGTTGGCCGATGTGACGCCGCCGAGGCTCACTCGCGCGTTTGCCCACTCGGGGCTAGACAGGTACTCGAGCACCTGCTGCGTCGCCTCGGAGTCGCTGAACGCGCCGACGATCTCGCCGCCACCGGTCACCGTCGTCTCGCCCTCGGTCTCACCCGGGAGAATGAAGGCCCACACATCGCCGTCCTCTGCGACGTTCGTGCCTTCGGGGTAGAAGCCCGACAGGAACGACGCCTGGTGCGTCAGCGCGCAGGTGCCTCCGGCGAGCGCGGGTGCGACGTCGCCGAACGCCGTCGAGTTGATCGAGCGGACGTCGCCGAAGCCGGCGTTGACGTAGCTCGGGTTCAGCAGGATCTCGCCGACCGAGTCGAACGCGGTCTTGATCTGCGGATCCGTGAAGGGAACCTCACCGGCCGCCCACTGGTCGTACACGTCCGTACCAGCCTGGCGCAGGACGTAGTCCTCGATCCAGTCAGTACCGGGCCAGCCGGTCGCGGTGCCGGACTCGAATCCGGCGCACCACGGTGCGGCCCCTGTCGCCGACTGGATCGTCGCCGTCAGCGTGTTCAACTCGTCCAGTGTCTTCGGGACCTCGACGCCCCACTCGGCGAACTTCGCCGGCGAGTACCAGATCCAGCCCTTGACGCTCGCCATCAGTGGTGCGCCGTAGAACGTGTCGTCGACCGTGCCGTAGTTCACCCAGTCCTCGGACCAGTACTCGTTGGCGTTCTGCTCGACGGCCTCGGGCGCGGGCTTGAGGAAGTCTCGCGACGCGAAGTCCGCCATGAGTCCGGGCTGCGGGAAGATCGCGATGTCCGGCGGGTTGCCGCCCTGCGCGCGCGTGCCGAGCTGCGTCTCGAAGTCCTGGCTGCCCTCGTACTTGATGTCGATGCCGGTCTCCTCTTCGAAGTCCGCCCAGGACTCCTGCAGCAGTTCCGCCTCGGCGTCCACGATCGTGCCGTAGATCGTGACGGTCTCGCCGTCGACGTCGCCACCGCCGCCTCCGCCACCGCCGGTCGGTGCGCCCGGAGCCCCACATCCGGCCAGGGCGATGCCCGCGACCCCCAATAGTGCCAGCGGCGCGATCAGCCTCTTGCGCTGCGAAAGAGTCATGTGATTTCTCCTCCTCGAGTTCACGTCCCCAGAAGAATCGACCGTCTCGTCCGCGGCCGAATCGGGAACCGATTCCAGGCCAACCTACTTGCCCGAGCCCGCCCGGCACAATGGGGAATCATCACAACCCGACAACCTTTTGCTCGTATCACCATGCCGGTGTGGGAGCGCTCCCGCGCCAATGGTGTGGAACCGGTTCCGTTTCACGCTCCGCGCGGCTATTCTCGACTTCGTGCGCGCTGGAGCGCGCGGTGTCGAGGAGGACGCATGAGCACGATCGCGGATGTCGCGGCGCGGGCCGGGGTGTCCAAGGCGACGGCCAGTCGCGCGCTCAGCGGGCGCGGCTACGTCTCGGACGACACACGGCAGCGCGTGGTGGATGCCGCGCGCGAACTCCTGTACGTCGCCCACTCCTCCGCGACCAGCCTCGCCACCGGACGCACCGGCACCATCGCGGTGATCGTCCCGACGCTCGACCGGTGGTTCTTCACCGAACTCGTCGCCGGCATCCAGGAGTCGCTGCTGGACGCCGATCTCGATCTCGCGCTGTACGACATCCGCGAGGGCAGTCGCATCCGTGCACGCGTCTTCGAGGAGGTCCTCCCCCGTCGCCGATTCGACGGGCTCATCGCCGCCGGCATCCAGCCCAGTGCGCAGGAGCTCGAGCGGCTGCTCCGGCTCGAGCGCCCGCTGGTATGCATCGGCCCGTACGGCGAGGGCGCCAGCGCTGTGTCGATCGACGACATGAGCGTCGCGCGCATCGCGACCGAGCATCTGCTGGATCTGGGGCACACGGACATCGCGTTCATCGGCACCCTCGAATCCGGCGACGGCAGCATCGGCGACGAACGGCGACTGGCCGGCTACCGTGACGCGATGTCGGTCGCGGGTGCGGAGCCGCGGGTCGCGTTCGCGGAATCCACGATGTCGAGCGGGTACGCGGCGGCGGCCGACCTGCTCGGCGACCGGCGCTCGCGCCCCACCGCCGCCGTCGGCGTATGCGACGAGGCGGCGATCGGGACGATCATCGCCGCTCGTCGCCTCGGGATCGCCGTCCCGTCCCAGCTGAGCGTCATCGGCATCGACGACCACCGTGACGCGGAGATGTTCGCTCTGACGACGATCCGCCAGCGGCCGCGCGAACAGGGCCGCGAGGCCGTCCGGCTGCTGCTGGTCCGTCTGGAGGATCCGGAGGCCGAGATCGAACATGCGGCCGCGGCATCCGCCCTCGTGATGCGCAACTCGACGGCTGCACCGGCATCCTGAACCGGATGCGCAGAAAGGCCCCGGGGCGAACCCCGGGGCCTTTCGAAGCGTTGAGACGCTGTGATTACTTGAGGGTAACCGTGGCGCCTGCCTCTTCCAGAGCAGCCTTGGCCTTCTCGGCGGCTTCCTTGTTGGCGCCCTCCAGGACGGCCTTCGGAGCGCCGTCGACGACAGCCTTGGCCTCGCCGAGGCCCAGCGAGGTGAGCTCGCGGACGGTCTTGATGACCTGGATCTTCTTGTCGCCAGCGGCCTCGAGGATGACGTCGAAGGAGTCCTTCTCCTCTTCAGCCTCGGCAGCGCCTGCGCCACCAGCGGCACCGGCAACGGCGACGGGAGCAGCAGCGGTGACCTCGAACTTCTCCTCGAACGCCTTGACGAAGTCGTTGAGCTCGACGAGGGTCAGGCCGGCGAACTGCTCGAGCAGCTCCTCAGTGGTGAGCTTAGCCATGATGTATCTCCTAATAGATGGGGTTTGTTGATCGAGAACACCGGTCGCTTACGCGGCCTCGGCGGTCTCCAGCTTTGCGCGAAGAGCGTCGACGGTGGCGGCAGCCTTGCCCATCGTCGCCTTCATCATGCCCGCAGCCTTCGCCAGCAGAACCTCACGGCTCTCGAGCGAGGCGTACTTGTTGACCTCGTCGGCCGAGAGCGCGTTGCCCTCGAAGATGCCGGCCTTGATCACGAGAAGCGGGTTGGCCTTGGCGAAGTCACGAAGAGCCTTGGCAGTGGCGACGAAGTCACCGTGCACGAACGCGACGGCCGACGGACCCTTGAGGTCGTCGTCCAGCGCGGTGATGCCAGCCTTGTTGGCGGCGATCTTGGTCAGCGTGTTCTTCACCACGGCGTACTCAGCGTCCTGACGGATGCTGTTGCGCAGCTCCTTGAGCTGGGCAACCGTCAGACCGCGGTACTCGGTCAGCAGAACGGCGGACGAGTTCTCGAATGACTTCGTGAGCTCGGCGACCGATGCATCCTTCTGCGCCATGGTCACTCCTTGGTGTGTACGAGGCGCCTCACGGCGGTGAGGCACCGACCTCGACCTTCACGGCAACAAAAAAGCTCCGGCGCAAGCGCACGGAGCTGAATCAGTTCGTGTCCTGCGCGGGCCCCTGCATTGCAGTGCTTCGATCGCCGTACTCGCGCACGACGATGACCAGCGGTCTTCGGTTACGACAAGGATACCCCGGGAAACTCGTCCCCACAAATCGAGGGTCAGCGTCGATCCGCGGCGCGGCCGGCGTGCCCGGCGAGCGCGTCAGCGGCACGGACGAGCGTGAGATGCGACAGCGCCTGCGGAGTGTTCCCCGCCTGGCGCCGCTCGACCGGATCGTACTCCTCGGACAGCAGACCGACGTCGCTGGCGAATCCGCACAGTCGCGTCATGAGCGCATCGGCGTCCTCGGTGCGCCCGCTGGCGGCGTACTGCTCCACGAGCCAGAAGCTGCACGCCAGGAAGGGATGCTCATCACCGGAGAGCCCGTCGACGCCGGTCTCCGCGCGGTACCGCAGCAGCAGGCCGTCGCGCATCAGCGTTTCCTCCATGCGCGCGACGGTACGCAGCATCCGCTCGTCATCGGCGGCGCAGAAGCCGACCTGCGGAAGAACGAGGAGTGAGGCATCCACCTCGTCCGTCTCGTAGTGCTGCACGAAATGGCCGTCGTCGTGGATGCCTCTCTCCTCGATCTCCGCCCGCAGCGCATCACGCACATCTGCCCATCTCTCCGCGTCGCCGTCCATGCCGTGCTCCCGCACCGCACGGACTCCGCGATCGAGAGCCGCCCACATCATGACTCGAGAGTGGGTGAACCAGCGCGGCTCGCCGCGGATCTCCCAGATCCCATTGTCCGGCCGGCCGGACCCGGCGATCACCCGTTCGATGAGCGCGCGCTGCAGAGGCCAGGAGAACTCGGTCTCCTCGACGCCCGCCAGCCTGGTCGCCTCCAGCGCGACCAGGACTTCGCCGATCACATCGCCCTGGTACTGGGATACCGCGCCGTTCCCGATCCGCACCGGTGAGGCGGCTTCGTAGCCCGGGAGGGACGCGAGCTCTCGCTCCGCCAGGTCGCGCTCACCGGCGATCCCGTACATGATCTGCACCTCGTGCGGCTCTCCGGCGACGGCTCGCAGCAACCAGCGCCTCCAGTGCTCGGCCTCCCGGAGGAAGCCGTGCGTGATGAGCACCTCGAGGGTGAGCGCGGCATCCCGCAGCCAGACGTAGCGGTAGTCCCAGTTCCGAGAGCCGCCGAAGTCCTCGGGAAGCGAAGTCGTCACGGCTGCGATGATGCCGCCGGTGTCACGATGCGTGAGCGCTCGGAGCGTGAGCAGCGAGCGCGTCACGGCTTCGCGATGCGGGCCGTCGTGCTGAATGCTGCTGGCCCACCCCTGCCACCACGACCGAGTCACGGCCAGCGAGCGGTCGACTGCAAGCGGCTCAGGGGCTCGCTGCGAGGACCCGAACCAGCTGAGAACGAGGTCGACGGTCTCCCCTGCCGCCACCGTGAACGTTCCGACGTGCGCGTGGTCGGTGGCGGTCAGCTGCACCCCGCGGACGACCACGGCATCCGGCCCCGCCGTCGCCCACAGCGCCGGCTCCGCGTCCGTCCCGATCTGCCGCACCCAGGGCAGCGCACGCGCGTAGTCGAAGTGAAGTCGCAGCTCGGTCTCCAGATCGACGACGCCTGAGATGCCGACGACCCGCCGCACGAGGTGCGTGCGTTCGTCGTGCAGCGAGAGGTATTCGCGCACCTCGGCCACGCCGTCGGCTGTCTCCCAACGGGTCACGAGGATGAAGGTGTCCAGCAGGTACGACCGCGTCGCCCGCGCCTCGGAGGACACCGGGCGCAGACTCCAGCGCCCATGCTCGGGTTCGCCGAGGAGCGCGCCGAAGACGGAGGCGGAATCGAATCGCGGAACGCACAACCAGTCGATGCTGCCTTCCTTCGAGACCAGCGCGGCCGTCCGGCAGTCGCTGAGCAGCGCGTAGTCCTCGATCGGTGCAGGCATCGGGCCCGAGTCTGGCATGCTCCACCAGGTCCGGCAACGGTCTGGCGGCGAACGCCGCCGACGTCTACTGTGAGGCCCATGCGCGACGCGACGGTCCTGGAAGATGCGGTTTCCGACGATGCGACGACCCTGGTCATCTTCGGCGCCTGCGGCGATCTGAGTTCACGACTGCTGCTCCCGGCGCTCGGCCAATTGCTCACCATCGAGGAGTCGCGCAGGATCCGCCTGATCGGCGCGGATCGCGAGGACTGGACCGACGATCAGTTGCGTGACATCGTGGCGACGTCGTTCTCGAGCGCGGATGCCGGGGCCGCCGTCGACCAGCTGTCGATCGAGTACCGGCACTGCGATCTGATGCAGTCGGACCAGGTTCGCTCGCTGCTGGGCGAGCTTCCGGAGCGCTCCGCGCTCTACTTCGCGGTACCGCCCTCGGTCGCCGCGACGGCGTGCGCGTCACTCTCCTCGGACGACCTCCCCGCCGGGACGATGCTGGTGCTCGAGAAGCCCTTCGGCACCGACGAGGCCAGCGCTGCAGAACTCAACGCGATCCTGGCGCAGCTGGTTCCCGAGCGTCAGGTGTTCCGCGTGGACCACTTCCTCGGGCGCTCGACGACGCTGAACCTGCTCGGCGCGCGATTCGCGAACCGACTGCTCTCGCCGGTCTGGTCCGCCGAGCACATCGAGTCGGTCACGATCGTCTTCGACGAGAGCCTCGGGCTCGAAGGCCGCGCCGGTTACTACGACGGCGCCGGCGCCATGGACGACATGATCCAGAGCCATCTGCTGCAGGTGCTCGCCGTGCTCGCGATGGAGGAACCTGCCACCCTCGACGAGATCGACTTCCGCGAGGCCACCACCGCGGTGCTGCGTGCCACGCGCGTGTGGAACGACGACCCCGAGTCGGCATCGCGGCGGGCGCGTTACACGGCGGGGACGGTGGGCACCGCGACGATGCCGTCCTACGCGGACGAGCCGGGCGTCGACGCCGCGCGCGGCACCGAGACGCTGGCCGAGGCCACGTTCGAGGTGCGCAACGCACGGTGGGCCGGAGTCCCGTTCACTCTGCGCTCCGGGAAGGCCATCGGCGACCCGCACCAGCTCGTGTCGGTCCGCTTCCGTCCTGTCCGGCATCTGCCGTCAGGATTCACGGGGACCGCAGACGGAGCGGAGCTGCGCTTCTGGCTCGGTCCGGACCGCATGGATCTCGAGATCAACGTCAACGGAGCCGCCGACCCGCTCGAGCTCGAACGGGCGACGCTGTCCACGGAATTCGGCGAGGGCGCGTTGCGCGCGTACGCCGAGGTCCTCTCCAGCATTCTGGACGGAGACCCGATGCTGACGGTTCGCGGCGACGCCGCCGAGCAGTGCTGGCGGATCGTCGATCCGATCGCGCGCGCCTGGGAGAATGACGAGGTGCCTCTCGAGGAGTACGAGGCCGGATCGGCGGGTCCGTCGTCCTGGGCGACATCGCGCTGAGCTTGCGGCGGTGGGTCGTCTCTGCGGCGTCGGCAGTCGGGGTTATGGTCTATTGGTGACCCCCGAACTCCAAGCGCGCATCATCGCGGACTCCCGCGATCGCGTCGCCTGGCTCCGTGCCAGAGCACGAGGGATCACCGCGACCGATGTCGCCGGTCTCTCCGGCGAGAAGTCGATCGCCCGCGCCGCCGACTCCAAGCTCGGTCACGGCGCGCGATTCGGCGGCAATGCCTACACCGATCACGGGCGGCGTCGCGAACCAGAGATCGCCGCCTGGGTAGCGGCCACCCACGGCATCCAGCCCTCGTCCGCACTGTTCCGCGCCGAACTCGAGCACCGCCACCTGGCGACGCCGGACGGCATCATGGAGGATGCGACCGGCCGTGTGACGCTGGCCGAGATCAAGACCACGAACAAGGACTGGCGGACGATCCCGCGCACCTATCTGCGTCAGGTCTGGTGGCAGCAGCATGTGCTCGGTGCCGACCGCACGCTGTTCGTCTGGGAGGAGCACGACCAGTTCCGGCCGATCCACGACGAACCCCGATGCGTGTGGATCGACCGTGACGACAAGGAGATCGGGCGACTCGTCCATATGGCGAACCGACTGATCGACGAGCTCTACCACCGCACGACCGGGCAGCAGCCGCCATCCAGGACCGCACCGGTGGACGACCGGCGCAAGGCTCTGCGGGAGCGGGACATGTTCCGCGCTCTCGCCCTCTCGGACTGATCCTCAGCGCTCGAGAACCTGCATCGCCTCGGTCGAGATCTCCGCGGCGATCGCGTCGAGCAGGTCGGAACGCAGGTTCCACTGCTGCCAGTACAGCGGAACCCGCACGATCTGCCCGCCCAGCCGCTGAAGGCTGCCGGAGTCCGTGGCATCCGGCGCCTGCAGCGCCGGCACCATCCCCCAGCCGAGACCGAGCTCGACGGCCTGCGCATAGTCGTGGGACGCCGGCACGTAGTGCCGCGGGACTCCCACCTCGTTCACACCATGAGCTGCGAGCCAGCTGTGCTGGAGGGAGTCGCGCCGATCGAAGTCGACGAACGGTGCGCGACGCAGCGCCTCCGGCGTGACCCCCTCCGCGAACCAGCGCTCGACGTACTCGGGCGTCGCCATCGCCTCGTAGGCCAGCACGCCGAGGCGTGTGACCGTGCAGCCGGCGACCGGCGAGTCCTCGGACGTGACAGCGGCCATCACCGTGCCCGACTCGAGCAGCCGCGCCGTGAAGTTCTGATCGTCCCGGTGGAGATCGAAGTCGATGCCTCGATCACGCGCCAACCGCGCCAGCGGGGGCAGGAACCAGGTCGCCATGGAATCCGCGTTCACCGCAAGCGGCACGGCGACCCGCGACTGCGCGGAGTCGTCGAGCCCGAACCCCGCCAGGGCATCGTGCTCGACGAGAGCGACTTGGCGTGCGAGACGCACGATCGCCTCACCGGCGGTCGTCGCCGTCGCAGGGCGACCCCGGATGATGAGCACGCGTCCGAGCTGCTCTTCCAGGCTCTTGAGCCGCTGGCTGACCGCGGACGGCGTGACGTTGAGCACCCGGGCGGCCTTGTCGAGACTGCCCGTGTCGACGATCGCGGCAACCGTCGCCGCCGCATCGAGCGGAATACTCATCACATTAGACACTCTAATGGAGCCTTACAGACCTTCACTGTACCTGAAGAAGCCCTCGTCATAGCGTGGAAGCATGCTCTCCTTGCTCGCCGGTCTCGGCCTCGGCCTTTCGCTCATCATCGCCATCGGCGCACAGAACGTGTTCGTGCTTCGACAGGGCATCCGACGCGAGCACGTGCTCGCCGTCGTGATCATCTGCGCGGCGTCGGACGCGGTGCTGATCGTGGCGGGTGTTGCCGGCCTCGGATTCCTCCTCGAGAGTGCACCTCTGCTCGTCGACGCGGCTCGCTGGCTCGGTGCGGCGTTCCTGCTCGGCTACGGCGTCCTCGCTGCCCGGCGAGCGTGGCGCGGAACCGGCGAGGGGCTCGATGCCGGCGACGGAGTCGAGCGGGATGCCGGAATCGAGACCGGGTCCGGTGCTGTGACGACCCGCGTCGCGACCACGAAGAAGGCGCTGGCGCCGGTCGTTCTGACCGCCCTCGCGCTCACATGGCTCAATCCGCATGTGTACCTGGACACGGTGCTCATGCTGGGCTCGATCGCCGCCACGCACGGCGACGCCCGATGGCTCTTCGCTGCGGGTGCGGTCGCGGCGAGCTGTCTGTGGTTCACCGCACTCGGATTCGGCGCCCGCTATCTGGGACGCGTGCTGCGCACACCCCTCGCCTGGCGGATCCTCGATGCGGTGATCGCGATCGTCATGGTCGGCATCGCGGTGAGTCTCGTCCTGCCGGTCCTCACTGCATGATCGCGCCCGCTGTCGATTGCTGAACCTGGCGGCCGGGTCAGCCGAGCCCGTCTATCTCGTCGCGCCGTGCCGTCACGATCGCGCGGATCGCTTCCCCGGAAAGCGGGTCCTCCGCCTGGAACGTGATCGTGCCCTTGCCGCCGACGTGGCGTACGAGCTGAGCCGAGACGGCGCTCACGACGGATGCGCTGAACGGATAGAGCCCGAAGTGCTTCTTCGTCCGCTTGACGGAGATCAGCGGACGTCCACGATACGTGAGAGCCGGCATCCCGTAGCCGACGCCCTGTACGGCGTCCGGTGCAAGCTCCTGTGCCAGCGCGTAAACGCGTTCGATGGCAACGCGATCGGGCTCGGAAAGGGTCTCGAGATAGTCATCGACAGTGCCCATGGGCCCATCCTGACATCTCGGCCGCACGCGGCGCGAGCCTTAACGCAAAAGAGGCCACTCCAGCATTGGAGTGGCCTCTTTTTAAAAGAAGTCCGGCGGTGTCCTACTCTCCCACAGGGTCCCCCCTGCAGTACCATCGGCGCTGTGAGGCTTAGCTTCCGGGTTCGGAATGTAACCGGGCGTTTCCCTCACGCTATGGCCGCCGAAACACTATTGATGTTTCAACAAAAACCTAAAGACACACGTGGTGCCTGTAGGGTTCTCGACCGTACATCGAGAACCACAAAGTGGACGCGTAGCAAATCAATCAATCGTTGATTCGAAGTGTTATCAAGTCATCGGCTTATTAGTACCAGTCAGCTGCATGCGTTGCCGCACTTCCACATCTGGCCTATCAACCCAGTAGTCTGGCTGGGAGCCTCTCACCCGAAGGTATGGAAGTCTCATCTTGAGGCCGGCTTCCCGCTTAGATGCTTTCAGCGGTTATCCATCCCGAACGTAGCTAATCAGCGGTGCTCCTGGCGGAACAACTGACACACCAGAGGTTCGTCCAACCCGGTCCTCTCGTACTAGGGTCAGATCCTCTCAAACTTCCTACGCGCGCAGCGGATAGGGACCGAACTGTCTCACGACGTTCTAAACCCAGCTCGCGTACCGCTTTAATGGGCGAACAGCCCAACCCTTGGGACCTACTCCAGCCCCAGGATGCGACGAGCCGACATCGAGGTGCCAAACCATGCCGTCGATATGGACTCTTGGGCAAGATCAGCCTGTTATCCCCGAGGTACCTTTTATCCGTTGAGCGACAGCGCTTCCACAAGCCACTGCCGGATCACTAGTCCCGACTTTCGTCCCTGCTCGACCTGTCAGTCTCACAGTCAAGCTCCCTTGTGCACTTACACTCGACACCTGATTGCCAACCAGGTTGAGGGAACCTTTGGGCGCCTCCGTTACTTTTTGGGAGGCAACCGCCCCAGTTAAACTACCCACCATGCACTGTCCCTGAACCGGATTACGGTCCGAAGTTAGATATCCAGAGTGACCAGAGTGGTATTTCAACAATGACTCCACATGAACTGGCGTCCACGCTTCAAAGTCTCCCACCTATCCTACACAAGCCACACCGAACACCAATACAAAGCTATAGTAAAGGTCACGGGGTCTTTCCGTCCTGCTGCGCGTAACGAGCATCTTTACTCGTAATGCAATTTCGCCGAGTTCGCGGTTGAGACAGTTGGGAAGTCGTTACGCCATTCGTGCAGGTCGGAACTTACCCGACAAGGAATTTCGCTACCTTAGGATGGTTATAGTTACCACCGCCGTTTACTGGGGCTTAAATTCTCAGCTTCGCCTTGCGGCTAACCGGTCCTCTTAACCTTCCAGCACCGGGCAGGCGTCAGTCCGTATACATCGTCTTGCGACTTAGCACGGACCTGTGTTTTTAATAAACAGTCGCTACCCACTAGTCTCTGCGGCCTCCAAACGCTTTCGGAGCAAGTCCTAATACGTCGAAGGCCCCCCTTCTCCCGAAGTTACGGGGGCATTTTGCCGAGTTCCTTAACCACGATTCTCTCGATCTCCTTGGTATTCTCTACCTGACCACCTGAGTCGGTTTGGGGTACGGGCGGCTAGAACCTCGCGTCGATGCTTTTCTTGGCAGCATAGGATCATCCACTTTTTATCCGCATCGTGTCTCAGCCTGTATGAGAGACGGATTTGCCTATCTCTCGGCCTACGCACTTGCACCAGGACAACCATCGCCTGGCTTGGACTACCTTCCTGCGTCACACCTGTTAATACGCTAGCCGCACCAGAACGGGTTCGTACGCTAGGCCCAGAGCGTCACCCCGAAGGGATCAGTCACTGGGATTCAGATACTTAGCACTACTGGATTAGCTTGGGCGGTTCTTCGCCGGTACGGGAATATCAACCCGTTGTCCATCGACTACGCCTGTCGGCCTCGCCTTAGGTCCCGACTTACCCAGGGAAGATTAGCTTGACCCTGGAACCCTTGGTCTTTCGGAGGACGTGTTTCTCACACGTCATTCGCTACTCATGCCTGCATTCTCACTCGTGTAGCCTCCACGGCTGGTTCACACCGCCGCTTCGCTGGCCACACGACGCTCTCCTACCCATCAATACGGCTGGACCACGAAGGCCTACCAAAAATATCAATGCCACAACTTCGGTGGCGTGCTTG
Organism: Microbacterium sp. STRO-1N; assembly: GCF_057748015.1. The sequence goes on from NZ_CM173234.1 coordinate 2,940,782, forward strand.
AGCCCCGTTACATTGTCGGCGCGGAATCACTTGACCAGTGAGCTATTACGCACTCTTTCAAGGGTGGCTGCTTCTAAGCCAACCTCCTGGTTGTCTAAGCAACTCCACATCCTTTCCCACTTAGCACGCGCTTAGGGACCTTAGATGGTGGTCTGGGTTGTTTCCCTCTCGACTATGAAGCTTATCCCCCACAGTCTCACTGCTGCGCTCTCACTTACCGGCATTCGGAGTTTGGCTGACGTCAGTAACCTTGTAGGGCCCATCGGCCATCCAGTAGCTCTACCTCCGGCAAGAAACACGCAACGCTGCACCTAAATGCATTTCGGAGAGAACCAGCTATCACGAAGTTTGATTGGCCTTTCACCCCTATCCACAGCTCATCCCCTCAGTTTTCAACCTAAGTGGGTTCGGTCCTCCACGACGTCTTACCGTCGCTTCAACCTGGCCATGGATAGATCACTTCGCTTCGGGTCTAGGACATGCGACTGAATCGCCCTATTCAGACTCGCTTTCGCTACGGCTACCCCACACGGGTTAACCTCGCCACATATCGCTAACTCGCAGGCTCATTCTTCAAAAGGCACGCTGTCACCCCTACTAAGGAGGCTCCAACGGTTTGTAAGCAAACGGTTTCAGGTACTATTTCACTCCCCTCCCGGGGTACTTTTCACCTTTCCCTCACGGTACTTGTCCGCTATCGGTCATCTGGGAGTATTTAGGCTTATCAGGTGGTCCTGACAGATTCACACGGGATTTCACGGGCCCCGTGCTACTTGGGATCCTCTCCACGCCAGAACACATGTTTCGACTACGGGGCTGGCACCCACTACGGCCCGCCTTTCAAGACGGTTCGTCTACACGCTTCTGTAACGCCACCAATTCGGCAGAACTGGTAGGAAAGTCCCACAACCCCGAACATGCAACTCCTGCCGGATATCACACACACTCGGTTTAGCCTCATCCGCTTTCGCTCGCCACTACTCACGGAATCACATGTTGTTTTCTCTTCCTGTGGGTACTGAGATGTTTCACTTCCCCACGTTCCCTCTACCCGCCCTATATATTCAGACGGGAGTCACTAGGTCGGCACGCCGCCCAGCGGGGTTTCCCCATTCGGACACCCTCGGATCAAAACTTGCTTATCAGTTCCCCGAGGCTTATCGCAGATTGCTACGTCCTTCTTCGGCTCCAGATGCCAAGGCATCCACCGTTTGCTCTTAAAGACTTGAAATCACATTGAGTTCGAATCGTCAAAAAATTGACTAATGATCTTTAAGATCATCTTCATGAACCAACCCCGAAGGATCGGTCCAAAGATGCTCGCGTCCACTGTGTAGTTCTCAAAGTACGGGCGGTACCCCTCACGCAACCCCCCACAAGGGGAAACGACAAGAGGCCCAGAGGATTCAGACAAAACGTCTGGCCCCTCAGGACCCAACAGCGTGCAGACACCCCGCTCACCAACCCCCGCATTCCAACCAACCCGAAGGCCGGCGTACTAGCAGAAATCAGCTGCGCTGATGTCATGTCAAATGTTCCACCCATGAGCTCCCAGCGAAGAACGTATGCCTTCGAACTGGGTTCTGGACACCCCCGAAGAGGTGTCAGATGCTCCTTAGAAAGGAGGTGATCCAGCCGCACCTTCCGGTACGGCTACCTTGTTACGACTTAGTCCTAATTACCGATCCCACCTTCGACAGCTCCCTCCCACAAGGGGTTAGGCCACCGGCTTCAGGTGTTACCGACTTTCATGACTTGACGGGCGGTGTGTACAAGACCCGGGAACGTATTCACCGCAGCGTTGCTGATCTGCGATTACTAGCGACTCCGACTTCATGAGGTCGAGTTGCAGACCTCAATCCGAACTGGGACCGGCTTTTTGGGATTCGCTCCACCTTACGGTATCGCAGCCCTTTGTACCGGCCATTGTAGCATGCGTGAAGCCCAAGACATAAGGGGCATGATGATTTGACGTCATCCCCACCTTCCTCCGAGTTGACCCCGGCAGTATCCCATGAGTTCCCACCATTACGTGCTGGCAACATAGAACGAGGGTTGCGCTCGTTGCGGGACTTAACCCAACATCTCACGACACGAGCTGACGACAACCATGCACCACCTGTTCACGAGTGTCCAAAGAGTTGACCATTTCTGGCCCGTTCTCGTGTATGTCAAGCCTTGGTAAGGTTCTTCGCGTTGCATCGAATTAATCCGCATGCTCCGCCGCTTGTGCGGGTCCCCGTCAATTCCTTTGAGTTTTAGCCTTGCGGCCGTACTCCCCAGGCGGGGAACTTAATGCGTTAGCTGCGTCACGGAATCCGTGGAAAGGACCCCACAACTAGTTCCCAACGTTTACGGGGTGGACTACCAGGGTATCTAAGCCTGTTTGCTCCCCACCCTTTCGCTCCTCAGCGTCAGTTACGGCCCAGAGATCTGCCTTCGCCATCGGTGTTCCTCCTGATATCTGCGCATTCCACCGCTACACCAGGAATTCCAATCTCCCCTACCGCACTCTAGTCTGCCCGTACCCACTGCAGGCTGGAGGTTGAGCCTCCAGATTTCACAGCAGACGCGACAGACCGCCTACGAGCTCTTTACGCCCAATAATTCCGGATAACGCTTGCGCCCTACGTATTACCGCGGCTGCTGGCACGTAGTTAGCCGGCGCTTTTTCTGCAGGTACCGTCACTCTCGCTTCTTCCCTGCTAAAAGAGGTTTACAACCCGAAGGCCGTCATCCCTCACGCGGCGTTGCTGCATCAGGCTTTCGCCCATTGTGCAATATTCCCCACTGCTGCCTCCCGTAGGAGTCTGGGCCGTGTCTCAGTCCCAGTGTGGCCGGTCACCCTCTCAGGCCGGCTACCCGTCGACGCCTTGGTGAGCCATTACCTCACCAACAAGCTGATAGGCCGCGAGCCCATCCCAGACCGAAAAATCTTTCCAAACGTTGACCATGCGGTCACGTCTCATATCCAGTATTAGACGCCGTTTCCAGCGCTTATCCCAGAGTCCGGGGCAGGTTGCTCACGTGTTACTCACCCGTTCGCCACTGATCCACAAGAGCAAGCTCCTGCTTCACCGTTCGACTTGCATGTGTTAAGCACGCCGCCAGCGTTCATCCTGAGCCAGGATCAAACTCTCCGTAAAAAAGAAATGCATACCACCACGGGGAAAACCGCGACAGCAGCGAGTTTGAAACTGACCAAAGAGACAAAATCAACTGACTTCATCCGAATGCCAACCCCCAACAAAGAAGGTTGGTCTTTGATCCAAAGGAATTCTCACCCCCACCGAAATGGAGACGAGGATAATTTGGCATTTGACAAGTGCACGCTGTTGAGTTCTCAAGGATCAGACGCTCCCCCGACCCAGCCTCACGACCAGGCCCGAAGGGCAACTTCTCTATCTTATCCGTGCCGTTCAGCTTGTCAAATCGACATGCCGTGCGGCCCAGAACCAGAGGTGATGAAGCGAAGCGTTAGAGCTTCGAGACAACTTCTCTAGCTTATCCGTTTCGCGGTGCCTGTCAAATCGGCGCTTGAGGATCGAAGATCCGCTGCGCAGCCGGTGACTGCGTACCACGAGGTGGATCCCCCATCCTAGACGCGAACGTCCGGACTCTCAAGAGTGAGAAGGATCGGGGTGGTTCTCCGCTTGAGGGGGGTGAGGCTCTCGGCCTTTCCGCTTCCCTGTGGGGCGAACAAGTAATAACTTACGCGGGATCCGGGGGTCGGGCAAATCCGGGCGATCCCATGGCGTGTCGCGCCGGATTCCGCGGGCCGACGGCATCCATATCCCCTCCTCGCCGGCACCGTACGACGAAGGGCCCCCGCCGGAGCGGGGGCCCTTCGAAGAAGCGAGTCGTCGACTCAGATGGCGTTGACATCCAGCGGGATGCCGGGGCCGAACGTGGTCGACACCGCACCCTTCTGGATGTAGCGGCCCTTCGCGCTCGACGGCTTCAGACGCACGATCTCCTCGAGCGCTGCACCGATGTTCTCGTTGAGCTGCTCGGAGGTGAACGACGCCTTGCCGACGACGAAGTGCACGTTGGCGTGCTTGTCGACGCGGAACTCGATCTTTCCGCCCTTGATGTCCTCGACGGCCTTGGCCGGGTTCGGCGTGACCGTTCCGGTCTTCGGGTTCGGCATCAGGCCGCGCGGACCCAGCACCTTGCCCAGTCGACCGACCTGGCCCATGAGCTCGGGCGTGGAGACGGCAGCATCGAAGTTGGTCCAGCCATCGGCGACCTTCTGGATGAGCTCGGCGCCGCCGACCTCATCAGCGCCGGCCGCGATCGCAGCCTCGGCCGCTGGGCCGGTGGCGAACACGATGACGCGGGCGGTCTTTCCGGTGCCGTGCGGCAGGATGACGGTGCCGCGCACCATCTGGTCCGCCTTGCGGGGGTCGACTGCGAGCTTGAGAGCGACCTCGACGGTCGAGTCGAACTTCGCCGAGCCGGTTTCCTTGGCCAGGGCGACAGCCTCAGCGGGAGTGTAGAAACGGTCTGCCTCGATCTTCTCGGCGGCAGCCTGGTAAGCCTTGGACTTGGTAGCCATGATTATTCTCCTCAGCCCTCGACCGTGATGCCCATGGAGCGGGCGGTGCCGGCGATGATCTTCGAGGCTGCCTCGATGTCGTTCGCGTTGAGGTCAGCCTGCTTGGTCTCGGCGATCTGACGGACCTGGTCCTTCGTGATCTTGCCGACCTTGACCGTGTGCGGCGTGGACGAGCCCTTCTGAAGACCGGCGGCCTTCTTGATGAGCTCCGCGGCCGGCGGGGTCTTCAGGATGAACGTGAAGCTGCGGTCCTCGTAGACGGTGATCTCCACGGGGATGACGTTGCCGCGCTGCGACTCGGTCGCGGCGTTGTACGCCTTGCAGAACTCCATGATGTTGACGCCATGCTGACCGAGCGCGGGGCCGATCGGCGGCGCCGGGTTGGCTGCACCGGCGTTGATCTGAAGCTTGATCAGGCCGGTCACCTTCTTCTTCGGTGCCATTCTCTTTCCTTTCGTCGAATCGGATGCCTGGGCATCCGTTTCTCCCACAGGCCCGGCATCTCCGGGGCGTGGTCGTCTGCGCGCACACCGAAGCGGCACACAAACCAGCCAAGTCTACCTGATCGGATCGAGTGCCGTGCTCACCCGACGTCAGCCGCGTAGAGTGCGGCGATCCGCTCCCCCAGCGTCTGCAGCGCTTTGCGCACCTCCGGCGGCTCGACGACCTCGGCGGCTCCGGTCCAGCCGGCCAGTTGCTCCGCCAGTGCGTCGATGGTGTGCGCACTCACCTCGACGAAGGCGGCCCCCTCGGCATCCGGTGCCCGCATCCGCGCCTGGGCTCCGAAGCGGTCGCACAGCGCGCGGACCGCCCACGGCTGAACACGCACCACGGCGCGCACCGTCCCACGCATGTCCTCGACGCGCTGAACCATCTCCGACCACGCGCGACCGCTGTCGAAGTCCGACGGGGCCGCGCCGCGGAGGGGAAGTATCTGCAGTGCGCGGACCCGATCGATCCGGTACGTCCGCACTCGGGCAGGGTCGGCCGTTCCGTCATCCAGCGGGGGCGCCGCGAGCAGGTACCACGTCGATCCGCGGCTGCCGACGACGAGCGGAACGGTGTCGGTCTCCGCCAGGCCGTGCGATCCGTCGTATTCGATCCGGACCTGACGCATCCTTCCGATCGCGCGTTGGAGCTCCGCGAGCGTCGCCGCTGTCGCAGGGTCCACTTCTCCCCACGGCACGTCCCGCACGGTCGCCGCAGCCACACGCTGGACACCGTCCCGGAACGAGGCGGGCACCGCACGGACGAACTTGCGAATCGCAGCGACGCGCTCGGGGTCGGATCCCGTGCTCTGCGCGATCGCGATCAGGAGAGCGGTCGCCTCGCCCTCGGTGAGCCCGGTCAGGTCGGTGCGCGCGCCGCCGATCAGACGCCAGCCGCCTCCTCGCCCTCGAGTCGAGTAGATCGGGATGCCGGACATCGCGAGAGCCTCGAGATCACGGCGGGCGGTGGGCACGGAGACCTCGAGTTCGGCCGCCAGCTCGGCGGCGGTGATCTGCGGACGCCCCTGCAGCACGAGCAGCGCCTGGATCAATCGGTCGGCACGGATGTCGGAACTCGCTTTTCTGAAGTGATCAGTTGGTGATCACTTCACCGTCGAGCATAGAAGAAACACCCACGAACAAGGAGAAGAGACAGATGTTCCGAGGACTCGCCAATCTCAACCTCGTCGCCGAGGACATGCCGGCCGCCGTCGCCTGGTACAGCACGGTGTTCGATTCGGCGCCGTACTTCGTTCGGCCTGAGCAGGGCACCGCACAGTACGCCGAATGGCGGTTCGGCGACGACGAGGACGAATTCGCTCTCATGGACGCCCGATTCCGCCCCGCGCTCGCGCAGCCGGGTGGCGCACTGGTCAGCATGCATGTCGATGACATCCAGGCGAGCGTCGATCGCCTGACCGCGCTCGGCGCGACGACGTTCGACCCTGTCACGCAGCGCGGTGAGGGCTGGTGGTCGGCATCGGTCAGCGATCCGTTCGGCAATCTGATCGGACTGATCCAGAGCCCCCACTGGGCGGCCCAGCACGCCGGCTGACCGGCATCCGCCCGCATACGAGAACGGCCGCCCCGATCGGGGCGGCCGTTCCTGTGAGAGCTGGTATCAGATCATCTTCGTGACCTGGTCGAAGCTGAGCTCGACCGGGGTCTCGCGCTCGAAGAGGGAGACGAGCACCGTGAGCTTGCCGCTCTCGGGCTTGATCTCGCTGATCGAACCGGGAAGACCCGCGAACGAGCCCTCCTTGATCGTGATGGTCTCGCCGATCTCGAAGTCGACCTCGGCGGCGACCGGACGAGCGACGGCCACGCCGCCCTTCGACTGGACGTTCTTCGCGGTCGGGACGTCCTTGACCTCGACGAGCGACTTCAGCATGTTGAAGGCCTCTTCGAAGCGCAGCGGCGTCGGGTTGTGGGCGTTGCCCACGAAGCCGGTGACACCGGGCGTGTGGCGGACGACGGACCAGGTGTCCTCGTTGAGCTCCATGCGCACCAGCACGTAGCCGGGGATGCGCACGCGGGTGACCATCTTGCGCTGGCCGTTCTTGATCTCGACGACGTCCTCCATCGGGACCTCGACCTGGTAGATGTCGTCCTCGACCTCGAGCGTCGACTTGCGCTGCTCGATGTTGGCCTTCACCTTGCGCTCGAAACCGGCGTAGGAGTGGATGACGTACCACTTGCCCGGCAGCATCCGCAGATCGAGACGGAACTCCTCGTAGGGGTCCGCCTCCTCGTCGCCGTCCTCGCTGTCGGCGGCGCCGTCTTCGTCGCCGTTCACGTCCGGGCCGTCGTAGGGACCGACCTCGTCGGCCTCGGCGGCCTCGCGGTCGGCAACCTCTTCGGCAACCGAATCGTTGATGACCTCGGCCGCTGCCTCTGATTCGGCTGCTTCATCCAAGTTGAGAGCGTCGTTCACGATCGCGTCCGCCTCCGGGTCGTCGATGTCGATGTCGTCATCCGTGTCGTCGTCCTCCTGGTCATCGCCCTCGACATGCAGGGCGACATGCTCGGCCGGAGCGACGGAGGCCTCCTGAGCGGAGAGGACATTGCCCTCCTGCGCTTCGTCGTCCTCGCTGGACTGCTCCGCCGCGGTCGCCCAGTCGGCGTCGTCGGAATATCGTTCAGACACGTTTATTCTTTCCATTCACTGCGGCGCGAGCCGCGGGATTGGGGCTCTTACTGCGGAACCCCGAAGACCTGAGCCGTCAGCCACGAGAAGGCGGTGTCCAGGCCGTAGACGAAGGCCATCACGATCACCACGAAGACGAGGACCACACCGGTGAACTTGAAAAGCTCCTTGCGCGTCGGTGTGACGACCTTGCGGAGTTCGCCGATGACCTGACGGAAGAACAGCGCGATACGGCCGAAGAAGCCGAGCTTCTTGACACTGGCTGCGCCGCCTGCCGCGACGACTTCGCCGCGCGGTTCGTCCTGATCCATCCTGAATGTACCTTTCGTGTGCCAGCGTGGCGCTGACGCGCAGGGCGGACAGGAATCGAACCTGCAACCTGCGGTTTTGGAGACCGCTGCTCTGCCAATTGAGCTACCGCCCTAGAGACCGTGTGGCCCCTGGATCCGCATCGCTTCTGCACCCGTGGGCACGGCGAAACAATGCAGACAACTGCCTCACCAGTGTAGGGCATCCTGCGGGCCGCGGCGAACCGGGGCCCGCCTGTTAGGCTCGTCAGTCGGTCGAGGGAGGGCGCTTTGCACGGGGAGATCCAGCAGTTCCAGGTCGATCTGCGGGGTGTCGTGGATCTGCTGAGCAGGCACATCTATTCGAGTCCGCGCGTCTATCTGCGCGAGCTCCTCCAGAATGCGCGCGACGCCATCACGGCGCGCTCGGAGGTCGACCGTGCCGGCGGCACGATCCGCATCACCCCGCTCACCGAGGCATCCGGCGAGTTCGTCCTGCGCGACGACGGCGTCGGACTGAACGCGACCGAGGTGGCCGAGCTCCTGGCGACCGTCGGGCGCAGCTCCAAGCGCGACATCTTCGATCTACCGCGCAGCGACTACCTCGGACAGTTCGGAATCGGCCTGCTCAGCTGCTTCATGGTCGCCGACACCATCGTGATCCGCTCGCGCAGCGCGCGCGGCGGCGCGAGCGTCGAGTGGACGGGCAGCGCGGACGGCACCTTCCAGGTCGCCGAACTCGACGAGGAGCTCCCGATCGGCACGAGCGTGCACCTGATCCCGCGCTTCGACACCGACGATCTGCTGCGTCCGGCCGCCGTGCGCGAGCTGGCGACCGTCTTCGGCGAGTTCCTGCCGGTGCGGGTCGTGCTCGAGACCGAGGGCGGCGACGTCGACATCACCCGCCAGGCCCCGTTCCTGGACGCTGCGAGCGATCCGGATGCTGCGGTGCAGTACGGCAGGGATCTGCTCGGATCCTCTCCGCTGGATGTCATCGAGCTGTCGGAGCCCGCCACCGGCACGCGCGGCCTCGCCTACGTGCTTCCGTTCGCTCCCCCACCCGGCTCCCGCCAGGCGACCCGCATGTACCTGGGCCGGATGCTGCTGTCCGAACGAGCCGACGACGTCCTGCCGGATTGGGCGTTCTTCGTCAGAGCCGTCGTCGACTCCACCGGTCTCGCGCCGACGGCCAGTCGCGAATCGCTCGTCGAGGATGCCGCGCTGGAACGCGTCCGAGAGCAGCTCGGCGCCGGCATCCGGCGCTGGATCCTCGAGCTGGGTCTTCGTGAGCCGCATCGCCTGGCGCAGTTCGTGGCGATCCACGAAGTCGGGCTCAAGTCGCTGGTCCGCCACGACGAGGAGCTCGCCGCCTTCATCACGCGCTGGCTGACCATCGAGACCACGCACGGAAGCATCCGCATCGGCGACCTCGTCGAGCGGTTCGGCCACCTGCGGTACGCGCAGACGGTCGACGAGTTCCGACAGGTCGCCGGGATCTCCCCGAGCGCCGAGGTGCTCGTCAACGGCGGCTACCTGTACGACGCCGATCTCATCCGCATGATTCCCGACCTGTACCCGCACGTGACCGTCGAGAAGGTCGACGTCACGGGCGAACTCGACCGCCTCGACCCGCCGCCGCTGGACGATCGCGCTGCCGCGGTCGCGCTCGAGGATCGGGCCGGCGCCGTGCTCGCGGCATCCGATTGCTCCGTCGTGGTGCGATCGATCGACCGACCTGAGCTCCCCGGTCTGTACGTCGCGGACCCGGAGGTGCTGCGTTCGCTGGACCGCAGCCGGACCAAGGGGATCACCGGAGCCCTGTGGGGCGGCGTGCTCGCCCGCATCGACGACACCCTCGCGGCCGGCCGAGAGGACGATCTGAGTGCCCGGTTGTGCCTGAACTGGTCCAACCGCGTGGTCCGCTCGCTGGTCGGCGTCCGCGACGACGCCGTGTTCTCCCGCACGGTGCAGCTGCTCTACATCCAGGCGCTGCTGGCGGGCCACCACCCGCTCTCGGATGCCGATCGCACGCTCATGACCACCGCACTCGCGGACCTCGTCTCGCTCTCCGCCGGGCTCGACGTCGACACGATCGACGACCCGCGCTGACCACCGCCGCCGCAGAAGGGTTCCCCATGGCACGTCCCAAGAAGCAGTTCCAGCAGCTCCTCGAAGAGATCGACAGCACGCCCTGGGGGCCCGCGGAGCAAGCGCTCGTCGCTCAGGCGGTGACGCTGGCGCAGGAGATCGGCGACGACCGCCTCGAGTACCAGGCCAGGATGCGCCAGACCGCCTCGGCGAACATGGGCGGCGCGACCGACGTGATGCTGAACTCCTTCGCGTGGTGCCTGGCACGGCACGATGCCGACCCGACGCGGTTCCCCGCCGACATCGACAACGGCGGCGCCGACCTGATGTGGCAGTTCAAGTGGATGGCGTCGGCGCTGCGCTCCTCCCCCGCGTTCTCGCAGGACCAGATCACCGCCGTGCTCGACGACATGGAGGCGCACTACCGCCAGGCCGGTCTCGGTATGAGCGGGGTGCTCACCGCGCGCTTCGAGGACGCCTGGGATGCCGGTCGCACCGAGGACGCCGAGCGACTGCGCGTGCAGTTGGAGGCCACTCCGCGGGACGAGCACAGCCATTGCGATGCCTGCAGCCGCAGCCAGGTGGCCGGATTCTTCGTCGACACCGATCGGGATGCCGAGGCGATCCGTCTGGTCGAGGAGATGATCGAGGGCGGCTTCTCCTGCGGCGAGGAGCCGGAGCACGCTCTCTCGCGCGTTCTGCTGCCGTATCTGCGCGCCGGTCGCTTCGACGAGGCCAAGACGGCGCACCTGCGCAGCTACCGCCTCGCCAAGGACAACCCCGACAATCTTACGATCGTCGCGAACAACATCGTCTTCTGCGCCGTGAGCGGCAACGAGGCCCGCGCCCTGTCGGTGGTCGAGCGCCACCTGGGCTGGCTCGCGCACGACGGCCTGAACGTGGATGCCCACTTCACCGCGCTCGGTGCTTTCGCGTTCGCGCTGGACCGCGTCTCGGCGGCCGGGCACGGCGCGACTCCGGTGCGCGGTGCGGATGCCGCCGGGCTGGTGCCGTTCTTCGGCGAGCACGATGGTGTCTGGTCGGCCGCCGAACTGGCCGCCGCCAGTTGGGCCGCAGCCGAGCGCATCGGCGCCGAGTTCGACGCACGCGACGGCGGCGACGCGCACGCCGACCGGCTGCGCCGACTGCGCGGTCTCGCCGACACGAGCTTCGATGTCCCGATCCGCTCCGATGCCTTCGTCGAGCCGGTCTCGGCCGCGTTCCCGGCGGATGCCGACGCCTGGTTCGATCGCGTGGTCGAGCTCGCCGACTACGGGGCAGAGGCCGAGACGATGGCTGCTCTGCCGCATGCCTTCGGCGTGACGGATGCCGAGAAGCAGGCGCGCCTGCACTCGGTGCGTGTCGCGGTCCTCGTCGCCGGAGAACGTCTTGAGGAGGCGCGAGCGGTGCTGCCAGAGCGCATCGCCGCCCTTCGTGCGGCCGGCGACGACGCGCAGGCCGATCTCGAGGAGCGCCTTCAGCTGGCGACGTTCGGCGACGCCGCACCCGAAGCCGTGGCCGCGCTCGATCGCGAACTGGCCGACGATGCGGCCCTGCCGCCCCGTTCACGCGGGGACCTGGCGATCAGCCGCGCCTCACTGCATCTGAAGACGGAGGAGTACGACGCCGCGCTCGATGTCGCAGAGCGGGCCCACCGGGCGTTCGCCGAGGCCGACGATGCGCGCCACGTGCACGCCACGAGCCTGCTGGCGATCTTCGCGCTGCTGCAGAGCGAGCGCCTCGAGCGCGCCCTCGGACACCTCGACCGTCTGCTCGCCGAGGGGAACCTCGGTGCGGGGCACCGCGCTCGCGCCCTCGAGATCCGCGCCCGCATCCGCGGCGGCCAGGGCGACTTCGCCGCCGGTGCGACGGACGCGGATGAGACATGCCGTCTGCTCGCCGGGCTCGGCGCCGACGGTGCCCTGGCAGCGACCCACATGCTCGCCGGCGCGCTCTGGGAGGACGCCGGCGACGCGGACAAGGCCGTGACCCGCTACCGGACCGCCGCTCACCTCGTCGGCCGCGAGGGCGGAGACCTGTCCGGCATCGACTTCCGCCTGGCCAGGGCCATGCTCTCGGCGGGTGACGCCGCGGAGGCGGCCGAGCTCTTCGGCGACGTGCTGCGGCGCGAGGAGGAGGCCGAGGTCCCTGAGGGATCGCGCGCCATGACGGTCATGATGCTCGCCCGTGCGCTGGCGGCATCCGGTGAGTTCGGCCAGGCCGTCGGCGCCTTCGGCTACGGCGCCGAGCTGTTCGGCGCCGCCGATGAGGGACCGGATCAGGCCATGGCTCTCAGCGAGCAGGCGAAGATCCTCGCGCGCTTCGAGGAGCACGACGACGCCATCGAGCTGCTCGAGAACGCCGCCGAGATCGTCCGGCGGTCTCCGGACGCGGTCGGAGCGCTCAGCGAGGTGCTGCACAACCTCGCGCAGGCGTACGCGGGACAGCAGGACGAGCGCGCGTTCGCCCTGTTCGACGAGGTCGCAGCGCTGGCGACGCAGCACGAGGCCGGGTGGCTGCTGGCGGACGTCACCGACTCCCGTGCCCGCGCGTTCGCGAGCCTGGGTCGTGTGGATGAGGCGGTCGCAGCGGCCCTCACCGCAGCGGACGGATTCCTGACGCTCGGCGATGCCGGAGCGGCCGGCGGTTCGGAGCTGTTCGCCGCGCGCGTGCTGGCCGGGAACGAGCGCGCTGTGGACGCCGTCGCGATCTATCGCACCGTGCTGGAGCACGGTGCCGGGATCCCGCCGCTGCGGCAGGTGGCGGCTCTCGAGCTCGGCGACGCCCTCGAGGCCCTCGGTCGCGTCGCCGAGGCCGCGGAGGCGCGCGCTATCGCGGAGGCGTGAGCCCGTTCTGGGGGTCCCGCTCCTGGGGCCCTCAGAACAGCTGGCGCCAGTTCGCGCGCGCGAGGTCCAGCAGTTCGTCCCCGCGTCCGGACATGACGGTGCGGATCGCGTACAGCGCGAATCCCTTGACCTGGGCAGCTTCGATCGCCGGCGGCATCGACAGTTCCTGCCGCTCGGTGACCACGTCCAGCAGGGCAGGACCGTCGTGGTCGAGGACCTCGCGCACGGCATCCTCGAGGTCATCACTGTGCTCGACCCGACGCGCGAAGATGCCCATCGCGCCGGCCACAGCGGCGAAATCGGGATTGACGAGATCCGTGGCGTAGGTGACGAATCCGGCTGCCTTCATCTCCAGCTCCACGAAGTTCAGCGAAGAGTTGTTGACGACGATCGTCTTCACGGGAAGCCGGTTCTGCGTGAGGGTGAGGAGCTCGCCGAGCATCATCGATAGCCCCCCGTCACCGGCGAGCGCGACGACCTGACGATCGGGGTGCGACGCCTGAGCGCCGATGCCGTGCAGCAGGGCATTGGCCATCGACCCGTGCGTGAACGAACCGATGAGGCGCCTTTCCGCGGTCATCGTCAGGTATCTGGCCGCCCACACGGTCGGCGACCCGACGTCCGCCGTGAAGATCGCGTCGTCCGCCGCGTGCTCGTTCACCAGCCGCGCGAGATACTGCGGGTGGATCGGGTTCCTGCCGCGTGAGGGCACCGCGAGATCGTCGAGCTTCGCGCGCGTCCTTCGGTAGTGCTCGACGGAGTCGTCCAGGTGCGAGCGGTCCTTCTTCTCCGCGAGACGCGGCAGGAGCGCCTCGGCGGTCGCCCCGGCATCCCCGACAAGTCCCAGATCGAGCGGATGCCGTTTACCCAGCTGCGCACCGCGGATGTCGACCTGGATCGTGGTGGCGTCGTCCGGGTAGAACTGCGCGTACGGGAAGTCGCTGCCGAGGATGAGGATCGCATCTGCGGCCTCCATCGCCCGATAGCCGGAGGCGAAGCCGAGCAGTCCGGTCATCCCGACGTCGAACGGATTGTCGTGCTCGATGAACTCCTTGCCGCGGAGTGCGTGCACGATCGGCGCGCCGAGGCGATCGGCGAGCGCGATGACCTCGTCGTGCGCACCCTCGACTCCGGCGCCGGCGAGGATCGTGACCTTGCGGGCGGCGTTCAGCAGCGCGGCCGCCCTCTCCAGCTCGTTCGCGCTCGGAACGACGACCGGCCTGGCGTGCTCGATCACGGTCGCCCGATCGGATTCGATGTGGGCGAGCGCGACGTCGCCGGGGATCACGAGCACGGCGACGCCGCGCTGCTCGATCGCGTTGCGCATGGCGATCTCGAGCAGACGCGGCATCTGCCGCGGGTCTGCCACGTACTCGGCGTACACGCTGCATTCACGGAAGACGTCCTGCGGATGCGTCTCCTGGAAGTAGCCGGTGCCGATCTCGGTCGTCGGAATATGAGCGGCGATCGCCAGCACCGGCACACGCGAACGGTTCGCGTCGTAGAGCCCGTTGATGAGGTGGAGGTTGCCCGGCCCGCACGAGCCGGCGACGACCGCGAGTCCGCCGGTGGTGGCGGCATCCGCTGCCGCGGCGAAGGCTGCGGTCTCCTCATGGCGCACGTGCACCCAGCGGATCGTGCCGTCCTTGCGCAGGGCGTCGGTGAAGCCGTTGAGGGAATCGCCCGGAATGCCGTAGACCCGTTCGATCCCGTTGGCGCGGAGTGTCTTGACGATGTTCTCGGCGACGGTGACCATGTCTCCGACCATACGCGTCACCCGCCGGTCGATCGAGGTCTCGACCGAGCGGCGGGTGCGATCCGCGTCGGGGTCAGCTCGTCGGAATGACGGCGTACAGCAACCAGGTGAGGAGGAATCCTGCCACGCCGAGCACGGTCGTGAGCGGGGTCCAGGTCCGCAGACCGTCCTTGACCGACAGGCCGAGATAGCGCGTGACCACCCAGAAGCCGGAGTCGTTCACGTGGCTGAGCCCCAGTGCGCCGTAACCGATCGCGATGGCGACGAGAGCGATGTGGATCGTGTCGAGGCCGAGGACCGCGACCGTCGGCAGCAGCAGCCCTGCCGTCGTCGTGATCGCCACGGTGGCCGATCCCTGCGCCGCTCGCATGATGAGCGAGATGAGGAAGGCGGCCAGCAGCAGCGGCATCCCTGTCCCGGCCAGGACTTCGGCGACGGCACCGCCGATGCCGGTCTCGGTGAGGATGCGGCCGAAGGCACCGCCGGCACCCGTGATGAGGATGATCACGGCCGCACTCGGGAGAGCGGATTCCATGACCTCGCCGAGCTTGGCTCCCGACCAGCCGCGGCGTACGCCGAGCAGGAACATCGCGGCGGCGATCGCCACCATGAGGGCGAAGATCGGCTGGCCGATCATCGAGAGGAAGCCGTTCCAGAACGTGCCGGGGGCGAAGGCCGGCGCAACGGTCGTGCCGAGCATGATCAGCACGAGCGGCAGCAGGATGATCGTCAGCACCGTGTAGGCGCTCGGCGCCTTCTCGCCCTCGCGCAGCCCGCTGTTGGGTGATGAGTCCTCGGATCCGAATCGGTCGAACATCTCCTTGGTCGCCTCGATCATCGCGAACTCGCGTCGGTTGATGAGCTTCGCCACGAGGTACGAGAGCACCGCGAGCGGGATCGAGATGAGCAGTGAGAAGATCAGCACCCAGCCGATGTCGGCGCCGAGGATGGTCGCACCGCCGACGATGCCGGGGTGCGGAGGGACGGCGACGTGAACCGCCAGCATGATGCCCGCCACCGGCAGCCCGAATCTGATCGGATTGAGCCCGGCGATCTTCGAGAACGCGAAGATGATCGGCACGAGGATGATGAATCCGGCATCGAAGAACACCGGGATGGCGAGGATCCCGGCGGCCGCCACGAGGGCGATGCCGACGCGCTTGGGGCCGAGCCACGACGTGAACTTGCCGGCGAGCGATTCGGCGCCGCCGGACAGCTCGATGATCTTGCCGAGCATCGAGCCGAGCGCGACGAGCACGGCGACGGAGCCGAGGGTGCCTCCGACGCCGGCGATGATCGCCTGAATGATGCCGAGTTGCTCCGGAGCGGTGTCCGTCGCGGGGATCGTGGTCATCGGCAGTCCGGCCGCGAGGCCGACCACGATCGAGACCAGGATGAGGGCGTAGAACGCCTGCATCTTGAAGCGGATGATCAGCAGGAGCAGCAGGGCGAGGCCTGCCACTCCGATCGCGATCAGAGCGGGAAGAGGGAGCGTCATCGAATCTCTTCTTTCCGGCGCATGCGCCGTACGGTTCGGGTCAGGACAGTCGTTCGGGGGCGATCACGCGGATCACGGCCGAGTCGTCGTGGGCACCGAGGCCCTGCGCCTCGCCGAGCAGGAACAGTTGCTCGGCGGCAGCCGCGACAGGGGTGGACAGATGCGCCCGACGCGCGGCGTCCCCGACGATGCCGAGATCCTTGACGAAGATGTCCAGGCGGCTGAGCACATCGGCGCCCTCCTCCTCGTACGCCTGCAGCGCGCGGGGTCCGCGGTTGCCGAGCATGAAGGAGTTCGCTGCGCCGGCGGTCAGCGCCTCGAGCGTCTTCTCGCGGTCGAGTCCGAGCGCATCGGCGAGAGCGAGGGCTTCGGCCGCTGCCGCGATGTGCACGCCGCACAGGAGCTGGTTCACGGTCTTGAGCGCCTGACCGTCGCCAGGGCGCGCCCCCACGATCGAGAGCGTCGAGGCGAGCTGCTCGAGGATCGGGCGGGCGATCTCGAGCGCATCCGGTGTCGCGCCGACGACGATGAGCAGGTCGCCTTCGCCTGCGCGAACCGGTCCTCCGGACAGCGGCGCGTCCACGAGGTGCGCGCCGTGCTCGGACAGACGCGCGGCGACGTCGGCGATGCCTTCGGTGCCGACCGTGCTGGTGAGAATCACGACGGACCCGTCGGCCAGATGCGCCGCGAGTCCGCTCTCGCCGAAGAGCAGGTCGTCGAGCTGCGCGCCGGTGCGCACGGCCACGAGCACGGCCTGCGCATCCGCGACGGCCTCGGCGGCGGATGCTGCGGGTGCGACGCCCTTCTCGGCCGCGATGGCGACGCGTTCGGAGGCGATGTCGAATCCGCGGACGGTGAAGCGCTCGGCGAGGCGGGTCGCCATGGGAAGCCCCATGGCTCCGAGCCCGATGACGGCGACGGTGGTGGTCATCTCGATTCCTTTCAGGAAGATCAGTGCGTGTCGGCCAGCGTCGCGACGACGCGGGCGAGGGAGTCTGCGACGCCGACGTTGCCGGCGAAGACGATGTAGGGGATGCCGACGGCAGGGCCGGTCTCCGGCTGCCAGAGCGAGACGATGCCGGGGAGCATCGGACCGAGCACCGTCGCCCTGCGGATCTCGAGCGCCTCGCTCGCGACGTCACTGGAGGTGATGCCGCCCTTGGCGATCACGAAACGTGGCGGGGCGATCGCGAGGACTCGGCGGACCAGCTCCACGACCGCGCTGGAGACCTGTCTGGCGATCTCGAGGCTCGCCTCTCCCGTCGCGCCGGTCACGAGCCCGCGGGTGGTGTGGACGATGACGGTACCCGACTCGAGCGCCTCGGCGACGGCGCGCGACTGGGCATCCAGGTGCGCTTCGCGGCGTTCGTCGATGAGGCTGCGCACGTCGAGTTCGATGGTCGCCGTCTCGGGCCTGGCACGGCGGAGCTCGTCGAGCTGCTGCGTCGTGAGCGGCACGTGGCTGCCGACGACGACCAGTCCGCCTCGGTGATGGGCGAACGGGATGCCCTCGGGGTCGACGGGCTGCGCGATCTCCTGTCCGATATGGGCCCGCACGTAGGGCGGACCCACGCGCAGCAGGACGCCGCGATCGCCGAGGGCGTTCAGAGCGAGCGCCACGACGCGCATGTCGGACTCCTCGACGACGTCGACGGCGACCACGGTGCCGGCCGTCAACGCGCGCAGGAACGACGTCACAGCGTCGATGCCGGATCGGATGATCCCGACCGTGAGTGCCGCGACGTCGGTGGCGGGGATGCGCCCGGAAGTCTTCTCGGCCACCCAGTCGCGCAGGTCGGACGAGGAGAACCCGAAGGTCGCATCCTTCGCGAACGGTGTCTCGCCGACCGGTGTGGCCTCGCCGTCGACGACCCAGTAGTGCACGGAGTCGACCGTGATGCGGCCGGCCTCGGGGAACGCCGGCACGAGGAGCGTCAGCTCGGGTGCTTTCGCGCCATGCGCGGCGATCTCGGCCGCGAGCACGTCGGTCTCGAGCGGGAAGTGTCCGCGCAGCGTCGAGTCGCTGCGCGAGACGAATGTCACGTGGCGCCCTGCGGCCTCGGCCGCGGCAAGCGCGACCGCGACGATCTCGCAGTTGCGACGGGCGGCGGTGTCCTCGTCGAGCGAGCGCGTGTTGGTCAGCACGTACACGGCGGCCGCACCCGTCGCGAAGGCGCCGTCGAGGTCTTCGCGCTCCCAGCGGGTGAGCACCGGGAGGTGCGCGACCGATTGCGTACCGGTGGGATCGTCATCCAGTACCACGAGCACGTCCCGGGGATCGCGCGCGTCCGCGACGTCCGCGGCATCGATCGCGACCGGGGCGGGCAGAGGCGCGAGCAGCGCGTCAATGTGCACGGGAACTCCTTCGTTCGGGGGCTATCCGATATCAGATAACGACCATACGCCTCGAACTCCGCGCATGCAAACCACGCGCGAGAGAGGTCAGGCCCCCTGAACGTAGTGCAGGAGGTCCTCTCGGGTCTGGCGCATGTGGCTCGCCATCGCCTCGCGCGCCGCCGACGCCGACCGGGTCCGCATCGCTCCGAGCACCGCATCGTGCTCGACGAGAGCGTGCTCTCGGATCTCGAACACCGCACTGGTCTCGCTGCGGGACTCCTGCAGCATCGCCGTGAGCGGACGGACCGACGCCACGAGGATGCGGTTGTCCGCCGCCTGGAAGATCACGTCGTGGAAGGCGAGGTCGGCGTCGACGAACCCGGGGACATCGCCATTGGCATGCGCCGACCTCATCCTCTCGAGTGCCTCCTCGAGAGCGCGGATGTGCTCCTCGGTGCTGCGCGGCGCGGCGAGCTCGGCGGCTCCGGTCTCGAACATCACCCGCATGTCGAGCAGATCGAGCGCCGCACGACGACGCGCTCCCCCGCTGCGCGAATAGCGGACGACCGCTTCCAGTCCGGTCCACTCGTCGACCGGGGCGATGCGGTGACGACTGCCCGGGACGGGCACGATGACGCCCTGCGCCTGCAGCAGGCGCACGCCTTCACGAAGCGTCAGCCGGGACACGCCCAGATTGTCGGCGAGATCGCCCTCCGGAGGAAGCGGCTCCCCCGCGACCAGCCGACCCGCGATGATCTCGTCCAGCAACCCCTCGACCACGGCCTGCGTGCGAGTGACGCGCTCAGTCTTCACAACGCTCCTTCCGGCGGGCATGGGCCCGCCTCAACGGTAGCGCGGCGCTGAGCGCGCCACCCCTCACGCGACGCGGATGAGCTTCTTGTTGACGAACTCGTCTGCGGCGAGCAGACCCAGCTCGCGCGAGGTGCCGCTGCGCTTGACACCGCCGAACGGCAGCTCCGGGCTGTCCGCCAGCACCACATTGACGTAGACCATGCCCGCCTCGATCGCGTTCGCGACCCGCTCCGCCTGCTCGGCATCCGTCGTGAAGACGTACGAGCCGAGTCCGAACGAGGTGTCGTTCGCGAGCGCGACGGCGGCATCCTCGTCGGCGACCCGGTAGACGACACCGGCCGGCCCGAACAGCTCCTCGCGGTAGACGTCCATCTCGTCCGTCACGTCGGCCAGCAGCGTCGGCGCGAAGAACGCGCCGACCCTTGTGCCGCCGGTCAGCAGCGTGGCGCCCTGCGCGACGGCCGTATCGATCTGCTGCTGGAGACGCTCCGCCGCCGCGAGGGAGGACAGCGGCCCGAGGATCGTCTCCTCCTGCGTCGGGTCCTCCGCCGAGATGGCGGCCAGCTTCGCCGTGAACTTCGCCGCGAACTCGTCGTAGTGCTCCTCGACGACGATGAACCGCTTGGCCCCGTTGCAGGACTGGCCGTTGTTGTCGATGCGCGCATCGACGGCCGCCTGCACCACAGCATCCAGATCGTCCGTCGAGAGCACGATGAACGGATCAGAGCCGCCGAGCTCGAGCGCGACCTTCTTCAGGTTGCGCCCGGCGACCTCGGCGACGGCCGCGCCGGCGCGCTCCGATCCCGTGATCGAGACGCCCTGCACGCGCGGGTCCGCGATGATCTCCGCCGCCTGCTCGTTCGTGGCGTAGACGTTGACGTAGCCGCCGTCGGGGAGCCCGGCATCCGCGTAGATCTTCTCGAGGAAGGCAGCCGACTCCGGGCACTGCGGTGCGTGCTTGAGGATGATCGTGTTGCCGATCGCGAGGTTCGGCGCGGCGAAGCGCGCGACCTGATATGCGGGGAAATTCCACGGCATGATGCCCAGCAGCGCGCCCAACGGGGCACGGCGGATGACCGCTGTGCCCTCCCCCAGGATCTCCAGCGGCTGATCGGCCGTGATGCGCTCGATGTTGTCGGCGTAGAACTCGATGATGTCGGCGGCGAAATCGACCTCGCCGACCGCGGCTGCGATCGGCTTGCCCATCTCGCGCACCATGATCGCGGCGAACTCGTCACGGCGTTCGCGGTGCAGTTCGGCGATGCGACGGATGACGGCGGCGCGTTCGGCCGGCGACGTCGCGCCCCACGTCTTCGCGGCCGTCGCGGCGCGCGCCACGGCATCCTCGATCTGCGCGTCGGTTGCGGTGTCGTACGCGGCGACGGTCTCGCCGGTGGCCGGGTTGGTGACGGCGTACTCGGTCATGATGCGTCCTCTCGTTGCGGGGCGTTCAGCTCGGGATCAGGGTGTACTTCGTGGACAGGTACTCGTGGATGCCCTCGACGCCGCCCTCGCGGCCGACACCCGACTGCTTCACTCCGCCGAACGGAGCGGCGGCGTTCGAGACCACGCCGACGTTCAGCCCCATCATCCCTGTTTCCAGCGCGTCGATCATGCGGTGCCCTCGCGCGAGATCCTCCGTGAACACGTACGAGACCAGCCCGTACTCGGTGTCGTTCGCGAGACGGACGGCCTCCTCCTCGGTGTCGAAGGTCGCGATCGCCAGCACCGGGCCGAAGATCTCCTCGCGGAGGATGTCGCTGCCGGCGGCCACATCCGTGATCACGGTCGGCTCGTAGAAGGTCCCCGCACCCTCGATCGCGTTGCCGCCCGCGAGCACACGGGCCCCGCGGGAGACGGCGTCGCCGACGAGTTCGGATGCCTTGGCGACGGCATCCTCGTCGATGAGCGGGCCGATCGCGACGCCCTCCTCGGTGCCGCGTCCGATCTTCATCGCCTTGACGCGCTCGGCGACCCGGTCGGCGAACTGCGCCGCGACGGCCGAGTGCACGATGAAGCGGTTCGCGGCCGTGCAGGCCTGACCGATGTTGCGGAACTTCGCCGCCATCGCCCCGTCGACCGCTTTGTCGAGATCGGCGTCCTCGAAGACGACGAACGGCGCGTTGCCGCCGAGCTCCATCGACACCCGCAGCACGCCCTCGGCGGCCTGGGCGATGAGCTTGCGGCCGACCTCGGTCGACCCGGTGAAGGAGAGCTTGCGCAGCCGCGGGTCGGCGATGATCGGCGCCGAGACCTTCGACGAGGACGTGGTCTGCACGACGTTGACGACGCCGGCGGGGAGTCCGGCCTCCTCGAGCAGCTTCGTGAAGAACATCGTGGTGAGCGGAGTCAGTGCCGGCGGCTTGATGACGACGGTGCAGCCGGCGGCGAGCGCCGGTGCGATCTTGCGCGTCGCCATCGCGAAGGGGAAGTTCCACGGTGTGATGAAGAACGACGGGCCCACAGGACGCTGCGAGACGACCATGCGACCGGTGCCCTCGGGGTTGATCCCGTAGCGGCCGGAGATCCGGACGGCCTCCTCGCTGAACCACCGCAGGAACTCGCCGCCGTAGACGACCTCGCCCCGTGCCTCGGCCAAGGGCTTGCCCATCTCGAGGGTCATGAGCAGCGCGAGATCCTCCTTGTGCACCTGCACGAGGTCGAAGGCACGGCGCAGGATGTCGCTGCGGGTCCGCGGCGGGGTCGCCGCCCAGGCATCCTGTGCAGCGACGGCCGCATCCAGGGCCCGGATGCCGTCCTCCGGCGTCGCATCGGCGATCGAGCGGATCACGGCGTTCGTGGCCGGATCGTGCACATCGAAGGTGCGCGAGCCTGTGGCATCCTGCCATTTCCCGCCGATGTAGAGGCCGGTGGGGACGCTGTCCAGCAGCGCCTGCTCGTTCGGGGCGAGGGAAGCGGTCATCATCATCTCTCTTTCGTTGCTCGTCAGTCGGTTCAGCGGCGGCGCAGGCTCGGCGGGGCGTCCATCGCGAGTGTCTCACCACGGAAGAAGGCGGGTCGGCGGATGGCGTTCCAGATCATGATCACGATGCCGACCCCGATGATGCTCACGCCCAGTACGAACACCAGGCCGATCCCGCCGACGCTGGAACCGCTGCCGTAGCCGGGGTCGATCGAGTCGATCAGCGTCGTCACGAAAAGCACCGCGAGGATCGCTCCGCCCACGAGGGGGAACAGCAGCGTGAAGAAGAAGCTGCGCGTCGAGTCGAACCACTGCTTGCGGAAGTACCACACGCACGCGAACGCGGTGAGGCCGTAGTAGAAGCAGATCATCATGCCCAGCGACAGGATCGTGTCGGTGAGCACGTTCTCGCTCACCAGGCGCATGACGGCGTAGAAGACGCTCGCGACGACGGCCGAGACGATCGTGGCGTAACCGGGGGTGAAGAACCGCGGGCTGACACGGGCGAACTTCTTCGGCAGGGCGCCGTAGTGGCCCATGGCGAGCAGAGTCCTGGCCGGCCCGACGGCCGTGGACTGCAGGGATGCGGCCGAGCTGGACAGCACCGCGAGCGAGACGAGGAACGCGAGCGGTCCGAGCACGGGGTCGGACAGCGCGAAGAACACGTTGGCCGAGATCCCCTCGTTCGCCAGGCCCAGCTCGCCCGTGCCGACACCCGCGAACATCATGAGACCGATCGAGAGCAGCAGGTACAGGCTCACGACCACGAGGACCGTGACCACGGCCGCCCGACCAGGGGTCTTCTCGGGGTTCTTGGTCTCCTCGTTCATGGTGAGGACGACATCCCAGCCCCAGAAGATGAAGATCGACAGCGAGAGTCCGGCCGCGAACGCACTGAACGTGGGCACCTCGAGCGGGTTGAACCACGACCACGAGAAGGCGGTCGGATCGGGTGCGTCGCCCTGCACCGCCTTGACGATCGCGACCACCGCGAACACGACGAGGACGGCGACCTGGAAGCCCACCAGGACGTACTGGAACTTCTGCGTGGTCTGCATGTCGCGGTACGACACCAGCGTCGCGCCCAGCATGAACAGCAGACAGACCGCCACGTTGATGAACGGGTTGAACGCCAGGTCCGCGATGGCGGCGTTGCCGCTGAGCTGCGAGATCAGCAGGAAGAGGAACTCCACCGCGATGCCGGCGAGATTCGACAGCACGATGACGGTCGCGGCGATCAGCCCCCAGCCCGTCATCCAGCCGATCCACGGCCCGAACGCCCGCACGCCCCAGGTGAACGAGGTGCCGGAGTCCGGCATCACGCGGTTGAGCTCGCGGTAGCCGAATGCGGTCAGCAGCATCGGGATGAACCCGACGAGGATGATGGCGGGCACCTGCGTGCCGACCTCGGCGACGGTGGGGCCCAGCGATGCGGTGAGCGTGTAGGCAGGGGCGATCGTGGAGACGCCGATGACGACGGCACCGATCACTCCGACGGCGCCGGCCCTGAGACCCTTCTGCGAGATCCCTGTCGTGACGGTGGATTCGGGCCCCATCGCCCGATCGGTGCTGGTCATCAGCGGTCTCCTGCTTCGGCGCGGGTGCGCGGTACGACGATCATGGGAACGGGCAGCTCGTGCAGCATCTTCGCCGCCGTCGAGCCGAGGAACAGCCGCCGTGGCTGCGCAAGCCGCGATGAGCCGACCAGGATGACCTCGCCGGGGAGCCAGGACAGGTGGGCGACGGCATCCTCGACGCTGTCGCCGGCCGCCTGCTCGATCGTGGTCGAGACATCGGAGGGGACGGCGGCGGCCGCCTTCTCGAGCACGGACTCCGCGTGGCCGTCCTGGACGATGCGGATCGCCGCGGTGTCGAGCCCAGGGGGCACGTCGAACGACATCAGCGACACGAGCCGCAGCGGCACTCCGGCGTCGGTCGCGACGGACGTCGCCTCGTCCAGCAGTGCGTCCGCACCGGGGCGGATGCCGACGGCAGCCGTGACCCGCGGCATCACGTGGTCGTCCTGCTGGGCGAACCCTGCGGGGGCGAGCGCCACCGGGATCGTCGACGAGTGCAGCAGCTCGGAGGCGACGCTGCCCAGCCGGTGACGTCCGAACAGTCCGCCACCGGCGGCACCGACGACGATCACCCGCGCTGCGAACTCCTCGCCGGCGGCGACGAGGCCGGCGGCGAACGACTCCGCGAAGCGCACGTGGCCGGTGCGGGTGAGGTCGGAGGGCAGGGTCGCCGCGGCATCCGACAGCCACTGCCTGGCCTGTCCGCGCAGGACGTCCTCGTATGCGCGCTCGGGCGGAACCGCTGCGCTGCGGGTGCCTTCGCTGGGCAGCACCATCACCAGGTGCACACGTGCACCGAGGCTGCGGGCGAGGCGAGCGCCGAGGGCCGCGGCATCCGCTCCGGCATCCGTCGCGGTGTAGCCGACGACGATCGAGCCGGCCATCAGTCGGCCTCTACCGTTGCGGCGCGGCTGGCGTCGACGATGTTCGATGCCGCCAGGCGACCCATGCGGATCGCGCCGTCCACGTGCTGGTAGCCTGCGCCGGCCAGGTCGCTGCAGGCGAAGTGGATGGGGCCGACGGCAGTGCGCAGGTCGGCACCGTAGCGGTGCAGGCCGCCGAGGTCGAAGCTGGCGGCGTAGGCGCCGCGGGTCCACTCCTCGCTGCCCCAGTCGCTCTCGTAGTAGACGACCGGGTTCTTGGCCTCCGGTCCGTAGTAGTGCGAGAGCGACTCGAGGATGCGCTCCTTGCGCTCCTCGGCGCTGAGCTCGAACACGTCGTCGGCGTTGCGGTCGGAGACGAAGCCGACCAGGGTGCCTCTTTCGTCGTCGTGGTTGGTGTTGTCGTACGCCTCGTGCGTGAGCTCGTACGGGCTGAACGCCGTGCCGGAGAGCCCGTCCTCGCGCCAGAACGGACGGTCGTAGACGGCGTGCACCTTGATGACGAAGCCCATCGAGATGTGCTGGTGCATCTGGTGCTGTCGGCGAGGCAGCGGGGGGACGAACGAGATGCGGTTGTACAGGATCGGTGCGTGCGCGAGGATCGCGAACCGCGCGCGGACCGTGTGCTCATCGGTGGTGGCCACGACACCGGATGCGCCCCATTCCAGACCGCGCACCGGCTGGTTCAGCAGCACGTCGTCGCCGAGACGCTCGGCCAGCAGCAGCGGTACCTGCTGCAGGCCGCCGACGACCCGCTTGTCGAGGATGAAGTCGGCGTCGACCAGGTTCGAGTACGAGCCTGCGGACGCTGCCATCAGCAGCGATTGCAGCAGCGAGAAAGCGTGCGTCGGCTTGGTGAGCATCGCGGACCCGGTGGCGAAGGCGAGGTTGCGGACGGCTTCGTCGTCGTCGGTCTGCGCGCGCAGCCAGGCGTCCCAGGTGATCTCGTCCCACTCCTGCGCGTTCGGATGCTCCCAGGGGCGGTCGGGGTCGATCTCGGCGACCATGGCATCCAGGCGCTCGGTGATCTCCGCGATGACGCGCTCGGTCTCGGGGGCCACAGGGAACATCTCGCCCGTGAAGCGACGCGCGGCACCGTCGGGGCCGACGTAGACGCTGTCGCCGTCGCGGTAGCGGCTGAAGGTCTCGAGCCCCAGCTCGGCGATCGTGTCGATCAGCGCATCCTGGTCGGGCGAGACCCACTGGCCGCCGATCTCCAGCATCGCGGTGTCGATCACATCGGTCCACAGGCGCCCGCCGACGCGGTCGCGCGCCTCGAGGACGGCGACGGACAGGCCGGCCTTGCGCAGGTCGTTGGCCGCCGTGAGTCCGGCGGCTCCGGCGCCGATGACGACGACGTCGCGTGAGATCTCGGCCATGAGGGCTGCTCCTTCGTTGGTTGCGTTGGTGCTGCGTCTTCGGATGCTGCGGCTGGTGCGTCTGCGTCATGAACGCAGTCGCCGGTCGCGGCTCGAAATCCCCCGATCCGAGCCGCGACCGGACGATCTAGGAGACGGTCGCGTTCGCCGCCAGCGCCTCGGCGATGACGTCGAGGCCCTCGTTCAGCAGGTCGTCGCCGATCGCGAGCGGCGGGAGGAAGCGGATCACGTTGCCGTACGTGCCGCAGGTGAGGACGATGACGCCCTTCGCGATCGCGGCCTTGGCCACGGCCGCGGTGAGCGCGGCATCCGGAGCCTTGGTCTCAGGGTCGACGAACTCGGCGGCGATCATCGCGCCGTGTCCGCGGATGTCGCCGATGCGCGCGTCGCGCCGCTGGATCTCGGCGAGGCGGGTCTTCAGGACGTCGCCGATCTCGCGGGCGCGCTCGATCACCCCGTCGTTCTCGAAGATGTCGATCGCTGCGAGCGCCGCGGCGCACGCGATCGGGTTGCCGCCGTACGTGCCGCCGAGGCCGCCGGCATGCGAGGCGTCCATGATCTCGGCGCGCCCCGTCACCGCCGCGAGCGGAAGACCGCCGGCGATGCCCTTGGCCGTGGTGATCAGGTCGGGCTCGATGCCGAACAGCTCGCTCGCGAACATCGCGCCGGTGCGCGCGAAGCCGGTCTGCACCTCGTCGGCGATGAAGACGACGCCGTTCGCCCGGCACCAGTCGACGATCGCGGGGAGGAAACCGTCGGCGGGGACGATGAAGCCGCCCTCGCCCTGGATCGGCTCGATGATGACGGCGGCGAGGTTGTCGGCGCCGATCTGCTTCTCGAGCTGAAGGATCGCGCTGGATGCGGCATCCGCACCCGAGAGGCCGTCGCGGAAGGGGTACGATGCGCTGGCGCGGTAGACCTCAGGGGCGAACGGACCGAAGCCGCTCTTGTACGGCATCGCCTTGGCGGTCAGCGCCATGGTGAGGTTGGTGCGGCCGTGGTAGCCGTGGTCGAAGGCCACGACGGCCTGGCGGCCGGTGTGCTTGCGGGCGATCTTGATCGCGTTCTCGACGGCCTCGGCACCCGAGTTGAACAGCGCGGTCTTCTTCGCGAAGTCGCCGGGGGTGAGCCGGTTGAGCGCCTCGGCGACCGCGACGTACGACTCGTACGGCGAGATCATGAAGCACGTGTGCGTGAACTGCGCGGCCTGCGCGGCGACGGCCGCGGCGATCTTGGGATGCGCGTTGCCGACCGTCGTGACGGCGATGCCGCTGCCGAGGTCGATGAGCGAGTTCCCGTCGGCGTCGACGACGACGCCACCGCCCGCTGCGACGGCGGCCACCGGGATGGTGTGACCGACGCCGGACGGCACGGCATCCGCCTTGCGCGCCAGCAGCTCGGCCGAACGAGGGCCGGGGAGCTCTGTGACCAGGCGGCGCTCCTGCGGGAGGTCGGGGCCGCCGAGGGGAAGGGCAACAGGTGCGGTGTCGAGAAGTGCCATGCGGCGAGCGTAGGCCTCGTCGGCCGACGGCCGCACTCGCCCGAATGTACAATCTGCCCATAGCGTTCGCCCTTCCGTACAAGGGCGAGGAGGGCGGAGAGGTGGACGAACCGACGCTGCGCGCGCTGCTGCACCGCACCGACCTCGGGCTGCGCCTCGTATCCGACGAGCGGATGCTGCCTGACGGCGCCCTCGATCTGCCGCTGCGCTGGGTGCACTCGTCCGACCTGGTCGATCCGACGCCGTTCCTCGCGGACGAACTCGCACTGCTGACCACCGGCGCGCAGTTCGACGACGACGACGACGGCATCCGCGCGTACGTGAGGCGCCTGCACGAACGGGGCGTCGTCGGGCTCGGATTCGGCACGGAGGTGCATCGGTCCGGCATCCCCGACGAGCTGATCGCGGCCTGCCGGAGCGTGCGGATGCCGCTGTTCGAGGTCCCCTACGACACCCCGTTCATCGCGGTGGCGCGCGCGCACTCCGAGGCGATCGCCGCCCAGGCCTACGCTCGCCGGACCTGGGCGCTGGACACCCAGCGCGCCCTGGCCGTCGCGGCGCTGCGCCCCAGAGGTCTGTTCGCGACCCTGGCAGAACTCGCCAGGCGTCTGGGGCGCTGGGTGGGCATGTTCGATGCCGCCGGCGTGCTCGTGCACGAGCACCCGCAGGACCGGCTCGCTCCGCAGGATGCCGAGGCTCTCGCCGCCAGGGCGACGGATCTGATCGCCCGCGGCGGGCAGGCAGGGCAGTCGCTGACGCTGGGCGCCGAGGCCTACACGCTCTTCACCCTGGGGCGCAGCGGCCACCTGCGCAGAGTCATCGCGATCGCGACGGCGTCGCTGGATGCCGAGGCCCGCGCCGTGGTCACATCGGTGATCGCGATGGCCGGCCTCGCCCTGGAGCAGAACGAGCAGTTCGCGCGCAGCCGCAGGCGCCTGCGGTCGCAGGTGCTGGCTTCCCTGATGCTGGACGACCCGACCCTCGCGCGTCGGGTGCTCGGTTCGCTGCCGCACGCCCCGATGGTCGTCGGAGTCGTTGATGCGGATGCCCCGGTCGAGGCGCTCGAGGAATGGTGGGAGCGGCAGCGGACCGATGCCGGCACCGCGGTGTTCACCGCCTCGTCGGAGGACGGCGTCGTGATGTGCGTGTCCGCCGTCGATGCCGGTCTGTTCGATGAGATCGCCGAGCGGTTCGGCCTGCGGATCGGGGTGTCCGAGCCGGACGGCTATGCGGCGTTCTCCCGGGCGCACACCCAGGCGATCGCGGCGCTGCGCCACGGCGGCCCCGGTGCCGTTCGATACGCCGACACGATCGCGTCGAGCATCCTGTCGGCGTTCGCGACCGATGAGGCGCGGCTGGTCGCCGAGTCGCGGCTGGCGCCGCTGCGCGCGCACGACGGCCTGCAGGAAGCGCTGCGCGTCTGGCTCGAGCACGACGCGCGTTTCGAGCAGGCGTCGGTGGCGCTCGGCATCCATCGGCACACGCTGCGGACTCGGATCGCGCAGGCGTCGGCGCTGCTCGGCACGGATCTGTCGACGTTCCCGGCCAGAGCCGAACTGTGGGCGGCGCTGCAGACCGCGCGGTGACGGCGTCACCGCGCGGGCGGCTACGCGCTGACCTGCATGTCCCGCCGCGTGATCGTGTCCGCCGGCGTCGCACCGGCAAGCAGCGCCGCGACGTCCTCCAGCGCGGAGTCCGCGAGACGGCGCACATCCGTGCCCATGGATCCCGCGATGTGGGGCGTGAGCGCGACGTTCGGCAGATGCCGCAGCGGCGCATCCACCGGCAGCGGGTCGGGGTCCGTCACATCCAGGATGGCGTCGATCCGCCCTGAGACGCACGCCTCGAACAGCGCGTCGTGATCGATCAGCGATCCTCGTGCGGTGTTGATCACCGTCGCCCCGTCGCGCAGGGCGGCGAGCTCGGCACGGCCGATCATGTGCCGGGTCTCGGGAAGCGCAGGCGCGTGCAGGGACAGCACATCGGATCGGCGCAGCAGTTCGGCCAGCGGGACGAGCTCGCCTCCGGCCGCGGCGACCGCTCGCGGGTCGACGACCGGATCGGCGACGAGCACCGTGACACCCGCCATCCCGCGCAGCATCGGGACGACGCGACGCCCGATCCGCGAGAAGCCGACGATTCCGACAGTACGGCCGAGGCTGCCGTACGCCGGCAAGGTCACGAGGTCGCCCCAGCCGAGCGACTCGCGCTCCTGATTGCGGACGTGGGCGAACGCGCGCTTGAAGGCGAGCACGATCGATGCGAAAGCGAACTCGGCCACCGGCACGGCGTTGGCGTCTGCGGCGGAGGCGACGACGATCCCCCGGTCCCAGAGCTCCTCGGACACCAGGTCCTGCACGCTCCCGGCGGCATGAACGACGGCGCGCAGCTCGGGCATCCGGTCGAGGACCCCGGCATCCAGCCGAGGCGCGCCCCAGGACGTCAGCAGGATCTCCGTGTCGCCGATCGGTCCGTCGCCGAGCACGAGCGACGGGGCGGTGGAAAGCTCCCGCAGCCTCCGCATCCGCGGTTCGTCGAAGAGCAGGTCGAACACGTCCGGACTCATCGCGGTGCGCACGACACCGCTCACGCGCGCACCTCGGCGACCTCGAGCACGGGGCGCAGCGTGTACCGGCTGTTGGCCCACGCGACGTAGAGCGCGGGCGCGGCCGTGAGCCCGATGGCGATGGCAGGCATGGTCGTGAACAGCCCCACCTGGACGGCGAGCACGGCGAAGGACAGCGCCGTCAGATACCAGCGCCGGATGCCGAGGTACAGCGCCGCCTTGACGGCATCGCGCATCCGGGCGGACGGCACCTCGGCGAGCGCACCGAGCCCGACCAGCGCGGTGGAGAGCGTCACGAAGGTCAGGATCGCGAGAACGGGCACGACAACGACGGATGCCGGGGTGTCCGCGACCGCTCGGACATCGACGAGGAGGACCACGATCAGCGCGGTGCCGGCGAGGCCGAGCAGCATCGCCTTGCGCCATGTCGCCTTCCAGCCGCGCCAGAACGCGCGGACGACCTGCGTCTCGCCGACAGCGTTCTCGCGGAAGGCGGTGAAGGCACCGGTCAGCGCCGGCGCCGCCAGCGGAGCGGCCAGTGCGAGCAATGGCCAGGAGTGCGCAGGGTCGGTGGTGATGAGCAGCACGACCAGCGGTGCCGCTGCCACGAGGACGAGGAAGTTCACCATGAGCCCGAGGTAGACGACCCCGAGGATCGCCGCCCAGGTGCTGTGCGAGACGCGCTTCATGGTCAGCCCTTCATCCCGCTGGTGGCGATGCCCTCGACGAAGTACTTCTGCCCCAGCAGGAAGATCACGGCGATCGGGATCACCGAGATCGTCAGCCCGGCGAACAGCAGCGCGTAGTTCGTGTCGAACAGGTTGCTCACGAAGCTCTTGAGCCCGAGCTGGATGGTCCACAGATCCGGGTTGCGCAGGTAGATCAGCGGCCCGAGGTAGTCGTTCCAGGTGTTCACGAAGGTGAGCAGCGACAGGCTCGCGATGGCGGGGATCGAAAGCGGGAGCATGATGCGGCGCCAGATCCCGTACTCGCTCAGGCCGTCGAGGCGAGCGGCCTCGCTCAGCTCCTCGGGGATCGTCTCGTAGTACTGCTTCATGAGGAACACCCCGAACGCGCCGAACGCCTGCAGCAGGATGATCGCCCACAGCGTGTTCGAGACCTTGAGGTTGGACAGCAGGATGAACTGCGGGATCATGTACGACTGCCACGGCACGGCGATGGTACCCACGTAGATGAGGAACAGGATGTCGCGGCCGGCGAAGCGCATCCGCGCGAATCCGTACGCCGCGAACGATCCGGTCAGGACCTGCAGGAAGGTCACCGACACGGCCAGGACCAGCGTGTTGCGGATCCAGGTGAGCATGTCGGCCTTGGTCCAGATGTCGATGTAGTTCTGCCAGACGAAGGTCTCGGGGATCCACACCACGGGGACCGAGAAGACCTCGTTCGCGGTCTTCAGCGAGCTCATCACCATCCAGAAGAACGGCAGGAGCAGGCCGATCGCGAAGGCGGCGAGCGCGAGATAGCCGAGGATCCGGCCGACACGGCGACGGCCGGAGGACTGGCCGACGCGGCGCGACGGGGCCGGGGCCGGGTCGCTCAGTTTGCGCAGCGGTCGGCGACCGGTCACCAGGAGTTCGGTCTGAGTCATCATGCGCTCCGCTTCTTGTTCCACAGGAACTGGCCGATGGTGACGAGGATGCACAGGAAGAACAGTGCGACGGCGGCAGCGGACGCGTACCCGAACTGCGACTCCTCGAAGCCCTTCTTGTAGATGAACTGCGACAGCACCAGCGTCGCCTGGCCCGGCCCGCCGTCAGTCATCACGAGGATGAGGTCGAAGATCTTGAACGAGTTGATCGTCAGCATCACGGTGACGAAGAACATCGTCGGCCGCAGGCATGGCAGAGTGACGTTCACGAACCGCTGCCACACGCTCGCGCCGTCGACGCGCGCGGCCTCGTGCAGCTCGCGCGGGACGGTCTGGAGTCCGGCGAGGAACAGGATCATGTAGTAGCCCATGTCGCGCCAGGTCGACACGATCACGACCGCGGGCATCGCCCACTCCGGTGAGGTCAGCCACCCCGGCGGGTTCTGGATGCCGATGGCCCGGAGGATCTCGTTGATCGGCCCGTAGTCCGGGCTGAAGAGCAGGTTCCATACGACGGCGATCGCGACGATCGAGGTGATGTACGGGAAGAACGCGGCGGTGCGGAAGAACGCGACACCGCGCAGCTTGTTGTTCAGCAGCAGCGCCAGCCCGAGCGACACCACGATGGTCAGCGGGATGTGCAGCGCCGAATAGTAGATGGTGTTCCAGAAGGCGATGTGGAAGCTGCCGTCGCCCATCAGGCGCTGGAAGTTCGCGAAGCCGACCCAGTCGGCCTTGCCGAACACGTTCCAGTTCGTGAACGCCATGTAGAACAGGATCAGCACGGGCAGCAGGGTCAAGAACCCGAACCCGGCGAAGTTCGGCAGGATGAAGCTCCAGCCGATCAGCGCATTGCGGCGGCGCAGCGCCGAGCGGCGGCGCTTCAGCTTCGGCGCCGGTGCCTCGGGGGCATCTGTCGTGGTCATGTCATCTCCTGGATACGAGCGGGAGGAGTCGGGGGCGGCCCGTCGCGCGTGCCGCCCCCGATCGATCAGTCGAGTCCGACCTCGTTCGCGACGCGCTCCTCGGCGGTCGTGATCGCCGCGTCGATCGGCTCGGCCCCGGACATCACCGCGGTGTGCAGATCGCCGAGGATGCCCTGGATCGCCGCGGTCTTGCTCGAGGTCGGGTTCTCCGGCAGCGTCTCGTGCGTCGCCCACGAGAACGCGGACAGCTCGTCGACGGGCGCGCCCTCGACACCGAAGTAGGTCTCGGCGATCGCGTCGTTCGTCAGCGCCGGCGTGATTCCGATGCCGGCGAGCAGCTGCGCGGCCTCCTCGGACGCGGCGAACTCCAGGAACGCCTTGGCGGCGTCCGCCTTGGCCTCATCGATGTTCGCGTTGATGCCGAAGCCGGTCGGGTCACCGAAGGTCACCGGGGTGTTGTCGGTGCCGGCGGTCGAGGCGTCCAGCTGCGGAACCGGAGCGATGCCCCACTCGAATTCGTTCGCCTCGCCGGAGGCCTGCTGCGCGATCAGGGTCGCGGTGTACCACGTGCCCATGAGGAGCATGGCGGCCTTCTGCGTGCCGAACTCGCCCTGGTAGGTCAGCTGGTTGGCCTTGGCGGTGTTGAAGTCGACCTGCGCTCCGGCATCCTGCAGCGCCAGCGTGTTGTCGTAGTAGTCCTTGAGGTTGCTGAAGTCGCCCTCGAGGATGTCGG
This sequence comes from Microbacterium sp. STRO-1N, assembly GCF_057748015.1. Next base: position 2,974,198 of record NZ_CM173234.1, read on the forward strand.
TGCCGGTCTGCGCGTTCGCGAAGCCCTGCACGGTGGACTGCCAGTTGTGCAGGTAGGCGCCCTTGGAGGCATCCGTGGTCAGCGCTTCGGCGGCGGTGGCGTAGTCGTCCCACGTCCACGATCCGTCAGGGTATTCGACACCGGCGGCGTCGAACAGCGCCTTGTTGTAGAAGAGCACCCACGAGTCCTGTCGGTACGGCACGGCGTACGCGGTGCCGTCGACCTCGTAGGAGCTCGCTCCCCCGATGCCCTCGGGCAGCGCCACGTCGGAGACGTCCAGCAGCTGGCCGCCCTCCTGGAAGGTGGTGACGTACTTGACCTCCTTCTGCGTGATGATGTCCGGTCCGGAGCCGGCGGCCAGGTCGGCCGTCACGAGCGTGTTGTACTCGGCAGGGTCGTACTCCTTGAGCTCGACCTTGACGTTGTCGTGCGTCTTGGCGAACTCGTCGGCGAGCAGCTGGAACTCGGGCGTCGTCTCGATGCTCCAGGCGGAGACGCTCAGCGTGACCGGCGCGTCCGGATCGGCGGCTTCGCCGGAGTCTCCGCTGCTGCAGCCGGCCAGTGCGAGAGCCGCGACAGCTGCGATGCTGCCTGTGGCGAGGATCTTGCGGTTCATGGGGTGCTGCTCCTTTGCGATTGCGTTGGCCCAGGAATGGGTCGGTTTCCGGACGGCCGGGCCGCCCGGTGATCTGTCAGTTCTGTGTCGTCAGGTCTGCGACCGTGCGGATGCCGTCGGCCCACGTGACGGCGACCTCATCGCCCTCGGCGGCCACGGTGGGCGTCTCGGAGGCTGTGGCATCGCCGGCGAGACGGACGGCCGTGGCGATCCAGGTGCCGACGACGGGTGCGTAGGTGATCACGGGGACCGCGGCCACGGGGCCCAGCGGGCTGGCCTCGAACCGCTCCTCGACGCTCGGCGCTCCACCCGGCGTGAGTGCCACGATCGTGCTGGCACGACCCCGCGCGCTGGCCCACGCGGTGGCGCCGGCAGCATCGATCGCCACGGCATCCGCGGCCATCGCCCAGCCGCCGATGCGCAGCGCGGTCGGCTCCGCGTCGGGCTCGAGAGCATCGATGCGCACGAGGCGCACCTCCCACGCGCCGCGGACGATCGAGAAGGTCGTGACGGAGCCGGCGACAGTGACCTCACCGGTGATGCCGGAGCCGTGGCGCACCTGCACCGCGTCCGGCGCGATCCAATGCGCCCGTGCGGTGGATCCGGTGATCGCGGCGTCGCCGCCGGGGCGGACGCCGAGCAGTTCCATGCCGGCACGGTGCGTCGCACGACCGTCCGCATGGATCAGAGCGACGGACTGTTCGAGCGGCTCCTGCCAGGCGTCGCCGTTCAGCAACGGGCTCGCGGCTGTGGAGTAGCCGATCCGCGCGTACAGCGGCGAATCTCCGACGAGGTCGCCGGTGTTCGCGTGGTCGGTGCCGTGGTTGATGACGCGCACGATGCCGTCGTCGTGCGTGGCTGAGATGACCCAGCCCGGGCTCTCGACGGTGCGGAGCACGTCGGCCGTCTCCACCGGCAGCGGAACGGATTCGGCCGCCCACACAGGGTGGTCGTCCGGGAGCGCGATCCCGAGCATCCCCTTGGCGGCCCAGTAGGGCGAACCGGTGCCGGAGTAGTTCTGCGCGAGCCGGCGCCACTCGTCGTGCCAGCCGAGGTCGAGCAGGTCGTCGGCGTTCGGGACGCCGTTGTCGGCGAAGTGCGACACGATGCCGGATGCTGCGCGGCGCAGTTGTCCGAGCGGGACCGACGGCACCTCGGCGAAGACGCCTGCCCAGAACGGAGCCGCCGCTGCGAAGCGGTAGACGAGGCTGCGACCCTGGATGAGCGGTGCTCCGTCTCCGCCGACGAGTGCCACGGCATCCTGCAGGTACTCGTCGAGACGCGCGATGTCCGCCGTCGTGCGGCCGTTCGCGAGGTCGGCCGCTCCCTGCATGCGCGACCAGAGGATCGGATAGAGGTGCAGCGCCCAGCCGACGTAGTGGTCGTACGAGCGCTCGTCGCCATCGGACAACCACCCGCCCCGTCGGACGAACGAGTCGTGCCCGGCCAGGTCGGCGTCGATGTCGTCCTGCGACCATGGTCCGCCGACCGACCGGAGGAAGGTCTGGACCACGAGGCGGAACCAGACCCAGTTCGTCTGCGGGTAGGTGTCGTCGCCGACCACCGGCGCGAGGTAGTCGATGACGCGCTGCTGCGTGACGGCGTCGAGCCGATCCCAGATCCACGGGCGGGTCATGTCGAGGATGAGTGCGATGGAGGCGGCTTCGACCTTCGCCTGCGCGTGCTCGTCGAGACGCACCCAGCGGTCGGGAGCTGCGGGATCGACGCCGGCGGCGATGCCTCGTGAGTAGTCCTCGATGAGCTGGTCGACGCCCTCGCCGCGCGCTCCGGCGATGCGGAAGCCGGCGAGCAGGAACGTGCGGGCGAACCCCTCCAGCCCGTCGACGTCGCGACCGTAGCCGCCGGACGCACCGGGCGGGGTGATGCGGGCGAAGTTCTCGGATGCCTGGACGCGCGCGCCTGCGAGGAGGCGATCGGCGTACGTCAGCCAGTCGGCGCGGGTCCATTCGTGCACGGATCTCTCCTTTGAAATGCGGGCGGTCACGTCGGGTTCATGACCGCTTTCGGAGATTAGCAATCTTTTTCGTTCAGAACAAGATGGTTCTCGTTTCGTTATGTTCGGTTATGATCGCTTAAGGCTCGCGATACCGGAATTCCCCGCGTGGGACGCCGATGACGGTAGAAAGAACGTGGGAGAGGCGAGGAAGCATGACCGACGACAACGCGCACGCACTGCTGGCGGCGAAGCGCCGCGAGCACGTGATCGACGCGCTCGCGCGCGACGGGGCGGTGCGCATCTCGCAGCTGGTCGACGACCTCGGCGTGACCCCGGTGACGCTGCGCCGCGACCTGGCGCAGATGGAGCGCGACGGCGTGCTCGTGCGCGTGCACGGCGGGGCGGTGCCGTCGAAGGCGGCGGCTGCGGCGGCATCCGCTCCGAGCGAGCCAGAGGTCCGCACGATCGCAGTGCTCGTCCCGTCGCTGAACTACTACTGGCCCGGCGTCGTCCGCGGCATGGAGGCCGAGGCCCGCGCCCGCGGCCTGAAGGTCGTGCTGCGCGGAGCGTCGTACGAACTGCAGGACGAACGCCCCGTCCTGGAGCGACTCGTCGCCAGCGAGGACATCTCCGGCCTCATCGTCGCGCCGAACACGGACACCACCCACGCGCAGGATGTCGTGCGCTGGCTGCACGAATCCGGCATCCCGACCGTCTTCGTCGAGCGTGAGATGGTCTCCCCCGACGGGGCACCGGTCGAGTCCGTGGTGACCGACCATGGGCTGGGCGCGATGCTGGCCGCGAGGCACCTGGCCGCCCTCGGCCATCGGCGCGTCGGACTCGTGCTGTCGCGCAATTCACCGACATCGCGCAAGATCGCTGCGGGCTGGCACCAGGCTGTCGAGGACCTGCAGCTCGAGCCGGCGCGCAACGCGGCGACGATCCTGCCGGATCGCGCGAGTGTCGACTTCACTTCCGAGGTCAACATCGCGCTGGATTCGATGATGGATGCCGGGATCACCGGTCTCCTCGTGCACTCCGACCCCGAAGCGATGGCTGTCGTCGATCTCGCACTGAACCGCGGGATCTCGGTCCCCGATGACCTGTCGATCATCGCGTACGACGACGAGGTCGCTCAGCTGTTCACGCCGGCGCTGACCGCGGTGAGTCCGCCGCGCGCTTCCGTGGGGCGCAGCGCGGTGGACCTGCTGCTGCACCGGATGGGCAGCATCGATCGGCCTGTCCACCGAGTGCAGCTGAGTCCGCAGCTCATCGTCCGCGACAGCACTGCCGCTCCGCGCGCGTAGCCGAAGGCTCAGTCCGTCGCCCGAGGCGGCTCCACGTCCGCGGCCCGGCCGCGCGCGACGAGCACCGGTATGCAACCGCAGATCATGCTGAGCACACCCGCGACGACGAGCACCACGCCGACGGGCCACAGGACTTCCATCGAGAAGTCGCCGTACGACAGCGCGTCGAGCGACCGCGCGACTCCCTCGGGGAACTCCAGGATGCTGTCGCCGTCGCCGAACACCCACAGCACGATCCCGAGTGTCGTAGCGCCGAGGCCGACGAACACGAAGGCCGTCGCCGACGGGCGGGCACGTCCATCGACGCGCTCGAGGTGGGAACCGGCAGCGGCGATCTTCGGCGCGCGGATCGAGAGCACGGGCATCACGATGATCAGCACCACGCCCAGCGGGATGCACATGCCGATCACGTAGCCGGCCATCGGCACGAGGAACAGCTGTGCGACGATTCCCTCGCTCCACCAGTAGTGGAAGCCGCCGTTCTGAGCTTCGGACTCCGCGATCGTCTGCCTCACGGCGGGGAAGGCGACGGCGATCGCCTGGACGATGCCGATCGGGATCGAGACGAACGCCGGAGCGATGAAGCACGCCGTGACCATCCGCATCAGGACGTGGCCGATGGAGGACCCGCGCTTCCATGCCATCTCGAGCATGCACCACCCGGCATACAGGCCGGGGGTGATGACGGCGAGGTTGCCGCCGAAGTCGTCTCCGGACGCATCCGCCAACGTGGCGAACACGCCCCACACGCCGGCGACGATCGCGAGCGAGAGCACGACGAGGTCGACACCGCTGACGAGCGAACGCATCTCCGCCCGCCATGGGTGATCCTCCGACGGCGTCGCCGCTTCATCCGACATCTCGTCCCCTCCGTCGAGCACCATCACCGCAAGGCTACCGAGGGGCGTGGGCCTCGAGGAACTCGTACACGTCCGTCGTGTCGACGCCGGGGAACGCCCCGGTCGGCAGGGTCGCGAGCAGCGTCCGCGGGGTCTTCACGTTCGGCCAGGACTGCTCGCGCCAGCGCTGCTCGAGCTCGGCCGGCGCGCGGCGGCAGCACACCTCGACCGAGTGCTTCGACACGCCACGGTGCGGGGTGTCGCGCCCGACGAACCACTTCGTGTCGTCGAAGCGCACGCCGACGCTGACCGAGTGCAGCCCCTCGCTGGATGCCTCGACCCTGGCCGTGCACCAGTACGTCCCGTTTCCCGTGTCGGTGTACTGGTAGTACGGGTTGAACCGGTCGTCCTCGTCGAAGACCACGCGGCTCGTCCACCGCCGGCAGCACATCTGCCCCTCGATCGCGCCGAGCCGATCGGTCGGGAAGTTCACGTCGTCGTTCTCGTACGCTTTCGTGATCGTGCCGGACTCGTGCACCTTCAGGAAGTGCACCGGGATGTCGAGGTGCCGCGTCGCGAGGTTCGTGAACCGATGGGCGGCCGTCTCGTACGAGACCGAATACGCATCCCGCAGGTCCTCGATCGAGATCTCCCTGCGGGTCTTCGCCTCCTGCAGCGCCGGTACGACGTGCGCCTCCGGGATGAGCAGCGCCCCGGTGAGGTAATTGGTCTCCACGCGCTGCCGCAGGAATTCGGCATAGCTGTGCGGCTCGGCGTGGCCGAGGATGCGACTCGACAGCGCCTGCAGCACGGCCGTGCGCGCGTCCCCCTTGGCCTGCACCTGGCCGGAGAGATACAGCCGGCCGTTCGCGAGGTCGGCGACGCTGCGCGTCGTCTGCGGAAGATCGGATGCGTAGTGCAGCGTGAATCCGAGATGCGCGGCGATCTCGGAGGCCGTGCGCTGAGTGAGCGGGCCGCCTGGGTGCTTCACGGCCGCGAGGATCTCGGCTGCCTTCGCCTCGAGCTCCGCGAAATGGTTGTCCTGCCGCCGCATGAGATGCCGCAGCTCGACGTTCGCGCGACGGGCCTCCTCCGGCGTCGCCGCCCGCTCGTCCCGCAGCCGGTCGATCTCGCCGTGCAGGGCGAGCAGCGCCTTCAGTGCGTCGGTCGGGACGCTCTTGGCGATCCGGAACGGCTCGATCCCGAGGGCCTGGAACGTGTGCCCCTTCATCGCCCGCGACAGCGAGATCTCGAGCGCGCTGCGCTCGTCGAGCGGTTCGCCCTCGAGCAGCGCGTCGATGCTCGTGCCCAGCGCGCGGGCGATCGCCTGCAGCAGCGTGAGCTTCGGTTCACGCTTGCCGGTCTCGATCATGGACAGCTGGCTGGGCGCGCGGTCGACAGCTGCGGCGAGCGCCTCCAGGGTCATCCCCCGGGATGCGCGCAGCTGCCGGATGCGCCGTCCGATGGTGAGGGCGTCGGTGTCTTCTTCGATCTGCGCCGGGGTCATGCCCGGGATTCTGTCACGAAAACAGAAATATGCCCAAATTTCTCCTCGATTTCGGCCATCAGCATTCGAGATCTTCACGCAGAGTGGATGCCAAGCCACCCCGACGCTTCGACAAGCTCAGCGAGCTGAACAGGAGAGATCATGACGAACAACACCCCGACCGGACTGCGAGCCGGTGACCAGGTCCAGACCGCGGCCGAGCTCGAGGAGATCTGGGACACGGACCCCCGCTGGGACGGCATCGAGCGCACGTACTCCGCCGAGGACGTCATCCGCATCCGCGGCTCGGTCCGCGAGGATGCGACGCTCGCCCACCGCGGAGCCGAGAACCTGTGGAACCTCCTGCACACCGAGGAGTACGTCCGTGCACTCGGCGCCTACACCGGCGGTCAGGCCGTGCAGCAGGTGCGCGCTGGGCTCAAGGCCATCTACCTCTCCGGCTGGCAGGTCGCCGCCGACGGCAACCTCGCAGGTCAGACCTACCCCGACCAGTCGCTGTACCCGGCGAACTCCGTGCCGTCGGTGGTCCGCCGCATCAACAACGCGCTGCTGCGGCAGGATCAGCTCGAGCACGCCGAAGGGGACATCACCCAGGACTGGCTCGCCCCGATCGTGGCGGATGCCGAGGCCGGCTTCGGCGGGCCCCTGAACGCGTACGAGCTGGCGCAGTCGCTGATCCAGTCCGGTGCCGCCGGCATCCACTGGGAGGACCAGCTGGCCAGCGAGAAGAAGTGCGGACATCTGGGCGGAAAGGTGCTGGTGCCGACGCAGCAGCACATCCGCACGCTGAACGCCGCCCGCCTGGCGGCCGACGTCGCCGGGGTTCCCACCGTCATCATCGCCCGCACGGATGCCCTCGCCGCCGACCTGCTCACCAGCGACGTCGACGAGCGCGACCAGCGGTTCACCACCGGCGAGCGCACCGCCGAGGGGTTCTACCGGATCCGTCCAGGCATCGACTCGGTCATCAGCCGCGGACTCGCGTTCGCCCCGTACGCCGACCTGCTCTGGGTCGAGACGGGCGAGCCGGACATCGAGCTGGCCCGGTCGTTCGCCTCGGCGATTCATGAGCGGTTTCCCGGCAAGCTGCTCGCGTACAACTGCTCGCCGAGCTTCAATTGGAAGAAGCACCTGTCGGATGCCGAGATCGCCACGTTCCAGCAGGAGCTGGCCGAGCTGGGCTACAAGTTCCAGTTCATCACCCTGGCCGGCTTCCATGCCCTGAACCATTCCATGTTCGACCTCGCCCGCGGATACGCCGAGCGCGCCATGAGCGCCTACGTCGACCTGCAGGAGGCCGAGTTCGCCGCCGAGGCGTCCGGATACACCGCCACCAAGCACCAGCGCGAAGCCGGCACCGGATACTTCGACGTCATCTCGACCGCGCTCAACCCCGACAGCGCGACGCTCGCCCTCGCCGGCTCCACCGAGACCGCGCAATTCCACTGATCCCGGGGCGGTCGGGGTCCACAACCTCAGCGCACCCGATGTCCGGGTTGATGCGGGCCGCCACCGCGAAGACCCGCGGCAACCCGGACACGCCACTTCGGGATGTCCGGGTTGATGCCGGTCGCAACCGCATGAACCCGCACCACCCCGGACACGCCACCCGGCTCGACGACGAAAAGGACACACATCATGACCACTCCCACCGCTCCCCCGACCATCCCCACCGAGACCCTGCAGGGGCCGGCGATCCGGATCGACGGCCCCCTGCGCGACCGCTATGACGAGATCCTCACGCCGGATGCCGTCGCCTTCCTCACCGAGCTGCACCACCGCTTCGCGCACCGCCGGCACGACCGGCTCGCCGACCGGATGCGGCGGCGCTTCGAGATCGGCAACGGTCATGACCCGCGGTTCCGCGACGACACCGCCCACATCCGCGAGGATGCCGAGTGGCAGGTCGCGGGAGCGGGACCTGGTCTCGAGGACCGCCGGGTCGAGATCACGGGCCCGACCGACCCGAAGATGACGATCAACGCCCTGAACTCCGGCGCGCGCGTCTGGCTCGCCGACCAGGAGGACGCCACGAGCCCGACCTGGGCGAACGTCATCGGCGGGCAGCTGTCGTTGCGCGATGCGATCAGGGGCGAGCTGACCCACACCAGCCCCGAGGGCAAGGAGTACCGCGTCACCGCCGACCGAACGCCGACGATCGTGATGCGTCCGCGCGGCTGGCACCTCACCGAGAAGCACCTGAGCTTCATCGACCGCACGGGTCGGGCGATGGCGGCATCCGGTTCCCTCGTCGACTTCGGGCTGTACTTCCTTCACAACGCGCAGGCCCTGATCGAGGCGGGGCGCGGACCGTATTTCTACATCGCCAAGCTCGAATCCAGCGAGGAGGCGAAGCTGTGGGACGACATCTTCACCTTCAGCGAGGAGTACGCGGGCCTGGCGCACGGGACGATCAGGGCGACCGTGCTGATCGAGACGCTGCCGGCGGCGTTCGAGATGGACGAGATCCTGTTCGAACTGCGCGACCACTGCGCCGGGCTCAACGCCGGGCGCTGGGACTACATCTTCTCGATCATCAAGAACTACCGCGGACGCGGAGCGCGGTTCGTCCTGCCCGACCGCAGCGAGGTCACCATGACGGTGCCGTTCATGCGCGCGTACACCGAACTGCTCGTGCAGACGTGCCACAAGCGCGGCGCCTTCGCGATCGGCGGCATGAGCGCGTTCATCCCCAACCGCCGCGATCCGGAGGTGACCGCCCGCGCGATCGAGAAGGTCTCCGCCGACAAGCGCCGCGAGGCCGGTGACGGGTTCGACGGCACGTGGGTCGCGCATCCGGATCTCATCCCGACCGCGCAGGACGAGTTCGACGCTGTGCTGGGCGACCGCCCGAACCAGCTCGATCGGCAGCGCCCCGACGTCGACGTGAAGCCTGCGGATCTTCTCGACCTGCACATCGGCCGGCCGATCACCGCGCAGGGCGTGCGGGACAACGTCTCGGTCGCGATCCGCTACATCGAGGCCTGGCTGCGGGGCCTTGGCGCCGTCGCGATCGACAACCTGATGGAGGATGCCGCGACCGCGGAGATCTCCCGCTCGCAGGTGTGGCAGTGGATCCACCAGGACCGCTCCACCGACGACGGCGTTCCGATCACGGCGGAGTACGTCGAGTCCATCATCGGCGAGGTGCTCGCCGCGATCGAGCGCCAGGACGGCGACCGGTTCGACGATGCGGCGGATGTGTTCCGCGAGGTCGCGCTGGGAACCGAGTTCCCGGCGTTCCTGACCCTCAGCGCCTACAACAGGTACCTCGTCGAGACGGACTGACACGGCTGCAGGTATCCCGTCGGCCGGACGCTTTCCTCGGATCGCGTTCGACCGACGGGATCTCTTCGTCGCACGGGTGCGGCCTGTGGACAATCCGCTCGGCGCTTCGCGCGATCGGCGTACCCTCCCGAGCATGTCCAGCATCGCCACCGCCTATCGAGCGGCGTCCCGCCCGCGTCGGATCATTTCGCTCACGCTCAGCATCCTGACCATCATGATGTCGATCGGCATCCTCGCGATCTTCATCACGCAGCCCGAGATCTTCCTCAGCGCAGGGACGTCCGGGCTGAGCCAGACCGAGAAGGCCATCCTCGGAGCGCGCGAGTACCTGCTGTTCCTGCCGATGATCGCGCTGGCTCTGCTGCTGCGGATGCCCGGTGCCACCAGCCCCGGCAGATCACCGCTCGCGGTGCCGCTGGTCTTCGGCATCGTCGCGGCCGGGATATGCGTCGCATCCTCCGTGTACCCGCAGGCGGTGGTGCTGATCTCGGGTGCTTTCTTCCTCGTCGGCGTGATGTCGTCGGGGCTGTGATGATTCTCCGATCTCACCGGAGGTCGCCGGGCTCGGCATCCAATCGTGCGCGGATCTCGGGATCGAGCGCGAGCTCTGTCGCCCCGAGCGCCTCGTCCAGCTGCGCCACGCTCGATGCGCCGATCACGGGGATCACCGGAACCTCACCGCCCATCAGCCAGGCGAGCGCGACCTGATTCGGCGTCGCGCCGATCTCGCCGGCGACCTCGTGCAGCAGTTCGCGGCGGGCGTGGCTGGTGGGATGGTCGACGCCGCCCCACAGCTGCTGGCTCCTGCGGGCGATCGCTCCCTGATGCAGCGGCGAGTACGCGGTGATCGCGAGCGGCGGGCGATCCGGTGTGCCGGTGGAGGCCGCGTAGTCGAGCAGGCCGGGCGTGACGAAGTTGTTCCGTCCGAATCGCGGCGACGGCTGAAGATAGCTGTACTGCTGCTGGACCACGCCGTACGGCGCGATGCCCTGGCGCCGAGCCTCTTCCCTGGCCTCGACGACCCGCCAGGTCGCGACGTTCGAGATGCCGGCGATGCCGATCAGCCCGTCCTGCTGCAGGGCGCCGAACGCCCCGACCGTCTCGGCGAGATCGACATCGCGGTCGTCGACGTGACCGTAGAGGACGTCGATGTGCGAGATGCCGAGGTGCCGAGCGCTCTCCGGGGCCTGCCGGCGGATGACCTCGGCGGACAGGCCCTCGTAGTTCGTCGGCGGGGTGGTGGACAGCGGCTTAGCCGGATCCTTCTGCGCGGCGCCCAGCTTCGTCGCGATGCGCAGACTGTCGCGGTTGCCGCGATCGCGCATCCATGCGCCGAGGATGTCCTCGCTCTCGCGTCCGTGGCCACCGGACCAGACGCTGTAGTTGTTCGCGGTGTCGATGAACGTGCCGCCGGCCTCGACGAATCGGTCGAGGATCGCACGCGAGGTCTCCGGGTCGGTGCGGGTACCGAAGTTCATGGCGCCGAGGCAGAGCGCGGAGACCGCGAAGGAGGTCGTGCCGTTGGAGAGAGTGCGGGAGCGCATGGGGGTCCTTTCGATTGCGTAGCTCCACGGTACGAATCCATCGGTCCGGCTATACACTCCAATCACGATGCAGAAGACCAGACCAATTCTCGCGTGGGAGACGTTGCTCGACCTCTCACCGGCGAACGACGGCCGCTCGGCGCTGCGGGACCGGCTGGAGCACGCGCTTCGGCAGGCGATCGACGACGGCATCCTGCGGCACGGTGCCGCTCTGCCGCCGAGCCGCGCACTCGCAGAGACGCTCGGCGTCTCGCGGTGGGTCGTGACGGAGACCTACGGTCAGCTGGTCGCCGAGGGCGTCCTCGAGGCGACCACGGGTTCGGCGACGACCGTGGCCGTGGCCATCGCCGGCGCTGCGGTGACCGGGGATGCCGCGCGGCCAGCGTCGACCGCGCCGCCGCCGCCGCGCTTCGACCTGCGCCCCGGGCTGCCGGATCTGCGCGCCATCCCCCGCTCCCGCTGGGCTGCGGCGCTGCGCGCCGCACTCGTCGCTCTCCCGGACCAGGCGTTCGTGGCGGACCACGGCCCCGGCTACGCCCCCGCCAGGGATGCCGTGGCGGACTACCTCGCCCGTTCGCGACGCGTGGCCGCCGGGGCGGGTGACATCGTGATCACGCACGGCGCGACGGATGGCATGCGACTGCTCGCGCTCGAACTGCGAAGCCGCGGGCACCGCCATCTGCTCGTCGAGGATCCGAGCTGGCCGCGGCTGCGCGACGTCGCCCAGGAGTGCGGACTGACACCGATCGGCGTGCCCGTCGACGAGGACGGCATCGATGTGGCGGCACTCGAATCGGCCGCACGACGCACGGGTGCACGAGCAGCGCTGCTCACGCCGGCGCACCAGTTCCCCCTCGGCGCAGCCCTGTCGCCGCAGCGGCGCGAGCACATCGTCGCCTGGGCGCGTTCCGCCGACGCCCTCCTGATCGAGGACGACTACGACGCCGAATTCCGCTACGACCGGCGTCCGGTGGCCGCCCTGCAGCGCCTCGCGCCGGACCGCGTCGCGCTGATCGGTTCGCTCTCCAAATCCATCGCGGCGGGTATCGGGATCGGATGGATGGTCCTGCCGTCGGGGTTCGAACCCGCCGCCGCAACGACCGCGCCCTCCCTCATCGATCAGGCCGCGCTCGCGCACTTCCTCACTCACGGCGATCTGGAGCGGCACCTGCGCCGCGCACGCACGCGCTTCCGTCGACGACGCGGTCGGCTGCTCGCGGCGCTCGACCACGAGCTCGTCGGACTGCGCGATGAGATCGGCGGCCTCGATGTCACCGGCATCGCCGCCGGCATGCACCTCGTCCTCTCCCTGCCGACCGGTCTCGACGCCGGCGAGGTCGTCCGCCGCGGATCCGAGCACGCGCTTGCTTTGGTTCCGCTGCGTCGCTACGCCTTCGACCGGGCCCTGCCCGAGGCCCTCGTCCTGGGGTACGGGAATCTGGACGACGCGCTGGTCGAAGAGGCGGCGGCCCTCCTCGCGCAGGTGCTGCGGACGGCAGCGACGACCGTCCGACGCCCCCGGCGTACCCTGGATGCATGACAGACGCGTGGGACGGGATCGCGCTCGAGTTCCTGCACAACAACGCGACGGGCGCTCGCCTCGTCGTGGTCGCCGGTGCCGACGACAACCGCTCGCGCCGTGCCGCCGACGCCCTGGCGACCGCGCTCGAGGCGCACGGCGAGTCCGTCGAACGCGCCGACACGATCGAGGTCGACCCATCGGTGCTGCGCGAACAACTCGTCTCCCCCTTCCGGGCCGACCGCGAGCACGACCGCGTCCTTATCCTCACCGGCCCCGACCGGCTGCTGGCCGACGAGAACCGCGGGATGTGGCACTTCACTCTCTGGCACTCCGTCGGCGATGAGCCGACGCATGCCGATGCATCCGCTCTCGTCGACATGACCGATCCTGCCGCGCCACGGCGCCGATACGCCGATTCGTGCGGCACTGCGGAGTGCTGCAGCGACTGACGCGCACGGCTCCCCTCGCGCGGGTAGCATTCAAAGCGTGACCGAACGCGCTCCTCTCTCCCGCAAGCTGTCCGCAATCGCCGAGTCCGCGACCCTCAAGGTGGATGCCAAGGCCAAGGCCCTGAAGGCCGAAGGCAAGCCGGTCATCTCCTACGCCGCCGGCGAGCCCGACTTCGCGACGCCGCAGTTCATCGTGGATGCCGCGGCAGAGGCTCTCGCCGACCCGGCGAGCTACCGGTACACGCCCGCACCCGGCCTGCCGGCGCTGCGCGAGGCGATCGCTGCGAAGACGCTGCGCGACTCCGGCCTCGAAGTCTCCCCGTCGCAGGTCATCGTGACCAACGGCGGCAAGCAGTCCGTCTATCAGGCCTTCCAGGCGGTCGTGAACCCCGGCGACGAGGTGCTGCTGCCTGCGCCGTACTGGACGACGTATCCCGAGGCGATCCGCCTGGCCGACGGCATCCCTGTCGAGGTGTTCGCCGGATCCGACCAGGACTACAAGGTCACGGTCGAGCAGCTCGAGGCGGCACGCACCGACCGCACCACGGTGCTCGTGTTCGTCTCGCCGTCGAACCCGACCGGCTCGGTGTACACGGCGGAGGAGACCAAGGCCATCGGCGAGTGGGCCGTCGAGCACGGCATCTGGATCATCTCTGACGAGATCTACCAGAACCTCACCTACGAAGGCGTGAAGGCCGTCTCGATCGTCGAAGCGGTCCCGGCGGCTGCGAACCAGACGATCCTCGTCAACGGCGTCGCGAAGACCTATGCCATGACAGGGTGGCGCGTGGGCTGGATGGTCGGCCCCGCCGACGCGATCAAGGTCGCAGGCAACCTGCAGTCGCACCTGTCCAGCAACGTGAACAACGTGGCGCAGAAGGGCGCGATCGCCGCTCTCACCGGCCCGCAGACCGAGGCCGAGCAGTTCCGCGAGGCGTTCGACCGCCGTCGCCGGCTCATCGTGTCGGAGCTGTCGAAGATCGACGGTGTGAAGGTGCCGAACCCGCTCGGCGCGTTCTACGTCTACCCCGACGTGCAGGGTCTGCTCGGGCGGACCTGGGGCGGCGTCACGCCCACGACCTCGCTCGAGCTGGCCGACCTCATCCTCGACCAGGCCGAGGTCGCCGTCGTTCCCGGCGAGGCGTTCGGGCCGTCGGGATACCTCCGCCTCTCCTACGCGCTCGGCGACGACCAGCTTCTGGAGGGCGTCCAGCGCCTGCAGCGCCTGTTCGCCTCCTGACCGGGGTCTCCGCCCGCTCGAGATCAGGACGATGTGCCGAGATCAGGATGATTCTCGAGAATCGTCCTGATTGCGGGCGAACCTCCTGATCTGGGAGCAGGCGCCCGGGTGATCCGGCGCGGGCGCGTCAGTCCTCGAACCCGATCAGCCAGCGGATGCCGTAGCGATCGACCACCTGACCGTCGTAGTCCCCCCACGGACGCTTCTGCAGCGGGTCGGCGACCGTCCCACCCTCGGCGAGCGCGTCGAACCAGCGTGTGAGAGTCGAGGCCCCCGCTGCCCCGAGCAGCGAGAAGCTCGCCCCGACGATGTGCACGGCATCCTCGTCCCCTCCGGCATCTGCAGCGAACAACTGGACCGCGCCGGTGAGCATGCCGTGCGCGATCGCGTCGTCAGGGCCGTCCACGCGGCTGAACTGCGCGTACGTGAACAGCGTCAGCTCCCCGCCGAACACGTCGCGGTAGAAGGTCAGCGCTTCGGCGGCGTTGCCGGGGAAGAACAGGTACGGCACGAGTCCGGGCATGCACGCGAGCATACGCCCTGCGCGAGCTGCGGCGCGATGCTCTGCGACCGGGGGACGTTAGATGTCGACGCCGACGAGCACGGGTTCCGGCTGCAGCAGCAGACCGAACTCGGCGTGCACTCGACTGGAGATGTAGCGCGCGAGTTCGGCGATCTCGCCGGCCGTCGCTCCGCCGCGATTGGTGAGCGCGAGGGCGTGCTTGGTTGACACCCCGGCGCGGGAGCGCGGCAGCTTGAAGCCCTTCGAGATGCCGGCGTGCTCGATGAGCCACGCCGCCGACACCTTGACGTCGGTCGGCGTCGACACGATCGGAGGAACCGTCCCGTCATATGCGCCGAGCGGAATGACCGTGACGGCATCCAGGTCGGGGGCCACAGGCCACCGCGGGCACTCCGGAGGGAGGGCCCGCGCGACGGCCTCCGGCACGATCGCGTTCTGGAAGAACGAACCGGCACTCGACGTGTCGGGGTCATCTCGATCGAGGAGCATGCCCTTGACGGCACGCGTCGCCAGGATCCGCTCGCGCACCCAGGCCAGCGGCACAGGGGCGTCGTCCTGCAGCGCGAGCGCGCGGCGCAGCTGCTCGCCGCGGACGATGCGCCCGGCATCCCCCACGTCAGCGAGATCCAGCGTGACCGACAGGATGACCGCGCGCCGCAGGGGCGCTCCACCGTAGTGATGCTTGAGGACGGACGTCCGGAAGCCCAGCCCGAGTTCGGATGCCGGAACCACGGACACCTCGCCGCCCTCGTCGATGAGCTCGACCTCGACGAGGGTCTCCTGGATCTCCTGCCCGTACGCGCCGACGTTCTGCACGGGGGCGGCGCCGACGGTTCCGGGGATGCCGCTCATCGCCTCGATGCCGGCGAGTCCGTGCTCGACCGTGTAGGCGACGAGCGCGTCCCAGTCGTGACCGGCCTGCACGCGAACGCGGGCGCGGCCGGGGTGCGGCGACTCGAGCCGCTCGATGCCGGTCGTCAGCACGCGGATCACGGTGCCCTCGAACGTCTCGTCGCCGATGAACAGGTTCGAGCCGCCGCCGAGGACGAACCATTCGTCGCCGCGCGTCCAGGTCTCGCGCAGCGCCTCGACCAGCTCGTCGGCGGTGCGCGCCTCCAGCATCCGCTCGGGTGCGGCGCCGGTGCGCAGCGTGGTGAGCTGCGAGAGCGCGATCGGTGCGACGTCGCGCATCAGATCGCGACGCGCAGCTGCGCCTTGCCGAGGACCGTGGTCTCGCCGAAGGTGACCTTGAGGTCGATGCGCGCGCTGGTCTCGTCCACGGCGCCGACCGTGGCGAGCACGTGCACGTGCGCACCGTCCGCCGGGTCGACGACGACGGGCTTCGTGAACCGCACACCGTATTCGGTGATCGCGCCCGTGTCGCCCAGGGCCGCGACCACGACGGACGAGGCGATGCCCATCGTCAGCATCCCGTGCGCGAGCACGCCGGGAAGCCCGACCGACTCGGCGACGTCGTCGCGGTAGTGGATCGGGTTGAAGTCGCCCGAGGCGCCCGCGTAGCGGACCAGCGACTCGCGCGTGAGGTGGATGTCGCGCTCGGCGACGACGTCTCCGACCGTGAACGACATCATTCCCCCGCTCCGACCAGCAGGACGCTGGTCGCCGTGACGACGTGGGCGCCGTCGGCATCCGTGATCTCGGCTTCACTGGTGATCATGGCGTTGCCGCCGACCGTGCGGATGCCGGTGACCGTGAGGCGTCCGCTCAGTTCGTCGCCCGCGACGATCGGCCGCGTGTAGGCGAAGCGCTGCTCCGCGTGGATGGTGCGCGCCAGTTCGATGCCCGACCCCGGCTCGCTGAGCAGCTGCTGCAGCGTCTGGTCCTGGATGACCATCGCGAACGTGGGCGGGGCGACGACGTCGGCGTAGCCGAGCGCGCGAGCGGCATCCACATCGGTGTGCAGCGGAGCGTCGGCGAAGACGGCGCGGGCGAACTCGCGCACCTTCTCACGACCGACGAGGTACGGGGCCGTCGGCGGGAACTCCCGGCCGACAAGTTCGGTGTTGACTGGCACCCCTCGATCCTACCGGCCGTCCCCGGCCGACTCCCTGTCGCCGGCCGGGGAAACACTCTTCAGGCGGCCCGCGCGGCGAGGGCGGAGCCGAGCATGACCAGGCGCATGCTGCGCTCCGCAGCATCCCGCAGCAGAGCCTCGCCCTGTTCGACGGCCTGTTCGAGCCGCATCGGCACCGTGAGGATGGAGGCGATCGCTCCGATGCCGATATCGTGCACGGCCGGAGCTCCTTCGCCCAGCGAGCCGGCGATGCCGAGCACCGGCACCCCGGCGATGCGGGCGCGCATGGCGACCTCGGCCGGCACCTTCCCGCGCGGCGTCTGGAAGTCGATCGCGCCCTCGGCCGTGATGACGAGGTCGGCCGTCTCGAGCAGGTCGTCGAGGTTGCGCGGCAGCAGGTCGCCGTCCAGCAGCACTTCGAACCTCGGAGCCAGGCGAGCGCCGAGGACCGCCGCGAGTCCTGCCCCCAGGCCGCCGGACGCTCCGGTACCCGGTCCGGTGCGCACATCCATCGTCGCGCCCTGCGGACCGAACCGCTCGAGCACATCGGCCCACGTGTCCAGTGCTTCCGAGAGCTGTTCGACGTCGGCGGGTGAGGCGCCCTTCTGCGGACCGAACACGCGTGCGACGCCTCGGGGTCCGCACAGGACGTTGTGGATGTTGCAGGCGAGGACGATCTCGACCTCGGCGGCCCGCGGGTGCAGGTGGGTGAGATCCAGCGCGGCGGCGTCGACGAGGTGCCGTCCGCCGCGGGGCAGCGGGGTGCCGTCCCGGTCGAGGACCCGGACGCCGAGCGCTTCCAGCGCACCGGCCCCGCCGTCGCTGGTGCCCGAGTCGCCGCAGCCGACGATGATCCGCTCCGCGCCGGTGTCGAGCGCGGCGGCGATCAGTTGCCCGACGCCGAGCGTCGTCGTGGCACCGGGGTCGCGCCTGTCGCGCGGGACCAGACGCAGCCCGCCCGCCTGCGCCATCTCGACGACGGCCGTGCCGCGTGCCGACCCTCCGAGGCGGGCATAGTGCGCGACGACGGGATCGCCGACCGGGCCGGTGACGGTGACCGGGACGAGCTCGCCACCGGTCGCTGCGGCGAGCGCGGCCGCGGTGCCCTCGCCGCCGTCCGGGATCGGGAACTCGTCGACCTGGATGCCGGGGATGACGCGGCGCACACCCGATGCGATGGCCCTGGCGACCGTCTCGGCGTCGAGGCTCTCCTTGAATCCGCTGGGGGCGACGAGAACGCGCTGGGGAATGTGGATGGACATGGAGGCTCCTTCTGATGGACCCGGATCCGGGTACGACGAACGTCGGTGGGGTGGAGGGGTGAGGACGAGGGCGAGGGCGAGGGCGAGGGGATGCTGCGGTGCGCGGTGCTCAGCGCAGGAGCGGCATCCCCATGGCCGGCCAGATCCAGAACGAGAAGCAGACGACGAGGAGGAACATCGCCGGAGCGAGGATCGCCGAGAGCGAGCGGAGGTCGCGGGGATGGAATCCGCCCGGTGCGATCTCCGGGTCGGCGAACATGGCCACGGGCTTCGCCGAGCTGGGCAGGGTGTGGCAGAAGCCGGCGGCCGCGGTTGAGGCGAAGGCCGCGGCGGCGGGGTCGACGCCGAGTCCGGGGGCGAGCGCGATGACCATCGGGATGATCGCCGCGGACCGTGCGGAGCGCGAGGGGATCATCAGGTGCGCGCCGAGCGACAGGGCGATGACGGCGAGCACGAACGCGATGCCGGCCGACGAACCGAGCCCCGCCATCGGCCCGAGCGCCCAGGTGCCGAGCCAGTCGGCGGCACCGGTGGCGGTGAGCGCCGAGGCGAGTGCGAGCGTGGCGGCGAGGAACAGCAGCAGCGCCCACGGCACCTTCTTCACCGCGACAGGCAGCGTGATGCATCCGATCTTCGGCGACACCACGACGATGGCGCCGAACAGCGCGACGAGCGCGGGCGAGATGTGATGCACGGGCTCGGTGCACCACAGCGCGACCACGGCGACGAGCAGCAGGCCGGCGCGGCGCTCGATCGCCGTGAGCGGTCCGCTCACCGGTGTCGGTGCCGTGTGGGCCAGGTCGGCGACGACGTTCGGGATGCCGCGTCGGCGTTCTGCCCTGCCGGTGAACCGCAGTAGCACGATCTCGCACGCGAGGTGGGAGGAGACGATCGCCAGCGGCAGGCCGAACCACAGCCAGTCGAGGAATCCGAAGCCCTGCCCGATGACGGATTCCAGCAGCTGCGAGGTGATCACGTGCGCGCCGGCACCGAGGAGCGAGCCGACGGCGGACAGCAGGATCACCGTGGGGAACAGCAGCGACAGGGCCCGGATGAGTGCCGGACGATCGGCCAGGGACGCCGCGAGCGCCGTGAACACGGGGATCGCCAGCGCGGCACGCCCCGAGGTCGCCGGGACGGCGAACGTCGTGACCGTGAGGGCGAAGGTCGTGAGGTGGAACAGTGCGCGCGGTGTGCGGGCCCGGCGCAGCAGCAGTGCGGTGCCTCGCAGCGCGAGTCCCGACGCGCTGACACCAGCCGCGATGATGAACGCGCACAGCAGCAG
The DNA here is from genome assembly GCF_057748015.1 of Microbacterium sp. STRO-1N. The sequence continues at coordinate 2,993,572 of NZ_CM173234.1, forward strand.
CCAGATCGTCTCGTCGCCCAGCGAGGCGAAGAAGTCCTCAGCAGGCAGCACGCCGATGGCGATGAGCGCGACCGCGGCGAGGAAGGCCACCAGAGTGTCGTCGAGCGGCGTGCAGATCCACGCCCAGACGGCGAGGAGGAAGACCGAGATCGTGGCGGCGATCGGCAGCGTCGGCGCACCGCCGTCGCCTGCCGGAGACGTGAGGGCGGCGACGCCGAGCGCGATCACGGCGATCGCGACGACGACGAGACCGAGGACGCTCCGCAGACGCATACGGTCACGGGGCGGTCGCGGGGTGCGGGGCACGCGCGGCGGGGTCGGAGCGTTCGGCGGCGCGAACCGCTCCGGGGGGCGTGTGGCGTACATGACGCGGATGGGTGCGGTGTTCATTGGAACCGATACCCCGCTCCGCGGACGGTCTCGATGTGCTCCGCGCCGATCTTGCTGCGCAGGGCTCGTACGTAGACGTCGACCACGTTGGATGCCGGGTCGAAGTCCATTCCCCACACCTGGCCGATCAGCTGATCGCGCGACAGCACCTGACCCGGATGCTGCAGGAACACCTCGAGCAGCGAGAACTCCCGCGAGGTGAGGTCGGCCGACTCGTCGCCGATGGTGACCCTGCGGGTGCGGATGTCGGCGGTCACGTCGCCGTGTGAGAGGACCGCTCCGGCGACCCGCTGCTCGCCGTCGCCGATGCGCAGCTTCACTCTGGCGAGAAGCTCGGCGAACTGGAACGGCTTGGTGACATAGTCGTTCGCGCCGCTCTCGAGCCCCCGGACCGTGTCGATCACGGAATCGCGTGCGGTGAGGATGATGACGGGAGCCGTGACGCCTTCGCCTCGGAGGTGCGAGAGGACGGTGAAGCCGTCGATCCCCTGCAGGCCGATGTCCAGCAGCATCAGATCGAACTGACGGGTGCGAGCCATGATGAGGGCGCTTTCGCCGTCGGTGGCCTCGGACGTCTCGTAGCCGGCGGCCCGAAGGCCGCGTCGGACGAAGGAGGTGATGTGGGGGTCGTCTTCGACGATCAGGATGTGGCGCATGTCAGGCCTCCTTCACGAGGGTGCTGTCGAGGGGGATGACGGGATCGGCGTCATTCGGGGCGGGGATGTCGAGCCCGAACGTGGCTCCTTCGCCCAGCACGCTGTCCACCCAGGCGGAGCCGCCGTGGGCATCCGTGATCGCGCGGACGATGGCCAGGCCCAGCCCCGAGCCGCGTCGGGGCGCGGTGCCCTCCCCCGACGCGCCGCCGCGGACGAAGCGCTCGAAGATGCGCTCGGCGTCCGCCGGGGCGACGCCGGGTCCCTCGTCCTGCACCCAGAGCCGCAGCATCCGATCGGGGCCGGAGCCCTCGAAGCGGGAGCCGATGCGGATGCGCGCCCCCGGCTCGGTGATCTGGACGGCGTTGGCGGCCAGCTGCAGCACGGCCTGTGTGATGCGCTGGGGGTCCAGACGCGCCTGCCCCTCGGCGACCTCCATGAGCTGCCAGCGCCGATCGCCGAGCGCCTGCGCCTTGGCTTCGACGTCGAGCGTGAGCGACGCGATGTCGCATCCGGCGACGCGGACGAAGTCGGGCTGCTCGGCGCGGGCGAGCACGAGCAGGTCGGTGACGATGCGGCTCATCCGGTCGAGTTCGCCGCTCACCAGACGCAGCGTCTCGCGGCGCTCGACCGGGTCATCGCTGAGCAGTTCGAGGTGTCCGCGGACGATCGTGATCGGGGTGCGCAGCTCGTGTCCGGCGTCGTCCACGAAGCGCTGCTGGGTGGCGTAGACGCCTTCCAGTCGGTCGAGCATCTGATTGAACGTGGTCGCGACGGCCGCGATGTCGTCATTGCCCTCGACCGGCACTCGGGCGGTGAGGTCGCGCTCGCTGATCTCGCGGGCCACACGGTGCACCTCTCGGACCGGCGCGAGGATCTGACCGGCGACGAGCCAGGCGACCCCGGAGCTGAGCAGCAGACCGGCGAACGCCACCCACGCGATCGTCACGACGGACTGATCCACGGCCGCACTCTGCGCCTGCGTGAACTGCATCACCAGGAGCGAGCCCTCGGTGTCGCCCGAGGCGAAGTCCACGCGTCCCCAGCGCAGCGGCCCTGCCTCGGATGATGAGACGTTTCCGGATTTCTCCGCACTGCTGAGCAGCCGGAGGGCGAGGGCATCGCTTCCGGGGAATCCCAACGATGACTCGCCCTCGAACAGGCCGTTGGCCACTGCCACCGGCTTGCCGTCGACGGCGCCGACGATGATCTCGCCCGCGTGGACGGACTGCCGGCCGAGATAGTCCGCGAGCAGCTCGTCGGCGGAAGTGAAGTCCGAGGCGGACTGGGCCAGGAACCGGTGGAACTCCTGCGCCTCCTGTTCGACGTCCGCGTTGGCGGATCGCTCGATGTCCGCGAGGAAGATGCTGCGTCCGATCAGGCCGACCGCGAGGAGCGTGACGACCGTGCTGGCGATGATCCAGGCGGTGATGCGCCAGCGCGCCGGGAGTGCGCGGAACCGGCTCCGAGGAGGACGCGCCGGTTCGGCCGGGAACGGCTCGGCCGAAGGAGCGGGCGCCGCCACCGTCGGAATGGGCGCTGTTGTCGTGTCAGTCATCGTCGCCATCGTCTCCGTCGTCATCTCCTACGCCGTCGTCTCCGTCGTCGTCACCGGCGCCGCCATCGTCTCCGTCGTCGTCGCCGGCACCACCATCGTCGCCGGCGCCGCCATCGTCTCCTGCGCCGTCGTCGCCGCGGACGTCGTCGCCGTCGTCGTCACCGGTGGCCGGCGGGGCCGGCGGCGCGACCGGCGCGGCGGACGGAACCGGACGCGGTGCCTCCGGCTCGGGGGTCGGAGTCGGCGTCGCGAACTCGACGACCACCGATTCCTGGGGCAGCTGCGGTGCCCCGGGCGTCTGCGCGAGCGCGATGCTTCCCGCGGCGGCGACCACCGGCAGCGAGATGAGGAGGCTGGCGACGAGGATGCGGCGTGAGAAGGTCATGACCCCATGGTGTCGGCCCATTGTGAGGCGGATATGAGGCTCACATAAGGGTTTCTTCACTTTCGGCGATCCCCCCGGCATCCGCAAGGGAAGGCCTCAGCGCTTGCGGCCCCGGATCGCCTTGAGCGACATCTGCACCGCGATGACGACGAGGTAGGCGGCGAACAGGATGTTGCCGAGGAGGGGGTCGATCAGGGTCGCCAGCCATGCTCCGAGAGCCGTGGTCGTGCAGGCGGCGACGCCGATGGTCACGGCGGCGGTGAGGTCGACGTTGCGGTGACGCAGGTTGCCGATCGTGCCCGAGATCGCCGTCGGGATCATCATGAGCAGCGAGGTGCCCTTGGCCACGAGGTCGCTGGTCCCGAAGGCCAGCATGAGCACCGGCACGACGACGACTCCCCCGCCCACTCCGATGAGGCCGGACAGGATGCCGGTGCCGACGCCGACCAGCACGAGCGCGCTCCCCGACAGCCAGGTGAGTTCGAACTCGGCGCCGCGGGACGGGATCACGACGAACAACATGATGATGACGACGACCAGGAAGCCGACGAACCCCCACCGCAAGGCGGTCTGCGAGATCCGCGGCAGCAGTCGTGTGCCGATCTGCGCGCCGACGACGGCTCCCGCGGCGAGGATGATCGCGGGGATCCACGCCACCGAGCCATGGACCGCGTACGAGATGACGCCGACGGCGGCCGTGGGGACGATCGCGGCCAGCGACGTCCCGGCGGCCAGGCGCTGGTCGAAATGCAGCAGCAGCACGAGCAGCGGCACGATGACCGTCCCGCCGCCGACGCCGAACAATCCGGACAGGACGCCCGCCAGCAGGCCGATGACGATGAAGGACGCATACGCCCGGGGGCCGCGTTGAATCCGAGCGTCGGTCACTCATCCACCCTACTCCGGGCTGCGCAGCGCCCTGTCGGCGCCTCAGCCCGCGACGAATCACGGTCCTTGTGACGAATCACGGTCCGATCCGGTCGATTCGTCCGTGAAACGTCACCGGATCCGTGAATCGTCACCGCCCGGATACGCAGAAGCCCGCCACCCCTTTCGGGGCGGCGGGCTTCTGCTCGTGAGCCTGAGGCTTACTTGCCGGCCTCGACGAAACCGGCGGCCTCAGCGGCCTCGGCGGTGCGGAACCAGACCTCGGCGACGGTCGCGTCGTACCACTGACCATCGGGGCGGTGGTACTTCATCGAGTCCTTGTTGCCCTTGATGTCGAAGCCCTCGGGAGCCGAGCCGTCTTCGTTGGGCTCAGCCGAGTCGTCACCGAACTCGGCGGCGACGAAGGCGGCCGGTGCTGCTGCCTCGGCTGCGGGAGCCTCTTCGACGACCTCGGCCGGCTTCTCAGCCTTGGCGGCGGGCTTGGCAGCCTTCTTCTTGGGCGTGACGGGCTCGAGGACGAGCTCGATCACGGCCATCGGGGCATTGTCGCCCTTGCGGTTGCCGACCTTGGTGATGCGCGTGTAGCCACCCTCGCGGTCCGCGACGAGCGGTGCGATCTCAGTGAACAGCTCGTGCACGACCGTCTTGTCGCCGATGACCGACAGCACCCGGCGACGGGCGTGCAGGTCGCCACGCTTGGCGAAGGTGATCAGGCGCTCGGCGAGCGGACGAAGGCGCTTGGCCTTGGTCTCGGTCGTCTTGATCGACTTGTGGGTGAACAGAGCAGCCGCGAGGTTGGCAAGCATCAGGCGCTCGTGTGCGGGGCCGCCTCCGAGGCGGGGACCCTTAGTGGGCTTAGGCATATTCGTCTAACTCCTGGTCAGAATTTCGGGAAGGTCAGAAGGACTCGTCTTCGCTGCCGCCGTAGAAGTGGGCGCCGTCGAAACCGGGCACCGAATCCTTGAGCGACAGACCGAGCGAGATGAGCTTGTCGCGCACCTCGTCGACCGACTTCTGGCCGAAGTTGCGGATGTTCATGAGCTGCGTCTCCGAGAGGGCGACGAGCTCGGACACCGTGTTGATGCCCTCGCGCTTGAGGCAGTTGTACGAGCGCACGGACAGGTCGAGGTCCTCGATCGGCATCGACAGCTCGCTGGAGGCGACAGCCTCCACCGGCGCCGGGCCGATCTCGATGCCCTCGGCCTCGACGTTCAGCTCGCGGGCGAGACCGAACAGCTCGGTGAGGGTCTTCGCAGCCGAGGCGACGGCGTCGCGGGGGCTGATCGAGGACTTGGTCTCGACGTCCAGGACGAGCTTGTCGAAGTCGGTGCGCTCCCCGGCACGGGTCGCGTCGACGCGGTAGCTGACCTTGAGAACGGGCGAGTAGATCGAGTCGATCGGGATCTGACCGGCCTCGGCGTACTCGTTGCGGTTCTGCGTGGCGGACACGTAGCCGCGGCCGCGCTCGATGGTGAGCTCCAGCTCGAACTTCGCGGTGTCGTTCAGGGTCGCGATGACGAGCTCGGGGTTCTGCACCTCGACACCGGCCGGAGCCGAGATGTCTGCTGCGGTGACCTCGCCTGCGCCGGTCTTGCGCAGGTAAGCGGTGATGGGCTCGTCACGCTCGCTGGAGACGACCAGCTGCTTGATGTTGAGGATGATCTCGGTGACATCCTCCTTCACACCGGGGATGGTGCTGAACTCGTGCAGCACGCCGTCGATGCGGATGCTGGTGACAGCAGCGCCGGGGATCGACGAGAGCAGGCTGCGACGCAGCGCGTTGCCGATGGTGTAGCCGAAACCGGGCTCGAGCGGCTCGATGATGAACCGGCTCCGGTTCTCGACGATCTTTTCCTCGGTCAGTGTGGGACGCTGTGCGATGAGCACTGTGTGTTCCTTTCGATCACATGCCCGCTATATGACATGTGGTGGGTGAGGTTCTTGAGTTGTGGAAACCTGCGGCGAGGATGCCGGCCCCGTGACGGGACCGGCATCCTCGAACGAAATCAGACGCGACGGCGCTTCGGCGGACGGCAGCCGTTGTGAGCCTGGGGCGTGACGTCCTGGATCGAACCCACCTCGAGGCCGGCGGCCTGCAGCGAGCGGATCGCGGTCTCGCGGCCCGAACCCGGACCCTTCACGAGGACGTCGACCTTCTTGACGCCGTGCTCCGCAGCCTGACGTGCGGCGGACTCGGCGGCCATGCCGGCCGCGTACGGGGTCGACTTGCGGGAGCCCTTGAAGCCCACGCCACCAGACGATGCCCACGCGATGACAGCGCCGGTCGGGTCGGTGATCGAGACGATCGTGTTGTTGAACGTCGACTTGATGTGGGCCTGGCCCAGCGCGATGTTCTTCTTTTCCTTGCGGCGCGGCTTGCGCGCGGCGGCCTTGGGTGCAGCCATGAAAGTTTTCTCCTATTCCCTGGCCGCTGCTTAGCGGGCCTTCTTCTTGCCGGCGACGGTGCGCTTCGGGCCCTTGCGGGTACGGGCGTTGGTCTTGGTGCGCTGACCGCGGACCGGAAGGCCACGACGGTGACGGATGCCCTCGTAGGAACCGATCTCGACCTTGCGGCGGATGTCTGCGGCGACCTCGCGGCGCAGGTCACCCTCCACCTTGTAGTTGCCTTCGATGTGGTCGCGGAGTGCGATGAGCTGGTCGTCGCTCAGGTCCTTCACGCGGATCGACTCGTCGATCTCGGTGGCCTTGAGGATCTCGACCGAGCGGGTACGGCCAACGCCGTAGATGTACGTAAGTGCGATCACCACGCGCTTGTCGCGCGGGATGTCAACGCCGGCAAGACGTGCCATGCGGATCTCCTGAAATGTGATGGAGGTGTGGAGCAGGATCGGTGCCCGGGCCTCCGCCCCGAGGTGTCCCCCACCGGAGTGGGTTCTGATCCTGCCTGTTGTGTATTGAGTTGTGGAGTCGGATCTGCGAGATCAGCCCTGGCGCTGCTTGTGGCGCGGGTTGCTCTTGCAGATCACCATGACGCGGCCGTGACGACGGATCACCTTGCAGTGATCGCAGATGGGCTTGACGCTGGGGTTGACCTTCATTGTGTTTCCTGTTCGCTGTCTTCACCGGGCAGGCGTGAGTGCCTGGGGTGTTACTTCTCGACCGATCAGCGGTAGCGGTAGACGATGCGGCCGCGGGTCAGATCGTAGGGGCTGAGCTCCACGACCACGCGGTCCTCGGGGATGATGCGGATGTAGTTCTGCCGCATCTTTCCGGAGATCGTTGCAAGAACCTTGTGTCCGTTGGTGAGCTCGACGCGGAACATCGCGTTGGGCAGCGCCTCGGACACGACGCCCTCGATTTCGATGACACCGTCTTTCTTAGCCATAAACTCGCTGACGCTTCTGCAGATCGGCCGATCTGCGGTGGATGGATGGGTTGGATGCGCACCTTAGCCGGACACGCCGAACTAGGCGCAAAGCACCAAAGATCAATATTAGACGACGGCGGCGCATCCGGCAAATGGGATGCGCCGCCGTCGTGTCGATCCGGGGTGGTGCGGGGCTGTGCGTGCCTCAGCCGAGGATCTCGGCGAAGCGCGTACCGATGTCGGCGTTGCTGATGCGCTCACCGTCGATGGCCACGGTCGGCGTTCCGACGCGACCCGTCTCGGGGTCCGGCGGCGTGTTCGCGACCTGGTCCTGGGCGTACTTCATGTACGTGCCGTCGGCGATGCAGTCGGCGGCCGCACCGGCTCCTGCCTGCTCGGCGAAACCGGCGAGCTGCTCGTCGGTGAGACCGGTGGTGTTCTCCTCGGGCTGGTTCTCGAAGAGGAGGTTGAAGTAGTCCAGCGCCGCGTCCGGCGCCTCGGCTGCGACGCAGTACATCGAGCTGGCGGCACGGGACGAGTACTCGGTCCCCTGCGACGCCTGATCCAGGATGGAGATCGGGTGGATGTTCAACGTGATGGTGTCGTTGGCCGCGGCATCCTGCAGCGCAGCGCCGTACGCGTCCTCGAAGTCGCCGCAGATCGGGCACATGAAGTCGATGTACGTGTCGATCGTCGTGTCGCCCTCACCGAAGGAGATCGCGCCCGTCTCGCCGTTGACGATGCCGGACGTCTCGGGTGCGGCTCCCGGTGCCGTGGCCTGGTTGTTCAGGAACACGACGAGGCCGCCGAGAACCACCAGGATGACGACCACAGCGGCCGAGATCCAGATGGCGAACCAGTTGGTCTTGCCCTGCGCTGCTGCCATTGCTTTCCCGTTCTCTCGAGACGCGCGCGATCGCGCGGTCCACACTTCGAAGTCGTTCGGCGCGCACAGCGCCGCACCCTCAATCCTGCCGCCCCATCCTATGCGCCCGTTGTGAGCGCCCTATCCCCCGCCCGCCGGAGGGACGCCTGGGGCGACGGGGGAACTACGCGATCGGGGTCGGCGTGACGCCGAACGGCGCGAGGCCAGCGGCACCGCCGTCTGCCGCCGTCAGCACCCAGATGCCATCCGCATGCACCGCGACGCTGTGCTCCCAGTGCGCGCCGTCGCTGCCGTCGACCGTGGAGACGGTCCAGTCGTCGTCCTCCACGAACGTGGCCTCACCGCCGGCGGTCACCATCGGCTCGATCGCGAGCACCAGGCCGGGCTTGACCTCGGCCCCGGCATCCGGCGTGCGGTAGTTGAAAACGCTGGGCGCCTCGTGCATCTTGCGTCCGATGCCGTGGCCGACGTACTCGCGCAGGATGCCGTACTCCCCCTGCGCCTCGATGTAGTCCTGAATGGCCGCGCCGATGTCGCCGAGGTTCCGCGCAGACGCCATGGCCGCGATGCCGGCCCACATGGACCCCTCGGTCACCCGAGAGAGCTCCAGGCGAGCAGCGACCACGTCGGGCCGCGAGTCATCCGGTACGACGAACGTGCGCGCGCTGTCGCCGTTCCAACCCTGGAACTGCGCGCCGCTGTCGACGGACACGATGTCTCCGGCCTCGAGCACACGCGAACCGGGGATGCCGTGCACGACCTGCTCGTTGACCGAGATGCACGTGGTGTGGCTGTATCCGCGCACGAGCTTGAAGTTGGACTCCGCCCCGCGCGCGAGCACGGCGGCGGATGCCGCAGCATCCACTGCCGACGTCGTCGCGCCGGGCCGGATCACCGCCGCAGCAGCATCCAGGGATGCCGCGGTGATGAGTCCTGGTTCGACCATCGCGCGCAGCTGCGCGGGGGTCTTGTAGATCGACCGGCGGAACACGCTCAGACCGTCACGCGCAGGCCGCGGGCGTCCAGCGCCGCGGAGATGCGCTCGGTGATCTCGTCGAGCGAGCCGACGCCGTCGATGCGGTCGACGATGCCCCGGTCCGAATACGTCTCGAGGATCGGAGCCGTCTCGTGCTCGTAGATGTCCAGGCGGTGCGCGATGGATTCGGGGGTGTCATCCGAACGTCCCTGCTCGGACGCGCGCCGCTGCAGGCGCTCGATGCTCTCGTCACGCGGAACGTCGAGGAGGATGACGGCATCCAGAGCCTCGCCGCGGGCGCTCAGAAACGACTCCAGGTGCCCGACCTGCACCGCGTTTCGCGGGTAGCCGTCCAGGAGGAAGCCGTTCGCGGCATCGTCCTGCGACAGCCGGTCGCGCACGATCTCGCTCGTCAGCTCGTCCGGCACGAGGTCTCCGCGATCCAGGATCGACGTGACCTGCTGGCCGAGCTCGGTGCCGTTCTTGATGTTGGCGCGGAAGATGTCGCCGGTGGAGATGACCGGGATGCCGTAGGAATCGGCGATGCGAACACCCTGCGTGCCCTTGCCGGAGCCCTGCGGGCCGACGATGAGGAGACGTGCGGATGCTGTCATCGGAGGAGCCCTTCGTAATGGCGCTGCTGAAGCTGAGCGTCGATCTGCTTGACCGTCTCGAGACCCACGCCGACGATGATGAGGATCGACGCGCCACCGAACGGGAAGTTCTGGTTGGCGTCGACCGTGGCCAGGGCCACCAGCGGGATGAGAGCGATCAGACCCAGGTAGATGGATCCGGGGAACGTGATGCGCGTCAGCACGTAGTCGAGGTACTCGGCCGTCGGACGACCCGCACGGATGCCGGGGATGAACCCGCCGTACTTCTTCATGTTGTCGGCGACCTCGACGGGGTTGAACGTGATCGCGACGTAGAAGTACGTGAAGCCGATGATGAGCAGGAAGTACACCGCCATGTACAGCGGGTGGTCACCGGTCGTGAAGTACTGCGAGATCCACGTGACCCACGCGGCCGGCTCAGAGCCGTCCTGGGGGGTGTTGAACTGCGCGATGAGCATCGGGATGTACAGCAGCGACGACGCGAAGATCACCGGGATCACACCGGCCATGTTGACCTTGATCGGGATGTACGTGTTCGTGCCGCCGTACGTGCGGCGTCCGACCATGCGCTTGGCGTACTGCACCGGGATGCGACGCTGCGACTGCTCGACGAAGACGACGAGCCCCATCACCACGATGCCGACGGCGAGCACGAGGAGGAAGACCTCGAAGCCCTTGGCCTCCCAGATCATCCACATGGCGGACGGGAAGGTCGCGGCGATCGAGGTGAAGATCAGCAGCGACATGCCGTTGCCGATGCCGCGCTCGGTGACGAGCTCGGCGAACCACATGATGAGGCCGGTGCCGGCGGTCATCGTGATGATCATCAGCAGCTGCGCCCACCACACGTCGTTGGTCAGCAGGTTCTGGCATGCCGCGATGTCGGTCGTGCCGAACAGCTGGCCGCTGCGTGCCACGGTGACGAGCGTCGTCGACTGCAGCAGCGCCAGCGCGATGGTGAGGTAGCGCGTGTACTGCGTGAGGCGGGCCTGCCCGGACTGACCCTCCTTGTGCAGGGTCTCGAAGTGCGGGATGACGACCCGCAGCAGCTGGGTGATGATCGTCGCCGTGATGTATGGCATCACACCCAGCGCGAAGATCGACAGCTGGAGCAGGGCTCCACCCGAGAAGAGGTTGACCAGGCTCAGCAGCCCGTCGGTACCCGAGGTGAGTGCAAGACACTGCTCGACGTTCGGGAAGTTCACGAACGGAGCAGGGATGTGCGAGCCGAACCGGTAGAGGGCGATGATCGCCAGGGTGAAACCGATCTTCCGACGGAGGTCGGGCGTGCGGAAGATCCGCGCAATGGCGCTAAACAAGGGATTTCCTCCAGAAAGGTCGCCGTCGACACAGCTGACGGCCGAAAGACCAGAGTAACGCACAGAGGGGCCGGAGAACTCTCCGACCCCTCTGAACTGTGGTTACTTGACGGAACCGCCGGCCGCCACGATCTTCTGCTCGGCAGAGCCCGAGACCTTGTCGACCGAGACGGTGAGCTTCACCGCGATGTCCCCGTTGCCGAGGACCTTGACCTTCTCGTTCTTGCGAACGGCACCCTTGGCGACGAGGTCGCTGACGGTGACGTCTCCACCCTTGGGGTAGAGCTCGGCGAGCTTCTCCAGGTTCACGACCTGGTACTCGACGCGGAACGGGTTCTTGAACCCGCGCAGCTTCGGGGTGCGCATGTGCAGCGGCATCTGCCCACCCTCGAATCCGACGCGAACGGTGTTGCGGGCCTTGGTGCCCTTGGTGCCACGACCGGCCGTCTTGCCCTTGGAGCCCTCACCGCGACCCACACGGGTCTTCGCGGTGTTGGCGCCGGGGACCGGACGCAGGTGGTGCACCTTCAGGACGCCGGGACGCGTGGTCGCGGCTTCCTTCTTGGCAGCAGGCTTCTTGGCGGCCGGCTTCTTGGCAGCCGGAGCCTTCTTCTCGGCCGTGGCCTTCGAGGCGGCAGCCTTGGGGGCAGCAGCCTTCTTGGTGGCCTTCTCAGCCTCGACGGCTTCGTTCTTCTCAGCCATTAGTCGATCTCCTCAACCTTGACGAGGTGGGCGACGGTCCGGACGTAACCGCGCGTCTGCGCGTCGTCGGGGCGGACGGTGGTGTCACCGATCCGCTTCAGACCGAGGCTGCGCAGCGTGTCTCGCTGGTTCTGCTTCTCGCTCACCTTGGACTTGATCTGCGTGACCTTGAGGCGCGCAGCCATCAGGCACCTACCTTCTGCGCTGCGGCCGCCTCGGCCTCCGCGCGGACGAGACGCGCCGGTGCGACCTGGTCGAACTCGAGGCCACGACGTGCGGCGACCGCACGGGGCTCCTCGAGCTGCTTCAGGGCGGCAACGGTCGCGTGCACGATGTTGATCGTGTTCGACGAGCCGAGCGACTTCGACAGCACGTCGTGGATACCGGCGCACTCGAGCACGGCGCGAACCGGACCACCGGCGATGACACCGGTACCGGCGGCAGCCGGACGAAGCAGCACGACACCGGCCGCGGCCTCACCCTGCACGGGGTGCGGGATGGTCTTGGCGACGCGCGGAACGCGGAAGAAGTTGCGCTTGGCCTCTTCGACACCCTTCGAGATGGCCAGGGGGACCTCACGGGCCTTGCCGTAGCCGACGCCGACCAGACCGTTGCCGTCACCGACGACCACGAGGGCGGTGAAGCTGAAGCGACGTCCACCCTTCACGACCTTGGAGACGCGGTTGATGGTGACGACGCGCTCGAGGAACTGGTTGTCCCCACGGTCGCGCGAGTTGCGGTCACGTCCACCCTGGTTGCGGTCACGACCGCCACGGCGGCCTTCGCGCTGCGGCTCGGCCTGCGTGGTGCCGGCGGCCGTCTCGGAAGTGGCAGGTGCCGCTTCGGTCACTTCGTTCTCCTTGTTGTCACTCACAGTGCCAGCCCTCCTTCACGAGCGCCATCGGCGATCGCCGCGACACGACCCGCGTAGCGGTTGCCGCCACGGTCGAACACGGCTTCGGAAACGCCGGCGGCCTTCGCGCGCTCGGCGACGAGCTCGCCGACCTTGCGGGCCTTGGCGGTCTTGTCACCTTCGAAACCACGGACGTCGGTCTCGAGCGTGGATGCCGAGGCGACCGTGTGGCCCTTGCTGTCGTCGACCAGCTGGACGAAGACGTGACGCGCGGAGCGGTTGACGACCAGACGCGGACGCAGCTCGGTGCCGACGATCTTCTTGCGGAGACGGGCGTGACGACGCGCGCGGGCGTCAGACTTTGACTTGAGAGCCATGGTTACTTACCACTCTTTCCGGCCTTGCGACGCACGACCTCGCCCGCGTAGCGGACACCCTTGCCCTTGTACGGCTCGGGCTTGCGGATCTTGCGGATGTTCGCAGCTGCCTCGCCGACAGCCTGCTTGTCGATGCCACTGACCGTGAGCTTGTTGTTGCCCTCGACCGTCAGGGTGATGCCGGCGGGCGGGTCGATCAGAACCGGGTGCGAGAAGCCGAGGGCGAACTCGACCGAGCTGCCCTTCTGCTGCACGCGGTAACCGGTGCCGACGACCTCGAGGCCCTTGGTGTAGCCCTGGGTGACGCCGATGATGTTGTTGTTGATGAGCGTGCGGGTCAGGCCGTGAAGCGACCGCGACTCGCGCTCGTCGTCGGGACGAGAGACGAGAACCTGGTTCTCCTCGACCGCGACCTCGATGGGGCTGGCCACCGTCAGGGTGAGCTCACCCTTGGGGCCCTTCACCGCGACCACACGGTCGTCGACCGAAACGGTCACGCCCGCGGGAATCTCGATGGGAAGTCGTCCAATACGCGACATTTCGTATCACCACACGTAGGCGAGAACTTCTCCGCCCACGCCCTTCTGCTCTGCCTGACGGTCGGTGAGAAGACCGGAGGAGGTGGACAGGATGGCGACGCCGAGGCCGCCGAGGACCTTCGGAAGCTCCGTGGACTTCGCGTAGACGCGGAGGCCGGGCTTCGAAACGCGCTTGATGCCGGCGATGGAACGCTCACGGTTGGGACCGTACTTGAGCGCCAGCGTGAGGTTCTTTCCGACGCGGGCGTCGGTGACCTCCCAGCTGGAGATGTAGCCCTCCTGCTGGAGGATCTCAGCGATGTGCGTCTTCAGCTTGCTCGACGGGAGCGTCACGGAGTCGTGGTGCGCCGAGTTCGCGTTGCGCAGACGGGTCAGCATGTCTGCGACCGGGTCTGTCATTGTCATTGTGTTCTTCTTTCAGTCATGAGGTTCCGGCTGCCGTTACACGACAGACGGCCTGCGATGAGCACGCAATCTTCAATTGTACGGCACGCGGGGAGGGCGCCTTGCGGCATCCCTCCCCGCGTCACCGCATCACGCCTGGGCGTCTTCGGACTTGAAGGGGAAGCCGAGGTGGCGCAGAAGTGCGCGACCCTCGTCATCCGTCTTCGCCGTCGTCACCACGGTGATGTCGAAGCCGCGAACGCGGTCGATCTTGTCCTGATCGATCTCGTGGAACACGCTCTGCTCCTGGAGACCGAAGGTGTAGTTGCCGTTGCCGTCGAACTGCTTGGCCGAGAGACCGCGGAAGTCGCGGATACGGGGCAGTGCGAGCGAGACCAGGCGGTCGATGAACTCCCACGCACGGTCGCCACGGAGGGTGACGTGCGCGCCGATGGCCTGGCCCTCGCGCAGCTTGAACTGCGCGATGGACTTGCGGGCCTTCGTGACGATCGGCTTCTGGCCGGTGATCTTGGTGAGGTCCTCGACCGCACCATCGATCACCTTGCTGTCGCGAGCCGCCTCACCGACACCGGTGTTGACGACGACCTTGACGATGCCGGGGATCTGCATCACATTCTGGTAGCCGAACTCTTCCTGCAGCTTCTGCTGGATCTCGGCCTTGTACTTCTGCTTCAGGCGCGGCTGGATCTTGCCAGCCGGCGCGGCAGTGTCGGTGCTCATCAGAGGTCCTTACCTGACTTCTTCGCGTAACGCACACGGACGGTGCGCTTCACGCCGTCCTTGGTCTGCTCCTCGACGCGGTGGCCGACGCGGGTCGGCTTCTTGCTCGAGGGGTCGACGACCTGGACGTTGGAGATGTGGATGGGAGCCTCGATGGTCTCGATGCCGCCCGTCTTCGTGCCGCGCTGCGTCTGGCCGACGCGCGTGTGCTTGGTGACGTAGTTGACGCCCTCGACGATGACGCGGTTCTCGGCCACGAGGACCTCGAGAACCTTGCCCTGCTTGCCGCGGTCGCCGCCCTTGTCCTGCTTGCGGCCCGTGATGACCTGAACCAGGTCGCCCTTCTTGATGTTCGCCATGATCAAATGACCTCCGGGGCGAGCGAGACGATCTTCATGAACTTCTTGTCGCGAAGCTCACGACCGACCGGTCCGAAGATACGGGTGCCGCGGGGCTCCCCGTCGTTCTTCAGGATCACGGCGGCGTTCTCGTCGAACTTGATGTACGAGCCGTCGGGACGGCGCGTCTCCTTCTTGGTGCGGACGATGACCGCCTTGACGACGTCGCCCTTCTTCACGTTTCCGCCGGGGATCGCGTCCTTGACGGTCGCGACGATGGTGTCACCCAGGCCGGCGTAACGACGGCGCGAGCCGCCGAGAACGCGGATGGTGAGCAGTTCCTTCGCGCCGGTGTTGTCGGCGACCTTGAGGCGGGACTCCTGCTGAATCACTTGGCCTTCTCCAGAATCTCAACCAGACGCCAGCGCTTGGTGGCGCTGAGCGGCCGGGTCTCGTTGATGAGGACCAGGTCGCCGATGCCGGCGGTGTTGCCCTCGTCGTGCGCCTTCACCTTGGAGGTGCGGCGGATGACCTTGCCGTACAGCGGGTGCTTCACGCGGTCCTCGACCTCGACGACGATGGTCTTGTCCATCTTGTCGCTGACGACGTACCCGCGGCGGGCCTTGCGGTAACCGCGAGCGTCCGCGTCGCGCACGTCGTGCTCGGCGTGCTCGACGGTGCTCGCCTTGGCGGCAGCCTTCTTCTCAGCCATTACTCGGCCTCCTCCTTCGGCGCCTCAGCCGAGTCGGCCTTCTTCGCCTTTGCCTTGGACGCCTTCTTGGCCGGAGCCTCGACGGGAGCGGGCGTCGCACGGATGCCCAGCTCGCGCTCGCGGATCACGGTGTACAGGCGCGCGATGTCGCGCTTGACGGCGCGGATGCGGCCGTGGCTCTCCAGCTGGCCGGTGGCCGACTGGAAACGGAGGTTGAACAGCTCCTCCTTGGCCTTACGCAGCTCCTCGACGAGGCGCTGGTCTTCGAACGTGTCGAGCTCGCTGGGAGCGAGCTCCTTGGTGCCGATCGCCATTACGCGTCGCCCTCCTCGCGCTTGATGATGCGTGCCTTGAGAGGCAGCTTGTGAATGGCACGGGTCAGTGCTTCGCGAGCGAGCTGCTCGCTGACGCCGGCGACCTCGAAGAGGACGCGACCCGGCTTGACGTTGGCGACCCACCACTCCGGCGAACCCTTACCGGAACCCATGCGGGTTTCGGCCGGCTTCTTCGTGAGCGGACGGTCGGGGTAGATGTTGATCCACACCTTGCCACCGCGCTTGATGTGACGGGTCATCGCGATACGAGCGGACTCGATCTGACGGTTCGTCACATACGCGGGGGTGAGCGCCTGGATACCGTACTCGCCGAAGGAGACCTTCGTGCCGCCGGTTGCCTGGCCGCTGCGCCCCGGGTGGTGCTGCTTGCGGAACTTGACCTTACGGGGAATAAGCATCAGGCAGACGCTCCTTCTGCGACGGGGGCCTCGTTGCGAGGACCACGGCGACGGTCGCCACCGCGGTCGTCACGACCGCGCGACTTCGGCGCGTTGGCCTGCTCGCGAGCGAGTTCCTTGTTGGTGAGGTCACCCTTGTAGATCCAGACCTTCACGCCGATGCGCCCGAAGGTGGTCTTGGCCTCGTAGAAGCCGTAGTCGATGTTCGCGCGCAGCGTGTGCAGCGGCACACGACCCTCGCGGTAGAACTCCGAACGGCTCATCTCGGCGCCGCCGAGACGGCCGGAGACCTGGATGCGGATGCCCTTGGCGCCGGCGCGCTGAGCGCCCTGCAGACCCTTGCGCATCGCACGACGGAACGCCACACGAGCAGAGAGCTGCTCGGCGATGCCCTGCGCGACGAGCTGAGCGTCGGCCTCGGGGTTCTTGACCTCGAGGATGTTCAACTGGATCTGCTTGCCGGTGAGCTTCTCGAGGTCGCCACGGATGCGCTCGGCCTCAGCACCACGACGACCGATGACGATACCGGGGCGTGCGGTGTGGATGTCCACACGCACACGGTCACGGGTCCGCTCGATCTCGATGTTGCTGACGCCGGCGCGGTCCAGCTGCGTCTGCAGCAGGCGACGGATCTTGATGTCCTCGGCGACGTAGTCCGCGTACCGCTGACCCGGCTTCGTCGAGTCAGAGAACCAGCGCGAGACGTGGTCGGTGGTGATACCGAGGCGGAAGCCGTACGGGTTTACCTTCTGTCCCATTACTTGCTCGCCTTCTTCTTGCTGTCGCCCTCGGCCGCGGCAGCGACCTCCGGCGTCGAGAGCACGACCGTGATGTGGCTCGTGCGCTTCTTGATCTGGAAAGCGCGACCCTGTGCACGGGGGCGGAAACGCTTGAGCGTCGTGCCCTCGTCGACGTAGGCGTTAGCCACGTACAGG
Organism: Microbacterium sp. STRO-1N; assembly: GCF_057748015.1. The sequence continues at coordinate 3,010,883 of NZ_CM173234.1, forward strand.
TCCTGCTCGTCGAGGTACTCGCCGTCACGATCCGCCTTGACCTGCGCGTTGGCCATGGCCGACGCGACAAGCTTGTAGATCGGCTCACTGGCGCTCTGCGGTGCGAACTTCAGGATCGCCAGAGCTTCCTGGGCCTGCTTGCCCTTGATGAGCGCGACGACACGACGAGCCTTCTGAGGGGTCACGCGGATGTGTCGCACGCGTGCGATGGACTCCACCATTTCTCTCTCCTCTATCGCCCCCGCGTCAGCGGCGGCGGCCCTTCTTGTCGTCCTTCTCGTGGCCGCGGAAGGTGCGGGTGGGCGCGAACTCGCCCAGCTTGTGACCGACCATGGTCTCGGTCACGAACACAGGGATGTGCTTGCGACCGTCGTGGACGGCGATGGTGTGTCCCAGCATGGCGGGGATGATCATCGAGCGTCGCGACCAGGTCTTGATAACGTTCTTCGTGCCGGCTTCGTTCTGCACGACCACCTTGCGAAGCAGGTGCTCGTCGACGAAGGGGCCCTTCTTAAGACTGCGAGGCATCTTCTCTTACTCCTACTTGCGCTTCTTGCCGGCGTTACGACGACGCACGATGTACTTGTCGCTTTCCTTGTTGGCGTGGCGGGTGCGACCCTCAGCCTGGCCCCAAGGAGTGACGGGGTGACGTCCACCGGACGTCTTGCCCTCACCACCACCGTGCGGGTGGTCGACCGGGTTCATGGCGACACCACGGACGGTCGGGCGAACGCCCAACCAGCGCTTGCGGCCGGCCTTGCCCCAGTTGATGTTCGACTGCTCGGCGTTGCCGACCTCGCCGATGGTGGCGCGGCAGCGTGCGTCGACGTTGCGGATCTCACCGGACGGCAGACGAAGCTGCGCGAAGGCGCCATCCTTGGCGACGAGACGTACCGAGGTCCCCGCCGAGCGAGCCAGCTTCGCGCCGCCGCCGGGGCGGAGCTCGATCGCGTGGATCACGGTACCGGTGGGGATGTTCTTCAGCGGCAGGTTGTTGCCCGGCTTGATGTCAGCCGATGCGCCCGACTCGACGATGTCGCCCTGGTTCAGCTTGTTCGGCGCGATGATGTAGCGCTTCTCGCCGTCGAAGTAGTGCAGCAGCGCGATGCGTGCGGTGCGGTTGGGGTCGTACTCGATGTGAGCGACCCGAGCGTTGACGCCGTCCTTGTCATTGCGACGGAAGTCGATGACACGGTACTGGCGCTTGTGGCCACCACCGATGTGACGGGTCGTGATGCGGCCCTGGTTGTTACGGCCACCGGTCTTCGACAGGGGACGCAGCAGCGACTTCTCGGGCGTCGATCGGGTGATCTCGGCGAAGTCGGCCACCGACGAACCGCGACGACCCGGGGTCGTGGGCTTGTACTTGCGAATAGCCATGATTGTCCTTATCCCCCGGATCAGCCGATTGCCGTGAAGATGTCGATGGTGCCCGACTTCAGGGTGACGATGGCGCGCTTGGTGTCCTTGCGCTTACCGGTGCCGAAGCGGGTGCGACGGGCCTTGCCGACGCGGTTGATCGTGTTGACCGCTGCGACCTTGACGTCGAAGATCTTCTCGATGGCGAGCTTGATCTCAGTCTTGGAGGCGCGCGGGTCCACGAGGAACGTGTACTTGCCCTCGTCGATGAGCGAGTAGCTCTTCTCGGACACGACCGGCTTCAGGATGATGTCGCGCGGGTCCTTGTTGAGAGCGGTCGTCAGGACGGTTGCCTGCTCGGTCATGCCGAGACCTCCTCGGTTGCGCCGGTCTTCGAAGCGATGAACGCCTCGAGCGCGGCCTTGGTGAAGACGATGTCGTCGGAGACGAGCACGTCGTAGGCGTTGAGCTGGTCGTAGGTGAGCCAGTGAACGTCCGGCAGGTTGCGGACGGACTTGAGCGTCACCTCATCGTCACGCTCGGTGACGACCAGGATGTTCTTCGGACCGGCGACCTGTGCGAGCAGGCTCGACGCGGTCTTGGTCGAAGGAGCGGAGTCGATGCCGAAGGTCTCGACCACGTGCAGACGCTCACCGCGGAAGCGGTCGCTCAGCGCGCCCAGCAGGGCGGCCGCGATCATCTTCTTGGGGGTGCGCTGCGCGTAGTTGCGCGGCTTCGGTCCGTGGACGATGCCACCACCAGTCATGTGCGGCGCGCGGATGGAACCCTGACGGGCGTTACCCGTGCCCTTCTGCTTGAAGGGCTTGCGGCCTGCACCGGAGACCTCACCGCGACGCTTGGTCGAGTGGGTGCCCTGACGCGCAGCGGCGAGCTGTGCGACGACGACCTGGTGGATCAGCGGGATGTTCGTCTTGACGTCGAAGAGCTCGGCGGGCAGCTCGATGGAGCCGGCCTTCTTGCCGTCGGCCTTCAGAACGTCGAGCGCGAGAGTCGAGTCAGCCATGTTCAGGCACCCTTCACTGCGTTGCGGACGTAGACGACGCGGCCACGCGCACCGGGGACGGCGCCCTTGACGAGCATGAGTCCCTTCTCGGCGTCGATGGCGTGCACCGTGAGGTTGAGGACGGTCACGCGCTCGCCACCCATACGGCCGGCCATGCGCATGCCCTTGAAGACGCGGCTCGGAGTCGACGATGCGCCGATGGAGCCGGGCTTGCGGTGGTTGCGGTGGGCACCGTGCGATGCCGAGACGCCCTTGAAGTTGTGGCGCTTCATGACACCCGCGGTGCCCTTGCCCTTGCTCGTGCCGACGACGTCGACCAGCTGGCCGGCCTCGAAGAGACCGTCGACCGTGAGCTCCTGGCCCAGCGCGTAGTCAGCGGCATCCGCGGTGCGGATCTCGGTGACGTGGCGACGCGGCGTGACGCCGGCGGCCTCGAAGTGAGCGGAGAGGGGCTTGTTGACCTTGCGGGGGTCGATCTGGCCCGCGGCGATCTGAACGGCGTTGTAGCCGTCCTTCTCGGGGGTGCGGACCTGCGTGACCACGTTGGGTGCGAGCTCGATGACGGTGACGGGAACGATCTTGCCGTTCTCGTCCCACACCTGCGTCATGCCGAGCTTGGTGCCCAGCAGACCCTTGGAAATCTTTGCGTTGATGTCAGCCATGTCGATCCTCAGAGCTTGATCTCGATGTTGACGTCAGCCGGCAGGTCGAGACGCATCAGCGAGTCGACGGCCTTGGGCGTCGGGTCGACGATGTCGATCAGACGCTTGTGGGTGCGCATCTCGAAGTGCTCGCGGCTGTCCTTGTACTTGTGGGGCGACCGGATGACGCACACGACGTTCTTCTCGGTCGGAAGCGGCACGGGGCCGACGACGGTTGCGCCCGCACGGGTCACAGTGTCGACGATCTTGCGCGCCGACGTGTCGATGACCTCGTGGTCATACGACTTCAGGCGAATGCGGATCTTCTGTCCCGCCATTTGTCTGCTCACTCTCTTTAAGCGTCTTACCGTCCTGGGCCGGGTGACCCAGGGGCATTGGACGCACGATGACGCTGTTCGCGCCTCGGCACTCGACAGGCTCCGGAGAACCGATCTGCGCACCACTGTTCTTCTGTCAGTCCGCACGCCTCGCGGCGCACGGCAGAACCTCTCAGCAGAGGTGTCGGGGATGTTCTTCTACCCGCGGCCTAGAACCCTGCTGCCTCAAGAAGAGGCGCCGTCTATGCACTGCCCTGGTAGTGATCCGCGAGGCACGCATAGCGCACCCCAGGAATGTGGAACTTACCTATTGTGCCATGGGTGATTTCGGTTCTGCAAACCCGGGCGTGTCGCGCCGGCATCCGAGGGGAAGATCGTGGGGCGAGGCATCCCCATGCCTCGCCCCACGCGGGGATGCGTTCAGCGCGAGGGGGCGCGCCGAACGCGGGGGTCAGGGCGTGAAGGGACGCCCCGATCCCCGTCGGTGGCATGGCGGATCGACTGCCGTGTCGGCAGCGCGCGACGCGCAGAAGGCGTCGCAGACGCATCGATCCCCAAAATCGTTCCCCAGTCGTGTGCACGGCTCAGCCGTGCGATTCGGAATCGCGAACCCCTTCGCGATCCCAGCCGCAAGATCCCCAGGCGGCTGCACTCAGCATAGAGGATGCCGGAGGCCGGGCGCGAGCGATTCGCACCCGGCCTCCGATCGGCGTCGTCAGGCTTCGAGCGCCCGACGGCGACGGGTGATCAGCAGAACCAGGATGCCGCCGCCCAGGAGCAGCAGCACGAGGATGCCGAGCACGATCGGCATCGCGAGCCCGGTGGCCGGGAGACCTGCGACGAACTCGTTCGTGATCTCGACGTCCACGTCGTCGTCCAGCGCGACATCCGCTGAGGTGCCGTCGCTCGTGACGGCGGTCCCGTCGGCGGCGGTGACGACGATGGTCGTCTTCACCGCTCCCCCGGCATCCGTCTCGGAGATGCGGCAGTCCACGCCCACCGGGAGGTCCCGGAAGACCGTCGTGTAGCCGCCCTGCGCGCTCAGCACCCGCTCGGCGCCGCCAGGGACCGTGACCCCGTCGGCGCACTCGAGGAGGACCGTGAACGATCCGTGTGCGCCGTCGGCGTCCAGGTCGCCGGTGCGCTCCTTGGTGACCGTGATCGCTGCGACGTCGAACGTGTTGGTCGCGGCGACCGTCGCCGTGCCGTCCGCCTCGAGGACGACGTTCCCGTCGCTCGGGTCGAGCGCCGTCGACGTGGCGCCGCCGGCATCCGTCTCCTCGACGATGCACTCGGTGTTCGTCGGGTACGGCCCGAACGAGCGGGTCGCTCCCCCGGCGAGCTCGAACGTCTCGTCGAGCAGCGTCTGTCCGTCATAGGTGCAGACGGCCGTGAACGTGAAGTCGCCGGAGCCGTACAGGCTCGCTCCCGCACCGTCGACGACCTTGATCACCGTGAGGACGCCGGCGTCGAACGAGTTCGTGAACTCGACCGCTGCCTCCTCGACGCCGACCTGCACGGATGCGGTGCCGTCGCCGTTGTCGGTGACCCCGTCACCGGTGATCACAATGCCGTCCGCGGTGGCGCCGACCTCGGTGATGAGGCAGTCCGCACGAGCCGGGATCGTGTTCGCCGGGGCGGTGAAGGTGCCATCCGCCTCGAGGGAGAACGTCAGCTCGGTGCCGTCCTCACCGAACGTCACCGGGATCCCGGTGGCGCTCGTGCACTGCAGCGTGAAGTCGAACGGGCCGTAACCCGCTTCGGCTTCGGCATCGACCCGCTTCGTGATCGACAGCCCCGAGAAGGCGTAGTCGTTCACGAGCTCGGCGGTCTGCTCGGCCGGCACCTCGTCGTCGTCGGTCACCACGGCATCCGCCGTGACGATCGCGACCGGGGCCGGACGGGTCGTCTCGCCGAACTCGCCGACGACGCCCTGCTCGGTGACCTCGCAGGTCGCTCCGGTCGGGATGCCGTCGATGCGCCGGGTGAAGCCGTTCGCCTCGTCCAGGACGACGGAAGCGTCGGCGCCGAGCGGCACGTTCGCGCCGCCGACCGTGCACACGACGTCCGCGCGGAACTCGTCGGACGCGTAGTCCGCGGCGTCGCCCGTGACGGTCTTCGTGACCTCGATCGCGGTGAGGGCGAACGTGTTCGTCGCGGTGACGGTCGCGCCCTCCCCTTCGGTCAGGGTCACGACGCCGTCGGCCGGGGACAGTACCGATGTGGTCGCGCCGGCCGTCTCGGTCTCGGCCACGACGCACTCGGTGCCGGTCGGGTAGGTGCCGAACGTGCGCTGCGCGTTCGCGTCGAGCACGAAGGTCTCATCCAGCAGCGTCTGGTCGCGGTAGGTGCAGACCGCGGTGAACTCGAAGGGCCCTGCGCCCCACAGCTCGGCCCCAGCACCGTCGACCACCTTGGCCACGGTCAGGATGCCGGCGTCGAAGCCGTTCAGGATCTCGACGCTCGCGGTCTCGGTGCCCACCAGCACGGTGGCCGTGCCGTCGCCGTTGTCGGTGACGCCGTCTCCGACGATGACGATCTCGTCGGCCGCCGCGCTGTCGACCTCGCTGATGAGGCAGGTCGAGTTGGCCGGGATCGTGTCCTCCGGCGCGGTGTAGGTGTCGTCGGCCTCGAGCGTGAACTCGACCTCGGTGACGTCGCCGTCGAACAGGACAGGGATGCCGGTCGCACTCGTGCACGACAGTGTGAAGTCGAACGGACCGAAGTCCGCTTCGGCCTCGGTGTCGACGCGCTTCGTGACCGACAGGCCCGAGAACGTGTAGTCGTTCGTCACGGTCGCGATCTGCGCGGCGGGGACCTCGGCGTCTGGTGCGACGACCTCGGTCACGTCGATGACCGTCGGCGTTCCCGCGCGGCCTGTCTCGCCGTACTCGCCGAGCTCGCCCTGCTCGGTCACGTCGCAGGATGCGCCGGTCGGGATGCCGTCGATGCGGTGCGTGAACTCGTTGGCGGCGTTCAGTTCGACCACGGCGTCGTCGCCGAGCGGGACGTTCTCGGTCCGCACGGTGCAGACGACGTCGACGCGGTACTCGTCGGCGCCGTAGGCCGCGGCCGGACCCGTGATCTCCTTGGCGACCTGGATCGCCGTGAGATCGAACGTGTTCGTCGCGGTGACGGTGGCCACGGCATCCGCTTCGTCCGTGATGACGACCGAGCCGTCGGCCGGGTCGATGGCCGTACGGGTGGCGCCGCCGGCGCCGGTCTCCTCCACGATGCAGCTGGTGCCGGTCGGGTAGACGCCGAACGTGCGCTGCGCGTTCGCATCGAGCTGGAACGCCTCGTTCAGCAGCGTCTGGCCCTCGTAGGTGCAGACGGCAGTGAAGTCGAAGGGTCCGGCGCCGTAGAGCGCGGCGCCTTCGCCGTCGACGACCTTGCTGACGGTCAGGATGCCGGAGTTGTAGCCGTTCGTGAACTCGACGTTCGCCTGTTCGGTGCCGACGAGCACGGTCGCCGAGCCGTCGCCGTTGTCTGTCACGTTGTCGCCGACGACGACGATGCCATCGGCATCCGCGCTGTCGACCTCGGTGATGACGCAGGTGGAGCGCGCCGGGATGGTGTTCTCCGGTGCGGTGAACGTCTCGCCGTCCTCGAGGGTGAACTCGAGTTCGGTCGCTCCGCCGTCGAACGCGACCGGTGTGCCGGTGGCGGTCGTGCAGCTCAGGGTGAAGTCGAACGGGCCGAACTCTCCCTCGGTGGCGTCGGTGTCGACGGTCTTGGTGACCGCGAGTCCCGAGTAGGCGTAGTCGTTGCCGATCGTCGCGACCTGTGCTGCCGGGACGTCGATGCCGGAGTTCTGCTCGTCGACCACGAGGGTCACCGGGGTGCCGGTGCGCGTGGTCTCACCGAACTGACCGGTGGCGCCCTGCTCGGCGATGTCGCAGGCGGCACCGAGCGGGATGCCGTCGATCCGGCGGGTGTGCTCGTTCCCGGAGTTCAGCTCGAGGACCGCGTCATCGCCCAGGTCGAGTTGTGTGCCGTCGATCGTGCAGACGACGTCGACGAGGAACTCGTCCGGTGCGTAGCCTGCGGCATCTCCCGTGATCTCCTTCGAGATCGCGATGGAGCCGAACACCAGGTGCACGCCCACCGGAGACGGCGAGATCTTCAGGTATCCGGTGGCGCCGAGCTCGCGGTACTTCACACCGAACTGGTTCCAGGCGAACGAGTCGCGTGCCGGCACCGCGGACGGGGCTCCGGACGGGTTCGCCTCGGAAGCCACGACGTTCGTGCTGCTGTAGGTGATGTCGACGAACGCGCCGGGCTGGAGGGCACCGGCCGCGGTCGTCGTGAAGTCGAGTGAGACCCGGAGGCCGGAGACGGTCGACCAGTCGGTCGCGTCATCGGCCACGACCCACTCTTCGCCGTTCTGCGCACAGGGCTCCTGATCGGCGAGGTTCGACCAGGTGCCGACGCAGACGCCGGTGGAGGTCGTCACCTCGACGACCGTGGTGGTGCCGGCGGGTGCGGCCATCGCGATCGCGTCGAGGACCTGCGGGCGGTAGACCGACCCGCGCGATGCCCCGGAGATGAGGGCCTGGTCGCCGGCGACGGGCAGCTGGTCGAAGAGGACCATGTCGGAGATGGGCCTGGTGCCGCCGTTCTGCGCCCGGAGCACCCAGTCGTCGGTACCGCCGATCTGGCTGTTCGCCGCGCACGGCGAGCGGTAGTAGGCGCCGCCGGTCGCATTGAGCGACTGTTCGCACACGTGCTCGGGGTTGGTCGTGTTGATGGCACCGTCGCGCTCACCACGGACGCCCTTGACGACGAACAGGCTCGTGCCGTCGGTCGGTGTGACGTACTCGGTGGTGCCGCAGGTGGTGGGATCGGCATCCCACGCGCCGGTCACGGCCCCGCCCTGTTCGATGTTCGTGCAGGAGCTGAGCTCTTCGGCGGTCTGCACGGTCATCTCGTTGATCGCCTGCTCGCCCAGGAGCAGTCCCGGCTGCAGTTCGAGCAGGATGCGGATCGAGAACGTCTCCCCCGGTGCCATGCGCGAGCCTTCGGCCCAGGTGAAGACGAGCTCGTCGCCCTCCTGCGCGAAGCCCTCTGGTGCCGGAAGCAGGCCGTCGGGTGCCGGCGTGTAGACGGGCTCGTCACCGAGGTACACGAGCTCGGGCGGCAGCAGGTCGCGCAGTTCTGTGACCGTCAGGTAGCCGGTGCCCTGGTTCGTGAAGGTGAGGTCCCACGGCACGAGGTCGCCGGCGGTGGCGAAGTGGCTGGTGCCTTCGTTCACCGTCTTGTGTACGGCGAGCTGGTGCGTACCGGGCGAGAGGCCGATCTCGGCGTTCGCGGTGTCCTCGGCGCTCGAGCCGGTGCGGCGGTCGCTGACGGCGGTCACCGTGTCGTCGATCGTGCCCTCGAGCGGGATCGGGTCGCCGGAGTCGCGGTACGCGTCGCGCAGCTGCACGGTGAAGGCCGCGGTCGTGCTCCAGTTCGGCGCAGGCACGGCGGGCGACAGGAAGGCGCCGTCGACCCGCGAGAACGCGAATCGGATGCCCTGGATGTCGCCGTACTGGTCGGCGGCCACCGGCAGCGCGGCATCGCCGATCGCGGTCGCGGCGGAGTCCACCCAGGTCAGCTCGCCGTCGACCGGGAGGTACGCCGAGACGACGACCTGGTCGGCGCCGTCGGGGGCGGTGATCGCGCCGAGTCCGGTGACGTCGAACGCGTTCCAGAAGTCGGGCGACGTTGTCGTGTCATCCGTGACGCGCACCTCGGCGGGTGCCAGGGTGCTGACCGGGTCTGTGCCCTGGTTCGCGCCGAGCGTGACGGTGACGGGTGCGCCGCGGGTGGGCTCGGTGAGAGCCTCGGGCGAGATCTGCTTGGTCGCGCCGACGTTCAGGTCGCCGCCGGTGAGCACGACGGTGACGTCTGCGAGGTCGCCGGTGGCGACGCCGTCGCTGAGGATCGGGTCGTACGACTGCGCGAACACGCGGTTCTCGACCTCGACGCGCTGGTTGGCGGTGAGGCGCTGCTCTTCACCCGTGCTGCGGATGGTCGGGCGCACGCGGGCGTCGACCACGACGGTGAGCACGTTGGCCGGGGTGATCGTTCCGCCCGTGGTCGACGGGTCGGTGCTCTGGAAGGTCGTGCTGATGCCGACGACCGTGGCGAGCTGCTCGGCCGCCATCGCGTTGACGGCTGCGGCGGTGGTCTGCTCGGTGGTGTACCCGCCCCCTCCCTCGTCGTAGCGCAGCAGCCAGACGACGCTGGCGGCGAGGTCGACCTGCTCGGGGATGGCCGCGCCGATCGTCACCTTGGTGGCGTCGAAGCGGTCGAACGGGTTGCCCTGCCCTGTGGCGGTCAGCCAGTCGATGTCGGCGGTGAACGGGTCGCCGACGGCGCCGGCGGCGGTCGCCGCGCTCTGGCACTCGGCGATGTCCTGGGCGTCGGTGCAGGCCGGCGGATCGGTCACGCGGATGTACGAGGCCTTGGCCACTGAGCCGTTGCGCGCTTCGAGCGTGAAGGTCGCGGTCGGGTACGTCTCGGCATCCGCACCGGGAAGCGGCACGTTCAGTGGCGTCGTCGGAGTGACCGACTTGCGGACGTCGACGGCCGGGTCCGGATCGGTGATGAGGATCTCGTGGTTGTCGACGTCGCTGACGACGTCTCCGCCGGCGAGCGGTTCGCCGTCGATGCGGACCGTGTTGTCGACGAGTCCTGCGTCTCCGGCGTTGTAGATCTCCTCGCCGGTGACCCACGATCCGTCCGAGCGCTTCTGGTCGCGGATCTGCCAGGTCAGGTCGAACGTGCGCACGGCGCTGGAGGATCCGACGCCGTCGCCGATGGCGTCGACGAAGGGGTCGCCCGATGCAGCCCTGGCCGTGGTGTTCGGCGACAGGACGATGCGGAATCCGGTGGCGTCACGACGCTCGTCGTCGGTGAGCGCGTAGCCGACGAAGCCGCCGTTCTGGATCCAGCCGCCGGCCGGCGGGTTCGCCGCCGGCACCCAGGCGCCGCCGATGAAGAGCTCGACCGCGTCCACGTTGTCGTACTGGATGTACCAGCCGTTGCTGAACGGTTCGTCGTCGGCCGGGATGTCGTCGATGCGCACGAGGTTGAACGCGTCGTACACCGTGCCGGCCGGGTCGCCGGGGATGCCGCCGTCGAAGGCGGTGCCGGAGTCGTTGTTCGGGTCGGAGATCGCGACGCGGGCGTAGTCGGGGTCGACGCGCCAGCTCAGAGTCGTGTCGCGCACCTGCAGCGACTGGGCGGCGACGGTCGCCTGGTTCCAGCGCTTGTCGATGCCGATCGGACCCTCGTTCGCGTACGTCTCGATCGTGCCCTCGCCGGTGTCCTCGGCGGTGTCCTCGAGCGGGGTCCCTGTTTCGGTCTCGCCAGAGCCGGTGGTCGTGGCGGTGTTCGTGTACGACACCGGCTGGTCGTCGCCCGGCACCGTGGCGTCGCCGCTGACGCGGAGGGTGTCGCGCGCCTCGGAGACCACGTAGGGCGTGACGGTCGTGTCGGACGGGAACCCGTCCGGGTTGTCGAACGTGAAGCGGATGCCGTAGACATCGTCGATCGTCATGCCATCGGGCAGCGCGGCGAGGACTTCGTCTTCGGACATCGAGATCCGGTGCGGAAGGATGCGGGCCGGGAAGACCTGCAGTGTGTGCGGGTTCCCGGCGGAATCGATGACGTCGATGGTCAGCGACGTGTTGGCTGGCACCTGCGTCGTGGCGATCGAGGTGAAGTCGAAGGCGTCCCAGAAGGTGCCCTCACCGGCGAAGGAGTCCTCGACGACGATCTGCGTGGCGGTGATGTAGTCGGACGTGGTGGTGAGGTTCGAGTGCAGCTCGGTGACGACGGGCTCGCCCGGAGAGACCGCGCTGGACGGGCGCACCGACTTCTCGAGCGCGACGGCGATGGCGGGGTCGACGAGCGTGAGCGTCGCGTCGTCGTCGTCGCTGGCCTGGAGTCCGTTCTCGGCGGTCACGGTGGTGGTGGCGACGTTCGTGGTGACGACCTCGTCGCCGCCGTCGGCGACGGCGGCCTCGGTGGTCTGGATCGTGAAGTCGATCACGGCGGAGGCACCGGACTGGATGCCGCCATCAGGCGCGGTGTACACGAACTCGAAGCCCGAGATGTCCTGGCCCGGGGCTGCGGGAATCTCGCCGTTCACGAGCGCGACCTCGATCGGGTCGCCGCCGGCGAGCGGGTAGTAGAAGAGCGTTCCGGTGGTGGCGGTGCTCGGCCAGACGGGCGGCGCGCTGAAGCCGCCGAACGTGACGTCGGCGGTGAAGTAGTCGAGGTCGGCGACGCGGAGTTCGTCGACTCCGACATCCGACGTGTTGGTGCCGACGATGCGGGAGGCGGCGGAGTCGCCGGCGGCGATGCGGCCCGGCTCGATGCTCTTGGTCGTCGCGGCGGCGACGTTGACGGGGTTGACCTCGTAGTTCGCGGTGGCGGTCTTCGAGACCGGCTCGCGGTCGTTCACGGCGGCGGTGCCCTGTGCGACGTTGTCGATCGTGTGCTGTTCGGTGGAGAGGTCGGCGCCCGACTCGCGGTCGGATTCGCGCTGCGCGACATCGATGGCGACGGTGCCGGTCGCGTCCTTCGCGATGGCGGTTCCGGTGTAGGTCAGGCGGATGCCGCCGACGAGGGCGGGGTCGACGCCGGCGGGGAGTTCGACCGTCGACGAGGGCGGACCGGGGACCCAGGTCCACGTGCCGTCCTCCTGCTGCAGGTAGAGGTCGACCTGCACCTGGTCGGCGCCTTCGGGCAGCGTCGAGGCGCCGAAGCCCGTGAAGTCGGTGATCGTGAACGGGTTGCTCGGGTCGAGCGCGGTGGCGCCGTCGGCGGCCGCTGCGGGTTCCTGGATGATCAGCGTTTCGACAGGGCCGTTGGATGCGTTGGTGACGCCGAGGTCGATCATCGACGGAGCGCCCGGGTTGTAGCTCTGCGGCGACGGGCTCCAGCCCTTGGTGACGCCGACGTCGATGACGGAGGGCGTGGTGACCGTGATGGTGGCGTCATCGCTGTCGGGGGCCGAGTTCGTCGCGGCGGTCTCGGCGACGTTGGTGATCACCTTGGTGCCGGGCGTCAGGTCGTCGGGGACCTGCAGCGTGATGGCGAAGGTGAGGGTCTGCCCGTTCTGCAGGCCGGTGCCGGCGGGTGCGGTGACGGGGCCGGTGAAGTCGACATGCAGGGCGGTGTCGGCCGTGATCACTTCGGGTGCGGTGGAGCTCTCGACGCCGTCGACGGTCCAGGTGACCTGGCGCGGGATGCTCGAGGTGCCCGGCTGCGCGCTGACGTTCTGCACGGCGTAACCGGCGAGTTCGGCTGGCAGCACGTCGTCGAGCGTCGCGTCCAGACACGAGCGCTCGGAGCAGTTCACGGCGATCGTGTATGTGAACGGCTGACCGGGCGAGAGCTCGGCCGGCTCCACGCTCTTGGTGACGGTGAGGTACTCCGGGTCGCCTTCGGCTGCCATCGACGCTTCCGGCACCACGAGTCCGGTGACGACCAGTGCGAGCGAAATCACCCCCGCCCAGATTCCGCGCAACTCCGACCGCTTTGTAACCCGCTTGTGCATCAGTCCACTTCCCCTAGCCCTGTGAGGATTCTATGGGTACGGCGCGACGCGACCAATGCCTTTCTATGCGCGGACATGGATCGAGGGCGGACTCCGCAGTGGAGCCCGCCCTCGATCAGCGGCAGATTACTCGTTGCCGACGGCCTTGTCGGCGCCGTCGCGGATCTCGTCGATCTTGTCGGCAGCACCGGGGGCGACCTTCTTGGCGAAGTCGGCGACTCCGTCGAGCACCTTGTCGCTGATGTCCTCGGCCTGCTCGCTCTTGACGGCGTCAGCGATCTTGTCCTTGTGCTCCTCGTAGAGGTCCTTACCCTTGCCCACTGCGTCGTTGATCGAATCTTCGATACCCATTGCAATCCCTCTCGGTTCTGTGCCGGCAAGGTCGCGCCGACGCTCCCATTCTGTCCGGCGGATGTCGGGAGGGGAAGAGTCAGGATGCAGCGGCCTGCGAGTTGCCGACCGGCAGCCGCGGTCGGCACAGCTTCGCAGGCCTCGGTGTCAGGCGGCGAGGTTGTAGCGGTGGGTGCCGCCGAGGCGTGGGGTGCGTTCGGGGTCGACGCTGGGTGGGGGGATGAACCAGACTTTCGCGGTGACACCGGTGCCTTCGATTCTGATTTCCCATCCGTTGTCGTGGACGCGGTGGTGGCAGGTGTCGCAGAGCAGGACCCCGCGGTTGAGGTCGGTGCGTCCTTGGTCGCGTTGCCACCAGTCGATGTGATGGGCGCGGGTCATCGAGGGTGGGAGCGTGCATCCCGCGCATCCGCCGTCTCGGAGCACCAGGGCGAGGCGTTGCGCTTTCGTGAAGAAGCGTTTCTCCCTGCCCCAGTCGAGGATCTCGCTATCCGTCCCGAGGACGTAGGGAATGACACCGCCGGATGCGGCCATCCGCCGGGCGGTGCCGATGCTGATGGGTTGGTCGATGCCGTCGATGGTGGCGTGTCCGGTCCCGCCGGTGAGGTCGTCGAGTCCGACGCGGACGATCACGGTCGCACCCGCCAGGGCGGGGGCGTTGGTGTCGCACCCGAGCGCGTGGGCGGCGAGGTCGGCGAGGGCGTCCGCCTGCAGCTGTCCGACGGTGCGGCGGTCGGCGTCAGGGTCGAGGGCGTTCGCGCGGGCGTTCAGGACCGCGGTGACATGCCCTTCGATCGCGACCTTGATCGGTGCGCCGGTGGCGACATCGACATCCGCGTCGATGTGGAACCGTCCGTCGCGTTCGAACATGACCAGCCTGTTCTGCGCCCGGTCGGCCTCCTCCCGCGGGAGGACCCCGTCCGGGTCCAGGTGCGCTTCGGCGTGGGTGAGGAGCTTTCGGACCTCGTCCAACGACAACCCGGCCGCTTTCTCGGCGAGCAGGGTCTCCGCTTCGGTCACCCGTTCCGCGGAGATCTTCACCCGCACCCGGTCCAGCAGCCCGATGATCAACCCGGCCGCCGGGGCACCGATCCGCCCACAGGCCAGGGCGGCTTGCACGGCCGGGTACTTCGCCGGCAACCTGGCCCCCAGCAGATCACTGCGCGGCGTGATCGCTTCCCCGACCTTCACCAGCCGCGATGCCTCACCCGAAGAGCGTCCGGTGACCGTCGCGACGAACTGGCCCGCGGTGCGGAACCCCTGCTCCTTCGCCAACGACTCGGCACCGAGTTCGGGCCGGGACTCGTACGCGATCCGCGCCGCGACCTCGGCCTCCAGTCCGTCCACGACCCGGTGCAGCACCCCCAGTTCCGCATTCGCGGCCACCAGGCCCGCCCGGTCCAGATCCGACGCATCCCCCGCATCCGCCCACACCGCGTCGAGGCGGGTGACCGCCTCGTGCAGAGCATCCAGATGCGTCGTCGTCGACATACCCCCACGCTACCCCGACCACACCCAAAAGGGAAGAGATGTTCGAAAGAAATATTCGAAACTCAGTGCGCCGTGGCTCCGGGGATGATCACCGCACGCACCGTGCGGAACAGGATGATGATGTCCTGCATGAGCGACCAGTTCTCGACGTAGTACAGATCGAGGCGGATGGTCTCCTCCCACGACAGCGAGGAGCGACCGCTGACCTGCCACAGACCGCTCATGCCTGGCTTCACCAGCAGGCGGCGGTAGGCGACGTCGTCGTAGAGAGCGACCTCGGTGGCACGCTGAGGCCGCGGGCCGACGAGACTCATGTCTCCCCGGAACACGTTGATCAGCTGCGGCAGTTCGTCGAGGGAGTGCTTGCGGAGGAACCGCCCGACCCTGGTGATCCGCGGATCGTCGTTGATCTTGAACAGCGGCTTGGCCGCGTCGCCCTGCAGATCGAGCAGCGACGCCAGCTGATCGTCTGCGTCGGCCACCATCGAGCGGAACTTGCGCATGCCGAACGTCCGCCCGCTGCGGCCGATCCGCTCTTGGTGGTAGAAGATCTTTCCCGGGCCGTCCACGCGGATCGCGATCGCCGTCGCCAGGAACACGGGCGAGAGCAGCACCAGGAGGATCATCGAGCCGACCAGGTCGAAGGTGCGCTTGAGGAATCGGGACGCTCCCTCCATCCGAGGGAAATCGACGTGCACGAGCGGAAGACCGGCCACAGGAGTCGCATGCAGCCGGGGACCGGCGATGTCGGTGAGCGCCGGCGCCATGATCAGCTGGATGTCCCGGTCGGAGACCGCGTAGCCCAGCCGGCGCATCATCTCGGGGTCCAGGTCATCCGAACCCGCGATGATCAGCGCGTCGATGTTGGCCGCGTCGAGCGCCGCCTCCGCATGGGCGATGTCGCCGAGCACCTCGATGTCCGGGACGCCCTCGGAAGCGACGCCGTTCATGATCACGCCGACGATCTCATAGCCGCTCCCCGGCGTGCGGCGGATCTGCCCGGTGACGTGCCTGACCTTCGACGGTTCGCCGATCACGACCGCGCGGTGCAGGTACTGACTGTTCTTCTGCCTGGCACGCAGCCACTGACGCCACAACCAGCGCGACAGCAGCAGGAGCAGGACGCCGAGGGGGAAGATCACGGCCACGAGAAGTCGGGACAGATTCATCCCGAGGAAGTAGGCCATCGCCACGGTGAAGGCGAACACCGCGATCGACGCGTTGACGAGCCGTCGGTACTCGATGAAGCCGCTGCCGACGATGTGACGCTCGCGGCTGTCCGTGACGTCGAGGGCGATCAGCCACAGCACGCCGATGATGATGAGCGCGGCCGTGTAAGAGAAACGGGGGCCGCCGGGCCACGACACGGCGGTCGTGATGCTGGGAATGGCGATCAGCCATCCGACGACGAGGGTGATGACGAGCACGACGACGTCGCTGTAGAAGAGTCGACTCGCGTAGCGGCGCGGCCATGCGGCCCGACGCGCCTTCTGGACGGGAATCCGAGACGTCTCCCTCGGCTCCTCCGAGATATCGGAGCTGCCGCGCTCGAGCTGAACGACGACGATGCTCACCCCCCTGTGATGAAACCGGACCGCGAGTCATTGTACCCGCAGCGGTCTCCTTGGGAAGGCGCCCTCACCCGCAGTTGTCGGTGACGACCGGCTTCGCGCCGTTGACCATCGGGTTCGTCCGCATCTCGAGAGGGCCGTAGTCGCCGGATGCTCCGACGAACGTCGCGGTGACGTCGACCGTGTCTCCCGGATCGAACCACGCTTCGAAGGCGACGACCGGTCGTCCGAGATCATCGATGTCACGGTGCATCACCGAGACCTCGTCGCCGTTGAAGGTCGCGTCCGACAGCGTCGTACCCGGAGGGCCGTAGACGAAGATCCAATCGCGGAAGCGCGCGCCGAAGGTCATGCTCTGCACGTAGCGGGGCAGCGCCTCGGCCTGTCGCTGGGTCAGCGGCAGAGTGAGCGACCCGGTGGCGGTGAACGTCGCCGTGTCTCCTTCGCAGACGGCCGTCGCCGTGGTCGCCGTCTCGGTGAAGTAGTCGATCTTCGAACCGTTGCTGTTGTTGAAGTAGACGCCGACCGCGGTGACGTCCTTGTTGTGCGCGGGCAGGATGCCGCTCATCTTGGTTCCGTCGATCGCGTCGGCGACCTTCTTGTCATCGCCCCAGACGAGAACGCTCCCCTGCGACGCGCTCTCCGTGATCGCCCACATCATGTCCTTGATGTCGAAGTCGCCGGCGGCGATCGTGTCGAAGATGGCCGCGGCCGTGTCGGCGAAGAATCCGTCGACGAGTTCGGGCTCCTTGTAGGAGTCCCAGCGCCCGTAGACCTCGCTCAGCAGCACCGAGACGGCGTTGTCCGAGGAGAGCGTCTCACCGGACTCCAGCTCGATCGGGCCGGTCGCGACGAGGATCCGCTGCAGCGCGAGCGGGTCGATCGAGATCACGCCGGCGACCTCGTCGGGGGCGATGTCGCGCTGCCACCATGCGCGCAGGATCTGCGCCGCGGTCGGGAAATCAGGGCGGCTCGTGCTGGTGTTGATGTGATCGACGAGATAGCTCGTGTACAGCTGAATGGCGCTGTCCGGGACGGGAACGTCCACGGCGGTGCCGTTCTGGTAGCTGCCGCTGTCGCCCTGCGCACCCATCGAGATCACGCCCTTGTCGACCTTGACGAGCGTCTGCGCCGCCGCGCTGCCCCCGAGGGCGAGCGATTCGGCGTTGTTCTGGAACACGAGCAGGTAGTTGCGTTCGCCGTCCCCGCCGAGCAGCGTCGGCATCATGCTGATCATCGGAGCCGCCGCCGACATCACTTCGTCGACCTGGTCGACGCCGTCGCGCACGACGGAGATGAGGAAGGGAGACTTCGACACGGCATCCAGCCCGTCCGCGAGCTGAGTGATGTGGTCGCCCTCATCCTCGGATGCCTTGAGCAGCCGCACCGTGACCGGGTCGGTGTCGCTCTCATCGCCCATCACGGGCAGCGCCACGCCGTTGACGAGCGCGTCGAGGGACTGCGCCGCGAGGCGCACCCCCCTGAGGTTGTCGCCCACCACGGGGACCCACTCCATGAGCCACCAGACCGGGTCGGATGCCGCGGCGCCCGCACTCGCGGCATTCTCCGACAGTTCGGGGAGCGCCTTGTCGACGTCTCCCCCGTTCTGGATGTCGCTGATGAGCTCCTGGCTCTTGGTCAGCCCGTCCTTCACGGTGATGGCACGCAGTCCGACCCAGCACACCGCGAGAAGGAGCGCGATGACGACGAGCGTGATGATCAGCCAGACGCGACGCCGTCGAACGACCTTGTCCGGCTTCTTCTCGGTGCTCTGCTCGTCGCTGCGTTGCGCTCGCCTGCTCTCAGCGCTCATGGACGACTTACCTTTCGTACGGGAGGGAACCGGAGCATTCTACCGGCGACCACTCTGGGGGATGCCTGGAGGACTCAGTCCTCGGGCTTCTCCGTCGGCTTCTCGGTCGGCTTGTCCGTGGCCTTCTCGGTGGGCTCCTCCGCCTCAGCCTCCACCGGCGCCGTGATGAAGACGGGCGATGCCCCAAGCATCAGTGCGACCTCGCCGTCGACCGGCTGGACCAGTTCGGTGCGCCCCGACATGTCAGTCACCGCCAGCGGGACATCCGACGCGAAGGCGCGCTGCGTCTCGGCGCCCTTCGCCCACGCGACGCGGGTCTCGCCGGCGCCTGTTCCGAACACCGCCACCGTGCTCGTGTCGTCGGACTCCTCGATCGCGAAATCCTTGCCGTTGAGCTGCGCGATCATCAGGGCCTGCGCGAAGGCACCGGGCTTCGGTGCCAGCGCGACGACGTTCGCGCGCGGTCCGTTCTCGTAGAGGCCGAAGTTCGCCTCTCCTGCCACAGGATCGGGGGTGTCGTTGACGAGGTCGTACCAGAAGTACTTCTCGACGCCGTTCGCGAAGGCCAGGGTCTCGTTGCGCACCATCATCTGCCCCTGCTCGAGAGCGGTGACGCCGTCATGGTGCGTGGGGAAGCCCATCTCGGTGACCCACACCGGCCGCGTCTCGCCGGTGACTTCCTTCATGTCGGCGTAGGACTGCTGCACCGTGCCGGCGATCAGATCGGCGTTGCGATCGATCCAGGACTCGTAGGGGTGGTAGCTCGCCGCGTCGGTCACCGGCATCCCGCCGGCCTGCCAGAAGCCGACGAACCAGTCGCGGTCGTACAGCGCGGTCGAGCCCGTGACGATCGGGAGGTCCGGGTACGCCGGCTTGACGTGGTCCCAGGCGGACTGTGCGATCGGCATGTAGCACGCGGGCCCCTGCCCGCAGGGGACATCGGTCTCGCGGTGGTTGAACTCGTTGAGCACCTCGAGGCCGACCAGGTCGAAGCGGTCGGCGACGGCCTTCGCATAGGCGCCGTAGGCCTGGATCGACTCGTCGCCGGAGGGCGCGCGCCGGGTCCCGTAGAGCCGGTTGCCGTAGACGACGAGGCCCAGCAGCTTCACGTCGTTGGCATGCATGCGCGAGAACTCGCGCACGTAGTTCTCGTCCCAGTCGTACTGGCCGCGGGTCTTCTCGTTGCGCTCCCAGGAGATGTCGTTGCGCACCTCGGCGAAGCCGAGTGCGGCGGCAAGGGTTCCGGTGCCGGCGAAGGGCTCCTTCTCGACGTGAGAGGAGACTCCGAAGCGCGCGTCCTGTGCCAGGTGGAAGGTGCCGTTGTCGACCACGGCGACGTTCGTCTCGATCGTCCGGCCGGACGCATCGCTGATCGCAACACTGTAGTGCCCCTGCGTCACACCGGTCAGAGGCAGTGCCGCCAGAGCTCCGCTGACGCTGACCTCGCCCGTGATCGGGTCGCCACCGGAGGTGGAGGCCGCACTCCACTGCACGGGCCCTTCTGGCAGGGAGACGGCCAGCACAGCCGTCTTGTCGGTCATGATGAGCGAATCGTTGACGATTCCCGTTGGCGTCTGCACGGCCTCGAACGACCCGTTGGGGACGAATTCGTCCCCGGTGCTCGCCGTGATCGAGACGTCATCGACTCCGAGGCCGCGCACGGCACCGGAGAGCGCGATGTCGATCGACGACTCGGCCGCCTGATCGGCCGGAGTCGTGAACGGGAACTCGATCGTCTCCCAGTCCGCGTCCAACTCGGGAAGAGCGAAGCTCTGGCCGGCGACGTCCAGGCGGACGCCGGTCTCGGTCTTCTCTTCGGCCAGCACGCGCGCGGACAGGCGGAGGGTGTACTCGGTCTCGGGGGTGAGGGCGACGGGCGCGGACGCGGCGATGATGTCCGGATCGTCGGCCGGAGCATCCACCCGCAGCGAGACGGCACCGGTGGCGGCGTCGCCGACCTCCGGAAGAACCGCGGCAACCACGGTACGGTCGGCGAGCGTCCAGCCGTCGATCGATGCGCGTGCGACGTTCGTGACGGGCACCTCGGCCAGCGGCTCGGGCGGCGGGGTGGTGACGACGGGTTCGGGCGTCGGATCCGACGTCCCGGTCGCCTGAGGTTCCGGCTGCTGGGACATGATCACAGCGGCCGTCGCGATGCTTCCGCCGGCCAGGAGCACGGCCGCCGCGCTCGCGATGATGATCGTGGTCTTCTTCGTCAAGCGCAGAGCCATCGTGTCCTTTCCCCCGGGTGGTCACCTCAAACCTACCGGCATCAAGCTGACAGACCACGGAGTCGGGTGCTCTGTCGAACGTCCCTAGACTCGATGCATGCTTCTTCGTGCAAGGCCTGTGCCGTGAGCGGCGTGCTGGTGCACGAATGGCTCGCCCCGAGAGGCGGGTCAGAGAACGTCTTCGAGTCGCTGACGCGGATCTTCCCGGATGCCGCGCGCTACTGCCTCTGGAACGACAGCGACGGCCGGTTCACGGTCGACGGCGAGACGTGGCTCGCCCGCACGCCGCTGCGCGGACACAAGGCCGCAGCGCTCCCGCTGATGCCCCTCGCCTGGCGGACCCTTCCGAACGTGGATGCCGAGTGGATCCTCACCAGCTCTCACCTCTTCGCGCACCATGCTCGCTTCGGCGGCGCCGCGCGGCACGCACCCAAGCTCGTCTACGCGCACACCCCCGCCCGGTACATCTGGACACCAGAACTGGACGGCCGAGGCAATTCGCTTCCTGCGCGCGCGATCGCGGCGCCCCTGAAGCGGATCGACCGACGGCGAGCGCAGGAACCGGTCGCGATCGCCGCGAACAGCGTGTTCGTCCAGCAGCGCATCGCCGACGCATGGCGTCGCGAGAGCACGGTGATCCACCCGCCGGTCGACGTAGCCGGCTTCCTCCGCATGCCGAAGCTGGACGAGCGCGACCAGGAGACTCTGGATGGACTGCCCGATACGTTCCTTCTCGGCTTCTCGCGGTTCATCCCCTATAAGAGGCTGGATCTCGCGATCGAGGCCGGCCTCGCCGCCGATGTGCCGGTGGTGCTGGCCGGCGCCGGCCCCGATGAGGAGCGCCTGCGCGCCTTCGCCGAGGAACGCGCCCCCGGCCGGGTCCGTTTCATCCGCTCCCCCGGTCAGGAGCTGTACCGCGCGCTGCTGCAGCGCTGCCTCGCTCTGGTCTTCCCCGCGGTGGAGGATTTCGGCATCGTCCCGGTGGAGGCGATGGCGGCGGGACGCCCCGTCATCGCCAACGCACTCGGCGGCACCGCCGAAACGATCGTGCACGGCCGCACCGGTGCGCTGGTCGAGCACTGGTCGCACGATGAGCTGCGCAGGGCCGTGGAGACGGCATCCGGAGCCTCGGCCGAGGACTGCCGGACGCAGGGAATGCAGTTCTCGGAAGAGGTCTTCGCCGAGCGCGTCCGCGCGTGGGTGAACGAGTCGGTCGACGGAGCGGGCGCATGACGCGCGTCCTGGTGGATGACCGCTACCGCGGCGCGCACGGCATCGGCCGGTACGCCGCGGAGGTCCTCCCCCGGCTGACCGTGCCGTGGGAGCCCCTCGGGCTCGACGGCTCGCCGCACGGTCCGGTCGACGCGTTCCGCCCGGCGGGCAGGGCGGCCGCTGAGGATGCCGTGGTGTACTCGCCCGGCTATGGAGCGCTCGTGCGCGCCAGGCGGCAGCTGCTCACGCTGCACGACCTGATCCAGCTGCAGGCGCCAGGGCTTTCCCGCTGGAAGTTCGCGGCCTATTACGCGGGACCGGTCCGCTCTGTGGTCCGCAGGGCCGGCGTCGTGCTCACCGTGTCGGAGACCTCCGCCAGGGCGCTGCGGGCGTGGGTGAAGGACGACAGGGTGGAGATCGTCAACGCGGGAAACGGATGCTCGGAGGCCTTCCGACCCGGCCCTGATGCCCTGGATGCCTCCGATCCGTACGTCCTGTTCGTCGGCAACGGGCGTACCCACAAGAACCTCGACACGGTGCTCGATGCACTGGTCACCGCGCGCGACGTGCGCCTGGTGGCCGTCGTCCCAGAGCGCGAGATCGCCGAGCTGAGTGCTCGTGCAACGCAGCGCGGCGTGGATGCCAGGGTGCGCTGGGTGAGCGGCGTCGACGACGAGCAGCTCGCCGGGCTCTACCGCGGTGCCTCAGCGACCGTGATGCCGTCGACGCTGGAAGGGTTCGGACTGCCCGCTCTCGAGTCGATCCGGTGCGGGGTTCCTGTCGTCCACTGGGCGGGATGCGAGGCGGTCGCGGAGATCGTCGGCGAGCGCGGCTGGGCGGTCTCGTCTTCTCACGACGCGCACGAATGGGCTGATGCGCTGACCGGCGCGGTGTCTTCCGCGCGACGCGTCGATCCGCCAGAGGGGTACGACTGGGGTCGCACGGCGGCGGTCGTCTCGGAGACGATCGCGCGGATGCTCGGCTGAGGCGGGCGACTACTCGGCCCGACCTCGAACCACTCGAAGGAACTCCTCCAGCGCATCCGTCTTGCGCTCCCACGATGCGTCGGCTGCGGCCCGTTCCCCCGCCTCGTTCGGCGATGGATGCCGCAGCGCACGCTCGAGCGCAGCGTCCGCGTCGCCGGCACCGGTGTAGATCTCGATGCCCAGGTCGGAGCACTCTCGGATACCCGGCGTCTCCCGCGCGACGACACTCAGCCCGGCCGCAAGGTACTCGTACAGCTTCATCGGGCTGCGACCGGCGTTGAGCGGGTGGTCGGACAGAGGCAGCAGGCCGACCCGTGCCGTGTGCAGGAGCGCCGGGACGTCGTCATAGGGCACGGCCCCGACAAGCGAGACGTTCGAAGGCAGCGGTTGCGGCGGCCGACCATCCGGCCCGCCGATCACGAACTCGACGTCAGCGAAAGCACGCGCCCAGCCGGCGACACGCACCCAGTCGAACCGGTCGTCGAGGGCACCGACGTAGACGCACCGCGCCGCCCGCTCCCCGTCCGCATCGACCGGCGCCGAGAAGCGCGCGACGTCGGCCCCGTTGCTCAGCACCAGCGACGGCACGCCCACGACACCCAGCCCCCGCAGCACCTCGTCGGAGGTCGCGATCACGCCGTCTACGGCATCCAGAATCTGCTGCTGCAGACGATGCTTGACCCCGTCCGGGTACAGATCGGTCGGCCGATAGATCACCGTGTCCGAGAGCGACCGCACCGAGGAGTCCCACAGCAGTGGCTGGTCGATGAGCACCGCGTCGAATCCGGTGGGGATGCCGGCGCGTTCCAGCATCCGCGCCACCCTCGGTGCTCCGACGGGCGCGGGCAGCATCGTGCGCGGGACGATGTTCCGCACGCCGCTCGCGTCGCGCCGCGGGCCGCGCGGCACGGCGGCGAGATCCTGCCGGCTGACGCGTCCGGTCACCCGGTGCGCCAGCGAGATCGGAGTGCTCAGGTGCACGACATCGGCCCCGCGCTCGGCGAGCACACGGGCGTAGTGATGGCTGCCCACACGGAACGCGCCGAACGGATGGCTGTGCGAGAGGAAGAGGATACGGGCGCCGGTCATGCGCGCGTCCTGCGGACTCCGGCGCGGATCTGCTGCTGGATGCCGGTGAGCGACGCCTCCGCGGCGCGCACCCGGTCGGTGACCTCGTCGGCGCGTTCCGGCGTCGCATCGAGGGCTTCGCGCAGACGCGCCGGATCGGTCATGGTCGCGTCGAAGGAGACTCCGTCCAGCCCGATCGCCGCGAAGGCCTTCGTGATCTTGCCCGTCGGCTGCGGCACGAGCTCGATGGGAACAGCGCCGCTGAGCGCCGCGAGCACGAGCACGTGCATCCGATCGCTGATGACGAGCCGCGCTGCGTCGTAGCGCTCGCGGAGGCGCTCCTCCTGCTCGAGCGGATCCGTCTCGCCCCACGGCTCGAACGTGCCGCCGAGCATCTCGGCGAGTTCGCGGGCTCGGTCCTCGTCTTCTCTCACCTGGACGATGGTGCGGATGCTGAGGCCGGCGCGCTCCGCACTCTCGCGCACCGTGCTGACCCATTGGGCGTCCGGCAGGGGGCGCGTGCCGCGCAGGCTCACCAGCAGGTCGGTGCGCTCGTTCCAGGTGCGTCCGGGGCGGACGCCGGCGGAGAATCCGATGTCGGGCGCGAGGCGTCCCGTCCGCGCGGTCGCGAGTGTGGTCGCGTCGCGCCACAGCGTCACCTGCGATAGGCGGGCTGCCAGGCGATGGATGCTGAGGGCTGGCTGCGATGGCGCGCGGATGCCCCGTGGCGGGCGGACGACGACGCCCCTCTTGAGTCGAACGATGATCGTCTCGGCGAGGAAGATCAGTTCCCTGAGACCGTTGCCCCGGTCGAGCGGGATCTCGCCCGCTTCGAACACGAGCACAGGATGCCGCGGCGCGGTGAGGATGAACCAGAGCCAGCGCGGCACGGCCTTCTTGGAGCGAAGAACGATGGCGTCGTTCGGGAGACCGAGCTGGGTCAGCCAGACATCGGGAGCATCTCCGACGTAGGCGACGAGTTCGTCGCTCGTGCCCGACGCCCAGTCGAGTGTTTCGCGGCGGATGAGCGCATCGCCGATGTTGCCCGCGGGGCCGGTGAGAGAGACGAAGGTCGTGGTGGCGCGCGGCGCTCTGGATGAGAGTGAGTTCCGGCGGCGCATGTTCAGGGTGTGGCCGTCGGATCAGGTAGTGGGTCGACGCCGGCGTCGGCGGTGGCGGCGGCACCCGCGTCCGCGCCCGACGCATCGGCCTCAGCACCAGCACCCGAGGCATCAGCTTCTGCCCCGGCGCCTGACGCATCGGCCTCAGCGCCAGCACCTGAGGCGTCAGCTCCAGCACCGGCATCAACGCCTGCGTCCGCCTCGGCACCCGCATCAGCACCCGCGTCGGCTCCAGGCGCAGGTTCGGGCTCCTGCGGAGGCGTGTCCTCGTCGCCCGAGTTCCCGTCGCCCCTCGGCTCCTCAGGCTCCTCGGGCTCGGGCGGGAGCACCCGCGTGACCATATAGGGAGCGCTGACCCTGACGCCGTCTTCGTTCTCGGCGGTCACCGTGTACACGACCGCTTCCTGCGTGCAGTCGAAGGGAACAGCGCGGTCGGTGATGTTGTCCGGCAGTGCTGCGGCCAGTGGGAAGTCGATCGCGTCGACCTGGGTACCGCCCGAGGCGACAGCTACGCTCTTCGCGTTCTCGATGTCCCAGCTCAGCAGCACCTGCACTTCGCCTTCGTCCACCTCGCACGCGACCGTGGTGGCATTGGCGGTGAAGCTCGTGATCACCGGGTCCGCGGCGGGTGCCGACGTCTCCGCTGGCTCCGGCTCAGTTGAAGGCGTGGTGTCGGCCGGCGCACCGGCGCTCGCGAGCGTTCCGATGATCGCTCCGGCGGCGACCGCGAGGAGGATTGCGACACCCGTGAGCGCCATGAGCAGGAAGCTGCGCTTCCGCTGGCGCTGTTCGATTCGACGATGCCGCTCGCGGCGGGCGAGGGCACGGGGTGTTTCGGTGGTCTCTGACGCGATCGCCGTCGCCGGCAGGACACTTGCAGCGGGAGCGATTGGTGTCTGCTCGCCCGCCTCCGCGCGCGTTTCAAAGCCCACAGCGACTGGGGTGTTCTTCGACTGAGGCTTTGTAGCCGCGGCAGCCCCGACCGCACCGGCCCCCGGCTTCTTGGTCCAGGCGAGGTACTCCTTGATGACGTCGCCGCTGGGGCCGTCTGCGATCAGCTCGCCCTTGTGCACCCACAGCACGCGCTCGCACGTTTCCCGGAGGGAACCTGCGGAGTGACTGACGATCATCACGAGGCCCGCGCTGGCACGCAGCTCGTTGATGCGCTTCTCACTCTTGGTCCGGAAACGCCGATCTCCCACCGCGAGCGCCTCATCGACGAGCAGGATCGAGTGCGCCTTCGCCGACGCGATCGCGAACCGCAGTCGCGCTGCCATACCGGATGAATAGGTGCGCATCGGGTGATAGATGAAATCGTTGAGCTCCGCGAACTCGGCGATCTCATCGACCTGCGCCGCCGCTTCCTCTGGACTGAACCCCATCGCCAGAAGACCGAGCCGGATGTTGTTCTCGCCCGAGAGCTCCGGCACGAGGGCAGCGTTCACTCCGAGCAGAACTGGACGATCCCGGGCGAGGATATGCCCCTCGGAGGGGGGGATGAGTCCCGTCATGGCTTTGAAGAGTGTCGATTTGCCGGATCCGTTGTGCCCGACGACACCGATCGACTCGCCCTCTCGCGCCGTAAAGGACACACCACGCAGTGCAGGGATGGTCTTCAAATCCCGGCCACCCCGGATAGCACGCAGGCTGAATGACGAGTCGCTCGCGTTCACCCGTTTCCCCGACGCGTACACGCGATAGTTCACATGCACGTTGTCAGCGACGATCATCGGACGACCGACGCCGTCAATCGATTCTCGTGTCTCGCTGGGAAGAAGGAGCTCACTCACTGAGGCCGTACCTCGCCTCGGCACGCCAAAAGAAGATCAGACCGCTGACGATCATTACGAGCGCCCAGATCGGAGCCGCGATCCATGCGACCAACGGGGCCGAGTACCCATCCAGCAGCACGTCTCGAGCGAGCGAAATGAACTCGTATGTCGGAACCAGGTGCGCGATCGTGAGGAGAGTCGGGAAGTCGGCGAGAGCACCGTCGATGTTGAAGAAGATCCCACTGGCGTAGAACAGCACACGATTCATGATCGGAATCAGTTGTTGGATGTCCCGCGTGCGCACGGAAATTCGGGCGACGACGAGAGCGAGGCCGAGG
This sequence comes from Microbacterium sp. STRO-1N, assembly GCF_057748015.1. The sequence continues at coordinate 3,037,755 of NZ_CM173234.1, forward strand.
TTGAACACCCCCATCACGGCGAAGATCGGGAAGATGAGCAACCACGACCAGGTGATCGGCTCGCCGAAGATGAGCAAAAGAATACCCAGCAACAGGACGACTGGGATCATCCGCATTGCCTGTTCCGCAACCACCGAGATAGGAAGCAGAATGCGGGGGAATCCGAAGCTCTGCACGAGCTTGGCATTGCCAGTGATCGATTTCGATCCCGCACCGAAGCATCCAGTGAAGAACTCGAAGACGAACACGCCGACAATGACGTATTGCACGAAGTTCGCAGGCCGAGCGGCTCCAGACAGAATGAAATGGAAGATCGTTCCGTAGATGATGGCGAGCGACAGCGGCTTCAGAACGATCCAGAGCACACCCAGCCTGTTGGGCAAGAGGCTGGCGATCATGCGGCTGCCTGCCAGCCGCAGCGCGAATGCGCGCATGCGCCAGGTCTCGGCCAGGTACGCGCCGAGCGGAGGCCGCGTCCCGAGCTCTGTCAGGCCCGCGATCGCGGGAGGCGCAGCCATCGCTCCCATTCGGAATCCTCTGTCTTTCTGCCCTGACGCACGATACGCCCGCACTCTGGCGGGCATATCGGAAGATATTACCCCACCGTGTCGAGTCACTTCCGCAGACTGATTCAGTCGCGGCCGTAGATGTCGCGGGTGTAGATCTTGTCCGCGACGTCGTCGAGCACGTCGGTGGAGCGGTTCGCGATGATGACATCCGAACGGGCCTTGAACTCGTCGAGGTCGCTGATGACCTCGGAGTGGAAGAACTCGTCCTCCTCGAGCGACGGCTCGTAGACAACGACCTCGATCCCCTTCGCCTTGATGCGCTTCATGATCCCCTGGATCGACGAGGCACGGAAGTTGTCCGACCCCGACTTCATCACAAGCCGGTAGACGCCGACGGTCTGAGGCTGTCGAGCGAGGATGTCGGAGGCGACGAAGTCCTTTCGCGTGCTGTTGGCATCGACGATGGCTGCGATGAGGTTCTGCGGCACCTCGGAGTAGTTGGCGAGCAGCTGCTTGGTGTCCTTCGGCAGGCAGTATCCGCCATATCCGAACGAGGGGTTGTTGTAGTGCGACCCGATCCGCGGGTCGAGTCCGACGCCCTCGATGATCTGTTTGGTGTCAAGCCCATGCACGGCCGCGTAGGTGTCGAGCTCGTTGAAGTACGCCACGCGCAGCGCCAGATAGGTGTTGGCGAAGAGCTTGATCGCCTCTGCCTCGGTCGCATCCGTCAGCAGCACGGGGACGTCGGTGGCGATCGCCCCCTCGAGCAGCAACTCGGCGAAACGCTGACCGACCGGGCCCCGATCGCCCACGACGATTCGCGACGGGTGCAGGTTGTCATACAGCGCGCGCCCCTCCCGCAGGAACTCCGGCGAGAAGATGATCGTCGCGCGCGGGTACTCCGCATTCATCCGGGCGGTGAATCCGACGGGCACGGTGGACTTGACCACGATCGCCGCGTCCGGATTGACCGCGAGCACCGTTTCGATCACTCCTTCGACCGACGACGTATCGAAATAGTTCGTGACCTCGTCGTAGTTCGTCGGCGTCGCGATGACAACAAACTCCGCATCGCGGTACGCCTCGTCGACATCGAGCGTCGGCGTGAGATTGAGCTCACGTGTGGTGAGGTAGTCCTCGAGCTCGATATCAGCGATCGGCGAGACCCGCTGACTGAGGAGCTCGATCTTCGAGGGGTCGATGTCGACGGCGAACACCTCGTGGTGCTGGGCGAGGATGACGGCATTGGACAGGCCGACGTATCCGGTCCCGGCGATGGCGATCTTCATTCCTCCAGCCTACTGGCGGGTCGCACGTGCCCGAGCGAGTAAAGTCAGAGCGATGACTGCGCCGCTTGTATCTATCGTGATGCCGGTTTTCAATGATGCGGCGACGATCGCGCTCGCACTCGAGAGCGCGCTCGCTCAGACGCTCCACGGCGTGGAGATCGTCTGTGTCGACGATGCGTCCACCGACGGCACCGACGCAATCATCGAGCGCTTCGTCGCGCAAGACGAGCGCGTGCGCCTCATCCGTCATGAGAAGAACGCCTCCGCGTTCCAGGCTCGTCGCACAGGTGTGCGCGCCGCACGGGCCGAACACCTGCTCTTCCTCGACGGCGACGACGAGCTGGTCCCTGCTGCCGCACAGACGGCGCTGGCACTGGCCGACTCCAGCGATGCTGACCTGGTTGGTTTCGGTGTGACCATCGTGGAAAGCGACGGTCGCACGGGCAATGCCTACGAGCGGCGTCTGCAGCCGATCCACGACGAGCTGCGCGGTGATGACGTTCTGCGTGGCCTGTTCCCCATCGACAAACCCGCTCAGGGGCAGCTGTGGAGATACCTCTTCCGCACGAGCGTGCTGAGTTCGGCGTACGCGATGCTGCCGGAAGACCTCGAGCTTCCACGCATCAACGACCTGCCGTTGATGTTCCTGGTCGCCGGACTGGCCCAGGGGTACGTCTCCACGAGCGACAAGCTCTACCGTTACCATTTCGGGCGCGGCGGCAGCGGCCACCGCGTAGACTCCCCCGCGCGCGCCGAGTTCTATGCATCAGCGATCCGATCGATCGACAGCATTCGCGGTGCTGTCGACGACCTCGCGACTGCGCATAGTGACGCCGAATTGCTCAGGGCATCATACGAGTCGACCCGGTCGTCGATCATCGGTTACGTCTGCTTCCAACTCGTCGAACGCAGCGACGCGGATTTGCTCGACATGGCGCTGGCCCATCTCATGTCTCTCGCTCCAGCGGACGACATCATCCGCGCAGCAGCACGCTTCTATCCTGTGACGCTGAAGACACTGAAGTTCCACATGCCGCGTCCGTTTCTGGGCACGAGGCCTGTGCGGAACGTTCTGCTGGCGACGTCGAATCTTCGCACCGGCGGCGTTTCGGCCGTCCTCACGTCTCAGGCTCGATACCTCACCGACGCCGGCTATCACGTGACGGTCGTCGCGCGAAGTGCGGGAAGCGAGACTCCTGCGGTTCCGGCAGGCGTCGAGTTTGTCGAGCTCACCGCTCGTGATTTGCTCGGCAGACTTGCGGAATGGCGGGCGATCTGCCGAGATCACGACATCGACGTGGTCATCGACCACCAGATCCTGTACACGCAGTACTGGCCTGAGTTCGCCCTCGCCGCCCGCGCGGAAGGCGCGTTGACGATCGGGTGGATTCACAATTTCGTCGCGCGGCCGGTGCTCGACGGCACTGATCGACTCGAACTGATTGAGGCATGCGCCAACACGCTCGCGCACATCACGGTCCTCTCCCCGCTCGACGTCGCTTATTTCCGGCTTCGCGGAATCGATCACGTCTCGTTCGCGCCGAATCCCCCGTCGCCTCTGCTGCTCGACAGCTTCTCGCACGCGCCCGAGAAGCAGCCGCCCGGCGAGAGGATCCGCCTGGTGTGGTGGGGCCGTCTGGAGCAGCGGACGAAGCAGGTGTACGAGCTGATCGAAGTCGGCGCCCAATTGCGCGCACAGGGCGCGTCATTCTCAATCACCGTGATCGGCCCCGACTGGGACGATGTCACTGCGCGGAAGTTCAACGCCCGAGCACGACAACGCGGCGTCGCTGACGCCGTCGTCGCGATCGGCCCTCTGCGCGGTGCGCGTCTCGAGGCCGAAATCGATGCCGCGGATGCCTTTGTGACGACGAGCCTGATCGAGGGATATCAGTTGACGATCGCCGAGGCTCAGGCGCGTGGTCTCCCCGTGTTCATGTATGACCTGCCCTGGCTCACTCTCGTTCAGGACAATGACGGCATTGTGTCGGTGCCGCAGGGCGACGCCAGCGGGTTGGCCCGCCAGATCATCCGCTGGACCGGTACACGGGAGACGTATCTCCAGCTCTCGCGAGCCTCGGTCATCAGCGTCAGGCGCGTGCTCGATCGCGATTACACGGGCCTGTACGTCGACCTGTTGAACGGTTCACCATCGCGGGAGCTCTCGCCATCCCCCGCGACGGACGATGCTCGGGTGCTGCTGGGACTGTTCGCCTTCTACGCCGCCCGTTCCCATTCGAGCGCTTCGGCACGCCCGTCCGCTGCGCCGGCGGAACTGGGCATTCGCCTGTGGGCCTGGGCTGCGCCGCTCGGCAGGCAGGCACTCCAGAAAGTCCCCGGGCTGCGTCCGCTGGCACACCGGGCAAAGGGCTGGTTGCGCGCCCGATAGCGACGCGCAGAAATGAATCGCCCCGGTGCATCTCTGCACCGGGGCGAAATCGTCTCAGTTCTGCTCGAACGAGGCTGTGAGCTGGGCCCGCCTCCGCGCGTACTCGCTCTGCAATTCGGCAGGGATACGGTCCTGTGCCCACGTCAGCAAATGTGCCGCGAACTTCTGCCATTCCTCACGTACATCTCTGTAGTGGTCCAGATGAGAGATGCGCGAATGCGTGTCTCTCAGCGCCTCGAGCACCGCCATGCGTCGCCCGTCGTTCACATTCGTCACCTGTTGGCGCTCCGCGAACTTCTTGTGCACGCAAACCTCAGCGTCGAAGAACTCGATCGTGCTCGCGCTCACGATACTGTGCCAGTGGAACAGGACGTCGTTGTGGACGACGGTTGCGCCGAAGAAGATGTTCGCGTCGTGCAGCAGCGTCGTGCGGATGATCCGGTTCCACGGATAATTGATCAACCTGGCTGCCAGGTTCTCCTTCTCCGGCCCGGCCTTTGCCGATTTCGCCTGCTTCCACAGATCTCGGTCGGCGTCGAACATGCCCCTAGTCCGACCCTCGTCGACGTAGTCGATCCGGTACTTCACGAAGACGAGATCGGCCGAGGTGGCATCAGCATGCCGTACAGCGGCCGCGAGCGAGCGACTGTCCACATGATCGTCCGCGTCGAGGAAATAAGTGTAGCGACCCGTGGCAAGTGGGATCACCGAGTTCCTTGCACGGCCAGCGCCGCGGTTCCCCTGGGCGAACACGTGCACGTTGGGGTGGCGCGACTCGTAGCCCTGCATGACCGCCAGCGAGTCGTCCGTGGACCCGTCATCGACGAGCAGCACGTTGAAGCTGATGCCGCGCAGGGTGAGCAGCGAATCGATGGTCCCTCCGACGAGATCGGCGTTGTTAAACACCGGAATGACGATCGTGAGGTCGACGTCCGGATACGCCGCCTGGTCTTCGGCGATCTTCGTCTTAGTGCGCGGCGAGAGCTTCACGCCGGGAGCGGCCGCGACGGACTTGCGATACACCTCGCCGAAGCCGCGCTTGACGAGCGCCGATGCGACCGGCTGGGTCTGTCGCGTTGCTGTCCAGTGGGTGCGATCGAGGTAGCCGATGAACGCCTCGAAAAGCGCCGTGCGGTTCGCGCCCTTTGCGCCGTCCAGGAAACGCATGGTCGTGTTCGCGTGATTCACGAACGCGCCGAGCTTATACGTCTGGGCGCTCATCGTCTGGCCCTCGCGCTCCATGCGGTGGAAACTCACGACGATGTCGCACAGCACCACGCGCTCGGCCCGGGACAGCACGAACCAGTGCAGCGGGTTGTCCTCGTAGAAATAGTCGCCCTCGGGATAGAGGATGTCGTGCTCCTGCAGGAACGCGCGCCGATACAGCTTGCGCCACGGGACCGGCGAGAGCCGGAACAGGTCGGGGTTGCTGGCCGCGGAAATCACTTCTCCCACAGGGAGGTCGGCCCACACCGCACGGTCGTACGACTCCGTTCCCGTGGCGTCCTCCGCCGTGAAGGTGCGGAAGTCACCAATTGCGAGGTCCGCCTTATTGCTCTGCGCGCTCGCGACGAGTAGCTCGAGCCCGTCCCGCGTGACGTGATCGTCGCTGTCCGCGAACGCGACGTAAGTGCCGATTGCGGCGCGGATTCCAACGTTGCTCGGGATCCCTGCTCCGCCGAGCGTGTTGTGGTCGAGCCCGAAGACCCGGACGCGCTTGTCCTTCTTCCAGTACTTCTCGATGATCGCGCGTCCGTTGTCTGTCGACGCGTCGTCGACGATGATCAGTTCGAGATCGGAGAAGTCCTGGTCGAGCACCGAGGTAATGGCGACCTCAAGGAAGGGCTCGACGTTGTAGACGGGCATGACCATCGACACCGTCGGCGGGCTCGTCAACCGCGATCCTGCGTGCTGAGGCCCGAACACGATCCGGTCCCTCGAGCCACCGCGCGGCGCGATCGTGCGCAGAGCCTTCCACGCGGGCTCGATGACCGCTCCCTGAGCCGCCTTCGAAACCCGCTGGCCGACAGACGCGATTCGTCCAGGAACCGGTGGCGCAATGTAAATTCGGCCACCCGACAGAACCTGTGGCTGCCAGTCGCGGGTTCCCGAGGTCGTTGCGGTTGCGTCGAGCCTAAGGGGGAACTCCACTCGCCCGAGCGGGGTCTGGAAGCTGCCGAACAGGCGCCAGCGCGAGCCAGCGAACTTCGCCAGCGTACGTCGCCAGGTCTTCTGACCTGATTCCGTCGCAGCTGTGAAGTCGCGGCGGCGGACGACACCTCCGTCGACTTCACGCAGCGCGTACACGCCCGTGAGCGGCGAAGCGTTCTTGCCGTCTATCGCGAGAACGAAGCGCCCTTGGTCGACCTTCGCCTCAGCCACCGTGGCGGCCAAGTACTTTCGGCTGAACTCGACGCTGCTCAACGCATCGTCGGCAGAGCGGTCAGGGAGCAGCCGGAGCACCTCGCCCTTCGCGACTCGAACTGCCACGTTGTCCTGGCTGTTCCACACGACGACGTCCGGCGAGATCGGGCATGCTTGCTCAACCAGGTTGCCGCCGCCAGCATCGACCTCAACGACAACTTTCCACTCACCCGCAACCAGCTCGCCGGACGGCTCGGCCGCAGCGACGAGATCTGACGAGACGACGGTCGGGGTGAACGTGACGCTCGTCTCGCCATTGATCGCCCGGACTCGTCGGATCCGCTCGGGTGACGAATCGGAGATCATCATTCGGATGCCTGAGGCGTCGAACGCCACAGCGCTGACCACAGCTACGGGCATCTCCGGGAGCGCAATCGCCCAGTCCGGCGCCTGTCCGAACCACGCGCTGACTGTTCCGATGACGTCCGAGCTTGCGATCGTGCGGCCACGTTCGTCTCCGGCGCGCGCGTCTTCGACCACGACCACACGGTCCGCAGTGATCGCTCGCTTCTCCGCCGGGTGTCCTTGTGCGGCGCCAGCATGCCGGACGATCACAGTCGTAGCATGGGCGTCAGCATCATCGGCGAGAAGCGTGACGTCGCCTCTGTTGATCAGACGCTGAAGATCAGTCGGGAATTTCGCGTTCGCTCGCGGACCGAGCATCGAGTACGACTGCACGAGAGCGACGCTCTTCCCCGCTTCACGGGCGGCACGAACCTCCGCCACGACGGCCCGCAGGAAAATGCGACGGGTCGAGAGCTCTCGCCCATCGAGCACCACGATGATGTCGAACTGAGCGTCCGAGGTGCCATTGACGGCGGCTCGCGGTCCTGAAATCTCCACACGCGGATCCAGGTCACCCGCCTCGATGAGTTTCACACGGTAACTTTCCGCCGAAAGCGCAGCCAGTTTCGCGGACGGCTGCCATACGCCGGTGCTTGGTGCGTTCGTTTCCGATTCGAGGTCGAAGACGAGCGGTGCACCGGGAACGAGCGCTTCGACCATGGTCTTGCTGGCCGTCTCGAGCCTGGTCCGGTACTCGATGTCGATGATGGGGCTGGAACCATCGAAGTAACCGACCAACTCAAGTGCCGTGCTCCGACGGAACAGGAGCGTCGAGTCGGACATGGTCAACGCGGCGCCAACGCTGGTGACGAAATCAAGACGCTCGGATACCGTAAGCCCGTGCACGGTGTTCGCGATTCGCGACGGGTTCGCCACCAGATCGTAGACCTGAGCCTCAAGCCTGTGGGGATGAGCCCACGAGGCTGCACCTTGCAATGTGAAGTAGTCACCCGTCGCGGCCTGAAGCGCTTCGTTGCGCAAGGATCGCGGGTCTGCAGACTTGACGACGGAGACAAGACGAATGCGTGCATCGGACGCGGCGAACTTCTTGAGCGCAGCACTCGGCGATGCGCCCACAAGCAGCAGTTCCCAATTCTGGTATGTCTGCGCGAGGATCGACCGCACCGAGGTGAACAGCGCTTCGTCAGCACGGTCGTAGATCACCGCGACGCTGACCAGAGCCCCATCATTAGCCTGAGTTTGGGCCGAGGCACGAAGACCGGCGAACGACGGCTCAAGGCCGTCCAGCTCAATGCTCTCGATGGCCAACCGGCGATAGGGCTCGTTCATACGTGCCAGCATCGTGTCGATCGCGCCCCCTAGCCCAGGGTGCTCCAACTGAACCGCAACCGCGTGCGTCAGCCAGGTGTCCTTCATAAACAGAGGCGAGGCCAGTCGCGCTTGATCGATCAAGCCGTTCTGGACCAGAAGCACCGCCAAGGAACTCTGGTGCCCCTTGCCCAGAGATTCCCCGTTGATGAACCTCTCGGCGATCACGCCAAGAAGAGCCTTCTCCGCCTCGCGATCGATCCCGCGTTCGTGGAGGGTCTCGACGATCGCGAACAACTTGTTGACCGAGATGGAATCAAGAGGCGATCGACGCTTGCCATCCGCGGTCGTGCCCGCGAGAGCCGCTGCGCGCAAAGATGCCCAGTCATGGCCGAAGTGCGTGGCCCTGCCGACGAGCACGTCGAGCGCCCACCGCGAGCGTGTCCGGGCCCCGAACACCTCCAGTGTCCGGTCCTCCCAGGCGTCGTTGCGCAACACGGACAGCTGCTCATGGCGCGGTGCATCACTGGCGATGAGCGAGAGAGAAGGGAGTCCAAAGGAGGCTCCGGCGCTGGATGCGGTGTCCGTCGAAGCCCAAGCCGGAACATCCGCGGCTGACGACGTCGGCTCCTCACCATTCGCGAGTCGAACCAGGAAGTCGTTAGTGTGCCAGCGCCGCGCAGTCGCAGCATCCCCCGAGCGAATCATATGCTCGATCTTACGGGTCTGGACCGACCCACCCGAACAGGTGACGTACTGTACGTTGTCCGTGCACCCATGTGAGATTGCGGGAGAATGACTGGCAACGAGACCCCCCACGACAAGCGGGATTTCGCAGAAGAGCTTGCGATCGCGCGTCGACAGCGAGACGCCGCCGTGACGCGGTTGCGACACCTCGAGACGTCGCCTTCGTACCGAATCGGGCGTGCCGCCACCTGGCTGCCACGCGCTCTCAAGTCCGCCCAGGGTCGTTCGTCCCGAGCCATCAAATCCCGTGCTGGCGCGGCGACATCTGCTGCGATGGGTGAGAGTGTTCCCACACCGCACCCGGTTCGCTCGTGGACGCCTATGCCACTCGTCGACTCTCCCGACGTGAGTGTTGTGATTCCGGTCTACAACTCGGAGGCATGGCTCGAGGATTGCTTGTTCAGCGTTCTCGCGCAGACCGGAGTCACGCTGGAACTCATCTGCGTGGACGATGGCTCCACGGACGGGTCGGCGAACATTCTTCAGCACATCGCGGAGAAGGATGAGCGCGTGCGCATCATCACGCAGTCCAACAGCGGTCAATCGGTCGGCCGCAACAGAGGTTTGGATGAGGCGGCCGGCCGGTATGTGATCTACCTCGACAGCGATGACTTCTGGCAAGGCGATCGGCTGTCAGAGTTGGTCGCCCACATGGATTCCGCGAACTTGGACCTTCTGCTCTTCGACTCCTTCGCGTTCCGCGACGGCGAGGTCGCGAACTCGACGTGGGAACGGTACGCGACCTATTACCAGCGGTCACAGGAGTATCGGGACGCGCGATCCGGCGTCCAGATGATCGCGGATATGCGCCACCGGCGAGACTACCGCCCACATGTGGGGCTGTATCTCGCACGTACTGAGTTCGTTCGCGATGTCGGCACCAGGTTCGTTCCGGGCATCGTGCACCAGGACAACCCGTACACGTTCTCCTTGCTTCTGCACGCGGATCATGTTGCCCATGTCCGACTGGACTTCTACGCACGTCGCATTCGTCCCGGTTCGACGATCACGGGGCTCGATGACTTCCGCTCGGCGAAGGGCTACTACCTCAGTTATCTGGCGATGATGCGTGAGCTGGGATCTAGGGAACTGCCCCCAGACGTCTCCGACCTGGTCGTTGACGTCGTGCACGGGGTCTTCCAGGGCGCACAGCAGAAAATCACTTACCTGCCCATCGAGGAAGTCGACGCCTTGGCCGCGCTCGACCACGGAATGGACGCGCAACTTGTGATGCGGGCACTGCGGCCATCTCGGCCACGTTCGCGCTGAGAACCCTTTCTAGGGGCGCTTCAAGGGATCAGATCAAGCAGTACTCGGGACTGCGTCTTCAGCTCTTGAAGCCTCGACTCGTCGCCTGGAGTCCACCGCGCGGTCTCCAACGATGCGATCAAACGCTGCACGTCGTCCAGACTTGCGGTTCGCAGATCCACTGCTCGTTCGGGATGGCCGATCTGATCATAGAAGCGACGTGTCTTCTCCCTGACGTAAAGCGAGAAAGACGGGATTCGCTGTGAGTAGGCGGTGATCGCGAGATGCAAATGGGATGTCATGAGAGCGTCGAGACCGGCGAGTCTCGGCAAGAAGTCCTTTAGCCTTTCGTAACGCAAGAGCTCGCAGTCTGGGGCGACGTCGGCCAGTTGCGAGCGATGACGCCCATTGCTGACGAGCACGACGTTTCGCACGTTGTCATTCGCGAACCCGATCACAGCGGCTTGGATCGCACCAAGATTCGGGTTCTCCTTCATATCCTCGAAGAGAGAGATGTCGAATTGCAGCCCGAACGTTCGTCCACGAGCGCGACGACGCCGGAACCGCAGATAATCCGAGGTCAGAAGTGCCAGATCAGCCCCTGCGACGATCTTGCTCTCGTCGACGCCGAGCTCTCGCAAATGCTCGTATGACTCCATGTCCCGAACACCGACACTCTGTGCGATCTTCGACACCTCGAGCGCCAGACGACGCGACTTGTCGCGCAGCCATGGACCCGCCCCGACCCCGGTGATCACGAGAGGCTGAGTCGTCAGCGCCCCCTGTGCTACGGCCCGCGAGATGATCTCCAGATAGGAAGCCCCAGGTTTGGCTCCCGCAGTATCCGACATGATGCCGCCACCACCGAGTACGACCAGATCCGAGGCCTCGAAGAGCCCGTCATAGGACTCCGCGTGCTGTGTTTCCAACCAGCGTGCATTATCAGCAGAGAGCCTGGGAATCGAGACGCTATACCCGTGCGCCTGCAGGTGCTTTGCGATCACGGCGCCGATCAGGTCATCGCCGAAGTTGTGCACCCGGTATGGGCCCACGATCAGCGCCTGCTTGTCGCTCTTCCTCGTTCGATGTGCTCCGCCCCAGAGCGGACGGATCATGCGAGCTGGTTGTTCCACATGGACAGCGCCGAGCCGATGGCCATGTGCATGTCGAGGTACTGGTACGTGCCCAGGCGTCCGCCGAAGTACACGTCCTTCTCGCCCTTCGCGAGCTCACGGTACGCGAGCAGCCCGGCACGGTCGTCCGCGGTGTTCACCGGGTAGTACGGCTCGTCGGTGCGCTCGGCGAACCGGGAGAACTCCCGCATGATCACGGTGCGGTCCTGCGCGAAGATGTCCTTGCGCTCCGGGTGGAAGTGCTTGAACTCGTGGATCCGCGTGAACGGGACGTCCATGTCCGGGTAGTTCATCACACTCGTGCCCTGGAAATCACCGATGTCGAGGACCTCCTCCTCGAAGTCCAGCGTCCGCCAGCTCAACGCCCCCTCGGTGTACTCGAAGTACCGATCCACCGGGCCGGTGTACACGATCGGAACCTGACCGACCATCGCCTTCTTGTTCAACGGCTGCGACTCGTCGAAGAAGTCCACATTCAGGCGCACCTCGATGTTCGGATGATCCGCCATCCGCTCCAACCACGCCGTGTACCCGTCCGTGGGCAGCCCCTCCCACGTGTCATTGAAGTACCGGTTGTCATACGTGTACCGCACCGGCAACCGGCTGATGATGTCCCCCGACAGCTTGTGCGGGTCCGTCTGCCACTGCTTCGCCGTGTAATCACGGAAGAACGCCTCGAACAACGGACGCCCCACCAGAGCGATGCCCTTCTCCTCGAAGTTCGCCGCCGTCGCGACATCGAACTCCCCCGCCTGCTCCCGCACCAGCGCCCGCGCCTCAGCCGGCGAATACGCCGCCTGGAAGAACTGATTGATCGTGCCCAGATTCACCGGCATCGGGAACACCACGCTCTTGTGATTCGTGTACACCCGGTGCACATAACCCGTGAACGACGTGAACCGGTTCACGTACTCCCACACCGTCGCATTCGACGTGTGGAACAGATGCGCCCCATACCGGTGCACCTCGATCCCCGTCGACGGCTCCGCCTCACTGTACGCATTCCCACCGATGTGATGACGACGATCGATGACAGTGACCTTACGACCAGCATTCGCAGCACGCTCGGCAATAGTGAGGCCGAAGAAACCCGACCCGACGACAAGGAGATCCATACCACCATCGTATCCAGGCCAGGCACGTGCTCACGAACGCATGCGTGACTATGACTCGTCTCAGTCGCCCCAGGCCACGGACGCGGGAAGAACGTGCTGGCGTGCGGCCGAAGCGTTCCTATAGTCATCCCAGATTCGCTGGCTGAGTTCTTTGAGGTACGCGACGGCCTGCGCTCGAAACTCGTCCACCTTGTCCATCGGCACGTCCGGAACGCCCTCTTCAAGGATCGTGAGCAATCGGGGATCGGTTGGTTCCACAACCAGCTCCTCCCGTCCAATCGACGCCATGAAGGCGCGAGTCTTGGGTACGGGATGAATAGATACGGTCGGAACACCGTACATAGTTGCGACGATCGTCGTGTGCAACTTCATGCTCAACAGGAGGGTACACTCACCGAGCGCGCGCGTGACGTCATCGATCTGATTCGAGTGAAAGGTTTCCTTGCCATCCACCCTGAGCTGCTCAGCGTTCCTGAGATCACGCCGGCCGTGGTCCTCGACACCACCGATAATGTGACGAACATGCCACCCTTTCCTAATGAACGCCGCTGCGATCTCCTCGAGTTGACGGTAGTCCTTGGGGTCTCTGACGTACCGCGTAACGATTCCGAGGATAGGCGTGTCCTCGCGGCGGTCGACGGGAGGCAACGGTAAAGCGCAGACGAGGTCAGGGTGTGAAGCCACGGACACATGAGGGTTGATGTGCCCCGTGATCCACGCGGCCGAGCCGAGGTCGCGAGCCGAAATCGAGCGCACACTTGGGTGCGTAAGAAAGTTTGCCCACCGTTCAACCACCGACGGTTCCACTTCCGGCCGGTCATTCTCGACACCGATTCCAGCCACGTGGACTGGTCGCCGAAGGTACATGGGATTGATAAAGTCCGGATCGATCCACTCCCGGTAAGGACAGAGTAGGTCGCCCCCGCCAAGAACCACGGCATCCATCAGATCGGCCTGCGTGGCGCGAATATTTCGGAAGTACCACGGGCGATGAAGGCCAGTCAGGAGAGTGAGATCCGCCCACTGCCCAAGCCAGTGTTCGTACACCCGAACAAAAAGTTCATCACCGTAGTTTCCGCGACCAAACGACCCGGTGATCCCGATTCGCGGCTTCAGCAGTCCACGCAACTCAGTCTCGAGCTCACGCTGGATAGCGTCTTTAGTTTGTCTGTCACGTCGAAAGATCATGAGGTCCTCTGAGATGGGACGATCCGAAAACACCCGCACCAACGGCGCCTACACCAGAGAAGTGTGGCTGACATGAACGCCGCTTCAGCCGCGACGGGCAAACTCCGATGTAGCGACTCACGCCAAAGAGCGCACAGATTCTCGAAACGCCTCGACATTCGCGGAAAATACAGCGCTCATGACGCGATCGAGCTCCCGTTTCGAGGCGAGTTCAACGGCGCGCTCCATTGTCAAAACCTCTGAGATCGCCGCCGACCACTGCAGTAGGAACTGTCTAACGACGCCATCATCCGCAAGACCAGCAATCTTGCGATGTAGATTATACGATCCGGTGGCTCGATTGAGGATGATGGCAGCAAGGGCATCAGCTTCCGAAACTGACAGATCCGCGTCGGCGATAATACCAAACAAGCGACCGACGTGAGCAACTAGGATCTGCACAAACTCAACACCGGGACGAAGGTGCGAAATATGGGGAAGCTCACCAGAAAGCGGGTCACCCTCGAGGAGATAGTCACGATCTGACATTGCCGTGAATTGAGTGAAGCGCGTTACAAACTGAAGGACGAACTCATTGTCCTCCCCATACGATATGGCGGGATCGAACCTGATTCCGGATTCCAAGAGCGCCACCCTCTTAAACGCGCCGGCTATCAGAAGTGTCCACAACGCACCTGCGCGCGTCAGATTCTCGTTAACCGATTCCGGAGAACGAAAGAAGGATTTACCATTGCGGTGTCGACGCAAAGAAACCCAGTCAGCCGAAGTCGTGGAAAGGTGCGTCACGACTAGATTTAGGGTTTCGGGGAAAATGGAGTTGTCGTCGTCGAGGAACAAGACGTAATCACCTGTTGCAACGTCGATGATCTCGTTCCGGCCGACCGAAGGTCCGCCCGTTCCATCCGCGTGTCGAAGCAGTCGAACAGAGATCGATTCATTGGAGAGATCCTTAATCGACTCGAGGTACTTCACCGCGGGTTCCGATTGTGAAGCATCGTCGACGACGATCAGTTCCACAGCCCCCGCGTCAATCCCTTCCTGCTCCAGGACGCTTCGAATAGCACGTTGGAGCGCCCCTGGGCGCTCATAAGTCGTTATTCCCACAGTGAGAATTGGATGCCTCACGTTACCAGTGCTCCTATCTCGATGATCAGATCGTCAAAGCACGCTCAGAACATCCGTGATGTCGGACTTGAGGCGTTCGATCCCGCGCTCTTCCAGCGCGAGCGCGTAGTCTTCCCACTTCCGCCCAAGACCGACAGGCGCGCCGTGCCTATTCCAGGGAATTCCATACGAATCGGCAACAATGGCGCCATGAAGTGAACTTGTGGAAATCTGGTTACACGCAGCGATCAATGGAATAACGTCGGCGGGCGCACCGGCTGCTTCGATTACAATCGCATTGGGGTCGTTGGCGACGTGGTCTGGAATCGGCGTGCGATCTTTGAAATGTCGAACATGACCCGTTGTGTAGCGCTTTTCGACCTCACCATAGACCTCCTTCGCGAGAAGTCCGGGGTCGCCCATCGGAATTTCCTTCGGCAGGCGCCAGAGTTCGCGGGTAAGTGGCCCGCGAACCATACGAACGTCATACGTCGCCTGCCAGTCGATCTTGGTCTCACGCGTCGGGTCCGTGCCGATGCCCGCGATCACGGCACCTCCCTTAGCCCCACCGTGCATCTCGATCAACTGACCTACGGTTCCGGTGACGAAGATGTCCGCAATCTTAATCGCCCCATACGCGAATCGCTTGCGCGCAACGTGTTTGAGGATCTCAATGCCGAGCACGTCACCAAAGTTGAACGCGGGAAGCCCTTCCTGGACCTCTTTGACTTTGAACTGGCCGGTAACTGAGTCGAGAATCGGGCTCCAATAGAATACAGACTTCACCGTTGACCTAACTCTGGGGGAATTCGACGCGTCGACACGCGATGTTTCATGCTAGCAGGCTCTTCGTCGGCGCCGGGCTGTCGACGGAAGCGGTCGCTCCCGCCGCATCGCGTCCTGTGCCGGGCCGGATGCAGCGCGGTGCCGGGCATCGCTCGACAAGTACACAGCCGCGCGCCTCAGAGGCAACTCATACCCTGGAGCCTCGCCCTCCCTGCCATGCGAGCGACCATCGTCCCGGTCAGCCGTCGATCGAATTAGACGCGCTATCAATGTCCGGGGCGGACTTTCGAATCGTGATGGCCATCGTGACCGGTGGTGGCCGCCGCTCGGGGTGTAGCGGATGGGTTCGGTGGATCACGGTCAGCGCGATTCCGGTCCAGCGTGACCGGTTCGACAGGCGCAGGATGGTGTGGCGGCGGGTGATGCTCCTGCCTCACGAAACGTCGGCCTCGTCAGCGAGTGCCGTTCAAAATACTCAAGACGAGCGGTTTCAACTCCCGGTTCTTTGCCATACGCGAAGTCACAGGGTGGCCATAGCCGGGAAAATCGATAACCACCGCATTCGGCAGATTCGGCAGAAACATCATGCTCATTCCCCGCGCGTCCATCGATTCGTTTGGATCATTGAAGATGAATGCAGGCTTGGTTGTTTTTCGAATAGCTTCCATTGAAGAATGACGCTCATCGAAAATCGGGTATTTCGTCGTTCGGAACGATGGGTGCATGATGTGGCGAGGTGAACCAGCGATGGCGACTGCATTTGCCGCTCCCGCATAGTAAAGCGCCGCATAACCTCCTAAACTTGACCCATACGTGAAAATATCGCTATAGGTTCGATCCAGACCGACCTCCTGGATCAGGGTGTGCACATCGTCTTCAGAGAGATACTGATAGCCGCTACCCTCGGCCTGAGCAATATACAACACGTCGAAACCGTTCGAGAGCAAGAAGCTTGCGGCGTATGCAGGGGATCTCTTGCCGGTTCCACTGTATCCAAACGTCACCACAAGAGCCTTAGCCCTTTCAAGCTTGAAGTATGTAGCGCGGTAGCCGAATTTCTCCCTCATTATACGGATGTCGGCATTGCGATAAGCTTGGCTAGATAGCGCAAAATCCTTCTTTTCCTTCGGGCGAATGAAACTCCCGTAGGCATCGAGCAGATTATCCAACTTGTCGTATCGCTTGGTCCGAAGCAAAATGTATGCGAGATCTCGCACGTAGATAGCAGACGGGACGAACTTGCCCTCACTGAGGTCCAGTGCATCTAACGAGCTGTCATTTTCAGTAAAGTCGTCGACAGCACCGTACATTCTGATTTGAAGCTCAGATTTCTTCTCAAGCGGCAGATTACTTGAACCTAGCCGGCGGAAGAATGAACTCTTGACTACGTGTAAATCTGACAGCGCAACGTCAGAGTCCGTGATGCACTTGCAAAACGTGATCATATCTTCGAGATTGAAGTTTCCACGCTTCATATGCCAAGCAAACATATAGAATTTTGCCGCTTCCGCCAAGGAGCGCCCATTTGCGACCAAAGAGCGGGCAAGACGTAAGTAGGTAAGACCAGACTCGACACCGGTTTCCAAAGCTACGCGCCGCGCGTCTGAGGTCGAATGCGAGTCAAGAAGCTGCGCGACCTGGTCCAGCCCATTTGATGTTCTCGTGTTCACGTCTACTCCTGACCTTTCGCCTGCCGTATCTCTAAGACGATGGGGGTTCACACGTTGCCCATCCGCCAGTAGATCTCGATGTGCATCACGATACCTTCGTTCGCGGCGGGTTTGACGCGCGGCATTTGTCTTGCTTCGACTTGCGAGTGACCGGGTGCTAGCGGGGCGGGAGAGCGTGGCGACAGAACGAGGTTCCACCGATGGAGCGTCCCAGTCATCCGCCTCGTCGCGGCCCGCCGGACAGGGGCTTACAATGCGTTCAGAGCTCGATCGTGTATGACTCCTGCCCCTGCGCTTGACCCGAATGCAGGAAGGGCCCGGGGCTATTTCGCAGCCGACTTGTACCTAGCAGACATCTGAGCCCCCATCGTTCGAAGCGCGCCGAGCTCCTGTACAGCCTTCGTGGATCTCGCACCGGTGCACCGTGGTTGCCCCGGCCGCGTGAGAGGCAGTTTCCTCGGTTAGGCCTTGCGCGAGGGTGACTGCCTGACGCAACTCAGTCTCGACGCAGTCGGTGTGCAAGTTGTCGCTGATGATGCGTCCACGTACCCGACGGTTGCTGGCGTCCAGGACGACTACACAAGGACGCCCATCGCTCACCTTACCCAAGTAGCTGCCGTCGGAGACGGACCACGAAAGCGAACTCGGCTTGTCGGTCACCGGGAACCCGGGTACGCCTCACGGCACTCTCACGCCCGCCCGGAGGATCCCCTAGCCCGAGGCTCAGACCGAGATCCTGCTGCGTCGGGGCATCCAGCGAAGCCTAGAAGTCGGCATCGAGTACCCGCGTAACGGGGTCGGGCTCGACGTAGACCGGCTTCGGCTGTGCAGACCACGCCTGAACCGGCTGCGGCTTGCGTGCCGCAGCCCGCACCGCGTTCTGACGCTGCGGCTCGGCGGCCGTGCGGCGCCGCTCCCACAGCTCACGCTCGATCATCGTCCGGTCGCACACGTGGATCATCGCGCAGATGATCATCGCGAGCAACAGACCGAGGAACCCGCCGATCGAGCTCGCTTTGACGACGCAGACCGTCAAGACGCGGCTTTCCAGAGCGTAGCCCTGCCGCGAACTCGATACCGGCAGCAGGATCAGAATGCCACCATGTCTTGATTCGGTCGTGCCGAACGTCCCCGGGACTCAGGATGCGTCGCCGCGACCATGAGCCTCGCTGCTACGCCTCCGCCGCCTTCCGCGCGTGGCGCCCCAGAAGGAAGACCGAAAGACCGCCGAGCACGAGCACGATGCCGGTAGTTGCGGCACCCGATGCGAATGCGGTGTCGATTCCTGTGATCGCCAAGTCGTCGGTCACGAGGATGTCGGCGTAAGCCGATCCGCTGGTCGTGCCGCGCACCTCGATCCGGTGCTCACCGAGATCGGTGCCACCCGCGATGCCCACCGGCAGCGAGATCGCACCGTTGGCATCCGCCGTGGCATCCGTCAGCTTCCACGGCTCGGAGTGCAACCAGAGCTCGAGTTCCTCCCCCGCGGCGAATCCGCTCGCCTTGACCGTCACGCTGCCGCCGGCCGGCACCGAGGTGCTCGAGACGGTGACCACCGGAGCGGCCGGTTCTTCCGTAGGCTCCGGGGCCGACGTGGGTCCCTGAGTTTCGACTGGTTCTGGTGCCTCAGTCGGCGCTGGGGACTCGGACGGCTCCGGAGTCTCCGTCGGCTCGGGCGTCGGAGTCGGTTCCTCGGTCCGAGTCGGGGTCGGTGTCGGAGTCGGCGTGACCACCGCGCAGTCGACGGCGTAATCGTAGGTCCGCTCGCCGAGCGGCTTGGTCAGTTCGCCATGTCGTTCGACCACCGACACCACCGTCGGTCCTTCAGCCGGAATCGTGAACTCGACCACGGCCTGACGCTCGGCATCCATCTCGGCCAAGAGCGTCTCGTGCGCATCGGCGTTGATGATCGTCACCTCGGCCGTCGCGTCCTCCGGCGCGTCCGCACCGAAGCGCACCGTCGCAGTCGCCGTGGCGGTGCCATCGGCCGTGCAGACGGCATCGCTGAAGACGACGCCTCCTTCGGCTGGGCCTGTGGTCGGTTCGCCGTCGTCCGCGCATGAATCAGCGGCCGAGAACTCCCCCGCAGTCGCGACGACGCCGTCGACGATCCACTCGACCAGGTGCGTCTCACCATCCGCGAACGCGATGGTCGGCGTCACGACGTCGATCAGGAAGTCATCGATCTCGGAGACCAGGCCGTCGGGCTGGCCGACGGCCACACCATCGACACGAAGGTACGACGTGGCGGAGTCGCCGGCATCCAACGTCACCGTGCCATCGAGCACGACCTCGAATCCGTCGGCAGCGCACTGCGCGGTCAGGGAAGCATCCGATGCGACCGTGACCTCGGCATGTGCCGCCGGCGCGACCCACACAAGACCCAGAACCGCAAGACCGGCCGCGCCCGCGAGGGAGGCGACGCGCGCGGTCAGTGTGCGACGCGGATTGCGGTTTCGGAAGCGTCGGGTCATGATCGCTCCTTCCGTCGTCGAGTTCCGGTTGATCGAGGTACTTACGCGAATGCTACCCGCGTTAACGGGCACGAACGGTCATCTCACAGCACAGATTTCACGGCATCCGGACTCACACCGAGATCCGCTGCGTCGGGGCATCCGGCGAAGCCCAGAAGTCGGCATCCAGCACCCGCGTGACGGGGTCGGGCTCGACGTAGACCGGCTCCGGCTGGGCAGACCACGCCCGAGCCGGCTGCGGCTTGCGTGCCGCGGCCCGTGCCGAGTTCTGACGCTGCAGCTCGGCGGCAGCGCGACGGCGCTCCCAGAGCTCGCGCTCGATCATCGTCCGGTCGCGCACGTGGATCATCGCGCGGATGATCATCGCGAGCAGCAGGCCGAGGAACCCGCCGATCGAGTTCGCCATGACGTCGTAGAACGTCGAAACGCGGCTCTCCAGAGCGAAGCCCTGCGTGAGCTCGATGCCGGCCGAGAACGCCGGCAGCAGGAACAGGGCGACCCACCACGCCTTGCGCGCCAGCGCCAGGCCGAGCAGGAACCCGAGCGGGACGAACATGGCGATGTTCGCGGCGAACTCGAGCTTGTCGTAGCCGAACGTCTCGGGGATGCCGAGGTTGTGCAGCGCCCGCAGCACGCGCGAGGCGATGCTGTCGAACTCGAGGTCCTGCGGACTCGGCCACATCGTCACCAGCAGCACGAACGCCGTGTAGATGATGAGCAGCAGGGTCGAGACCCAGAGGCGCGCGTAGCTGCGCGGCGGCGGTGGGCCGACGTAGATCTCGCTCATGGGGCTCCCTTGATGGTCGGAAGCCAAGGGTATCGACAGCATCCCGAGAATCCCCCGGGCAAACGACAGCGGGGCCGGACCCGAAGGCCCGACCCCGCTGAGAAGTAAGAAGTACTTACTTGATGATCTTCGTGACCGTACCGGCACCCACGGTGCGTCCACCCTCACGGATGGCGAAGCCGAGGCCCTCTTCCATGGCGATCGGCTGGATCAGCGCGACCGTCATGTCAGTGGTGTCGCCGGGCATGACCATCTCGGTGCCCTCGGGCAGCGTGATGACGCCGGTGACGTCGGTGGTACGGAAGTAGAACTGCGGGCGGTAGTTCGTGTAGAACGGGTTGTGACGCCCACCCTCGTCCTTGGACAGGATGTACGCGGTGCCCTCGAAGTCGGTGTGCGGCGTAACCGAACCCGGCTTGACGACGACCTGGCCGCGCTCGACGTCCTCACGCTTGAGGCCACGGAGCAGCAGACCGCAGTTCTCGCCGGCCCACGCCTCGTCGAGCTGCTTGTGGAACATCTCGATACCCGTGACGGTGGTCTTCTGCGTCGGGCGGATGCCGACGATCTCGACCTCGGAGTTGATGGCCAGCGTGCCACGCTCGGCGCGACCCGTGACGACGGTTCCACGACCGGTGATCGTGAAGACATCCTCGACGGGCATCAGGAACGGCTTGTCCTTGTCGCGCACCGGGTCGGGAACGTTCGCGTCGACGGCCTCCATGAGGTCGAGGATCGACTGGACCCACTTCTCGTCGCCCTCGAGAGCCTTCAGGCCCGAGACGCGAACGACAGGAGCGTCCTCAGCGAAGCCCTGCGAGGCGAGCAGCTCGGAGACCTCGAGCTCGACGAGCTCCAGGATCTCCTCGTCGTCGACCATGTCGCTCTTGTTCAGCGCGACGAGCAGGTACGGCACGCCGACCTGCTTGGCGAGCAGAACGTGCTCACGCGTCTGAGCCATCGGACCGTCGGTCGCGGCGACCACGAGGATCGCGCCGTCCATCTGAGCGGCACCGGTGATCATGTTCTTGATGTAGTCAGCGTGACCCGGGGCGTCGACGTGCGCGTAGTGGCGCTTCGGCGTCTCGTACTCGACGTGCGAGATGTTGATCGTGATACCGCGCTGACGCTCTTCGGGAGCGGAGTCGATCGACGCGAAGTCGCGCTGAACGTTGGTCGCCGACGGGTACTTGTCGGCAAGAACCTTCGAGATCGCTGCGGTGAGCGTGGTCTTGCCGTGGTCGACGTGACCGATCGTTCCGATGTTCACGTGCGGCTTGGTCCGCTCGAACTTGGCCTTGGCCACTGGGTCCTCCTCAGGACGTTCGTGTAGGGGTTGTCGGGCACTGGATTGTGACCGGTTCCCTACGGGGTTTGATTCTCAGTTTAGTAGAGAGAGCTTTATGAAGTTGTGTGTTGTCCGGGGCGGCCGAAGCCGCCCCGGACAAGGGCTTATTCGCCCTTGGTCTTCTGGACGATCTCGTCCGCCACGGCCCGCGGGACCTCGGCGTAGGAGTGGAACTCCATCGAGTAGACGGCGCGACCAGAGGTCTTCGAGCGCAGGTCGCCGATGTAGCCGAACATCTCGGACAGCGGAACCTGAGCACGCACGACCTTCACGCCCGCGGCATCCTCCATCGACTGGATCTGACCACGACGCGAGTTCAGGTCGCCGATGACGTCGCCCATGTACTCCTCAGGAGTACGGACCTCGACGGCCATCAGCGGCTCGAGCAGCACGGGGTTCGCGCGGCGCATGGCCTCCTTGAAGCCCATGGAACCGGCGATCTTGAACGCCATCTCCGAGGAGTCGACGTCGTGCGATGCACCATCGAGCAGGATCGCCTTCACGCCCACCATGGGGTAACCGGCGAGTGCACCGGCTGCCATGGCGTCCTGGAAGCCCTGGTCGACCGGCGAGATGTACTCGCGCGGGATACGACCACCGGTGACCTTGTTCTCGAACTCGTACGTCTTCTCGGCGTCGAGGTCGAGGGGCTCGATCGAGAACTGGATCTTCGCGAACTGACCCGAACCACCGGTCTGCTTCTTGTGCGTGTAGTCGTACTTCTCGACGGCCTTCTTGATCGTCTCGCGGTACGCCACCTGGGGCTTGCCGACGTTCGCCTCGACGCGGAACTCGCGCTTCATGCGGTCGACGAGGATGTCCAGGTGCAGCTCGCCCATGCCCTTGATGGTCGTCTGACCGGTCTCGGGGTTGAGCTCCGTGCGGAAGGTCGGGTCCTCTTCAGCGAGCTTCTGGATGGCGACACCCAGCTTCTCCTGGTCGGCCTTCGTCTTCGGCTCGATCGCGACCTCGATCACCGGCTCCGGGAACGTCATCGACTCGAGGACGACCGGGGCCGCGATGTCGGCCAGGGTGTCACCGGTGGTGGTGTCCTTCAGGCCGATGACGGCGTAGATGTTGCCGGCGGTCAGCGAGTCGACCGGGTTCTCCTTGTTGGCGTGCATCTGGAAGATCTTCCCGATGCGCTCCTTCTTGCCCTTGGTCGAGTTGGTGACCGCGGAGCCGGAGTCCAGGTGGCCCGAGTAGACGCGCACGTAGGTGAGGCGACCGAAGAACGGGTGCACGGCGACCTTGAACGCGAGGGCCGAGAACGGGTCCTTCGCGTCGGGGTGACGCTCGATGATCTTCTCCTCGTCCTTCGGGTCGTGCGCCTCGATGGCACCGACGTCGAGGGGGTTGGGGAGGTAGTCGACAACGGCATCCAGCATCGGCTGAACGCCACGGTTCTTGAACGCGGAACCGCACAGGACCGGGTAGATCTCGCTGGCGACCACGAGCTTGCGGATCGCGCCCTTGATCTCGGCGACCGTGAGCTCCTCGCCACCGAAGAACTTCTCCAGCAGCACGTCGTCGGTCTCGGCGACGGTCTCGAGCAAGGTCTGACGGTACTCGTCGGCCTTGTCCTTGAGGTCTGCCGGGATCTCCTGGATCTCGTACGAGGCGCCCATGGTCACGTCGCCCTTGGCATCGCCGGGCCAGACCAGTGCACGCATCTCGACCAGGTCGATGACGCCGACGAAGTCGTTCTCGGCACCGATCGGCAGCTGGATGACCAGCGGCTTCGCGCCGAGGCGGTTGACGATGGTGTCGACCGTGAAGTAGAAGTCCGCGCCCAGCTTGTCCATCTTGTTGACGAAGCAGATGCGGGGGACGTTGTACTTGTCGGCCTGACGCCACACGGTCTCGGACTGGGGCTCGACGCCCTCCTTGCCGTCGAAGACGGCGACAGCACCGTCGAGGACGCGGAGCGAACGCTCCACCTCGACCGTGAAGTCCACGTGACCGGGGGTGTCGATGATGTTGATCTGGTTGTTGTTCCAGAAGCAGGTCACGGCGGCAGACGTGATCGTGATGCCGCGCTCCTTCTCCTGCTCCATCCAGTCGGTGGTCGAGGCGCCGTCGTGGGTCTCGCCCAGCTTGTGGTTGACGCCCGTGTAGAACAGGATGCGCTCGGTGGTGGTGGTCTTGCCGGCATCGATGTGCGCCATGATGCCGATGTTGCGGACCTTGCTCAGGTCGGTGAGCACGTCTTGTGCCACAGGAGTGTCCTTATCTTTCTTGCAGTTCTGACTTGCAGGAATTCTGCGAGGAGAGGGAGGGTGCCCGCCTCCGGCATCCGTTTTCGCGGATGCCGGAGGCGAGCGGGGCTGTTACCAGCGGTAGTGAGCGAACGCGCGGTTCGACTCGGCCATCTTGTGCGTGTCCTCACGGCGCTTGACCGCGGCACCGAGACCGTTCGAGGCGTCCAGGATCTCGTTCTGCAGACGCTCGGTCATCGTCTTCTCACGACGACCCTTCGCGTAGCTGACGAGCCAGCGCAGCGCGAGGGTGTTCGCGCGGTGCGGCTTGACTTCGACCGGAACCTGGTAGGTCGAGCCACCGACGCGGCGGCTGCGGACCTCGAGGGTGGGGCGCACGTTGTCGAGCGCCTTCTTGAGAGTGGCGACAGCGTCCTCGCCGTTCTTGGCGTGGACGCCGGCGAGGGCGCCGTACACGATCGACTCGGCGAGCGACTTCTTGCCGTCGACGAGGATCTTGTTCACGAGCGACGTGACGATCGGCGCGCCGTATACCGGGTCGTTGACGACGGGGCGCTTGGGGGCTGGACCCTTACGAGGCATCTAACTCAACCCTTCTTCGCGCCGTAGCGGGAACGAGCCTGCTTACGGTTCTTGACTGCCTGGGTGTCCAGGGCGCCGCGGACGATCTTGTAACGCACACCGGGGAGGTCCTTAACACGACCGCCGCGGACGAGCACGAGGGAGTGCTCCTGCAGGTTGTGGCCCTCACCGGGGATGTACGCGGTGACCTCGGTGCCGTTGCGGAGCTTCACACGAGCGACCTTGCGCATCGCCGAGTTCGGCTTCTTCGGGGTGGTGGTGTAGACGCGGGTGCATACCCCGGCCTGCTGCGGGTTCGACTTCAGGGCGGGCGCCTTGGTCTTGGTGACCTTGGGCGAACGACCCTTGCGAACCAACTGCTGAATGGTTGGCACGTTCTCTCCTAGTTGTGCTGCACGGTGACAGCGCGATGGATTCACATCAGACCCACCAGCACGCCGGAATCGACGTGCTTTTTGCGTGATGGGTATGCCGTGGGGGCAGACCGGTATCGGACCGGCGCCCGTGTGCAGGCACGCCGAGACGTGCACACACCTGATCAAGTGTAATGCCGCGTCACATACCGGGTCAAATGGGCGCTACCCGGCGTCTGGGTCGAACGGGGCGTCCAGCGACCGGGTGAGCTCTTCGAGCATCGCCTCGATCTGCGGTTCGACGTACTGCGAGATGGCCGCCTGCACCGACAGCCGGTGCCGGAGCAGGATGCCGCAGATCTCCCGGCCCACCATGTTGGCGTACTCGTCGGCGAGGGTGACCTCCTGACGCAGCGCGGCCTTGGCCTCGTCGCTCAGCGGCGGAAGCGGAGGCAGCTCGGAGCTCTCCTCATCGGCCATCCCGGCGATCGTGAACAGGAACGGCGCCCCTGGCACGGGTTCGGGATCCAGCGGCATCCCCTCGAATTCCGGCGCGAGGTCCTCGCTGGGACGGTAGCTGCGGGCGCGGTTGCGGACCGCCTGCTGGTCGAGCTCGCGCTGCAGCATCGGCAGGTTGTGGGCCGTGTAGTCGGCGACCGCGTGGTCGACGATCGTCTTGATGCGGGTGGAGAGTCCGTGCTGCACGCCGTGCGGCACATCGCCGCCGATGCCGACCGCGGACAGGATCGGCGAACCGAGGCAGCGCCGGCACGGCGCGACGCGTCCGCGGTGGGTGGCCGGCTCCCAGCGCGGCACCCAGCGCAGCCAGGCCTCGACGGCCTGGTCGACCTGCGTCTCCAGCGAGCGCTCCACGATTACAGGGTACGGCGATCGCGGGGGGAATCGGGTGATTCCCGTCGTACGGCGACTACTCGTCGTCGCGCTCCCACGGCCAGGTCGGATGCTGAGCACGCGTCCGCCGCAGTGCCACGCCGCCCCACGCGGCGATCGCCGCGGCCAGCAGGATGACCAGGCTCGCCCCGCCCGTGACGAGGTCTCCCGCGGCGGCCAGCGCTTTCACGGGGTCACCGGTTGCGATGAGTGCACCGATCGCCACGACGAGCAGGTGCGCGAGGGCCGTCGTCAGGGACGTCACCCACACCGATCGATAGACCGGGCGAGCCAGGCGCACCGCCGCCCATTCGACGCCGGCGAACACGGCGACGGCGGTTGCCATCCCGATCACGCCCGGCCCCTGGCCGAGCCCTGGAACGCCGATGATGTCGGCATCCATCGCGAAGCTCACCGCACCGAGACCGACAATCGCCAGCGCGAAGAAGCTGACCGTCGAGAGCACCAGCGCCAGGACGGCCGAAACCCCCGCGGACTCGGGCCCGCGGGGGTTCGGCGTGGAGGTGTTCGTGGCCTACCTCGGAAGGGTCGGGCCGGCCTCGAGCGTGCGCTCGTACTCGCGCTGCGCCTCGGCGTTCAGCTCGGCCTTGCGGGCGCCGCTGCGGGCCACCCATGCGCCGAACCAGATGGTGAGCTCGCGTCCGAGGACGAACGCCGCGATCGCGAGCGGCGAGAACAACTGTTCGTTGACGAGCTCGGCGCCCTGAGCGGCCGTGATCATCCAGAACGGCGCCTCGAACAGCTGACCGAGGATGAAGCCGAAGTAGGTCGCGACACCGACCAGCAGGCCGAAGATGACCCACAGGCCCCAGCGTCCGCGGTTGATGATCGCGCCCAGCAGCCAGAACGAGATGAAGAAGATGACGACCGGCGTCCAGAAGCCCCATGTCGTCAGCGGCGCGAGCGCGGCGTCGCCGATCTCCTCCGCGATGACGTCGCCGTTGATCGCGCCGACCGCGAGCACGACGCCGAGGTACAGCACCGCGAACACGAGCGTGGCGAGCAGCCCGATGAGTCCGGCGGTGCCGCGGTTGCCGCGGTCACGGGGCGGCTCCGGGGCCTGGACGAAGATCGGCTGCAGGGCGGCCGGGGCTGCGGCAGCGGCGACGACCGGCTCTGATGGCAGGACGTGCGTCTCGGCATCCCTCGGCTCGTCGTAGACGGAGGTGACCGACGTGGGCTCCTCGGCGACGATGTTCGAACGCTCGTTGATGGCCGCGCCGGCGGCAGCAGCCGCGGCGATCTCGGCGGCCTTGAGGTCGTCGTCGTTGTCCTTGTTGTCGTTGTTGTCGTTGTTGTCGTCGGCCGGGGTCGGAGTCGCGACCGTCGGCGTCTCTCCGCCGGCGATGCCGTCCGGGGCTGCCGGGGTGCCTTCGGGGAGGCTCGTGAACGTCCCGGGGTGCGCCTGCTCCATCTCTTCGAAGGCGGCGAGGTCGGGGTCGACGGCGGGGGCTTCGGCGGCGGGCTCGGAGTCGGCGGAGTCGGCGGAGTCGGCGGGCTCATTCGTCGCCGCGGGGACGTCGGCACCGGCCGCGGCAGCCTCTTCGAGACCGGCCTTGGCGCTGTCGACGACGTCGTTCACGTCAGTCGGCTTCTCGGGCTGGGGAACCTCGGGGTCACTCATGGGGGCGCCTCTCGTCGGATATGTGCACTGCGAGGGTATCGCCGCTCGCCCAGGCGCTCCGGGAGGCGTGCCGACGTGTCGACAGGTCAGGGCGCGAGCTGGCGCAGGCTGCTGCCGACCATCTCGATCACTGCGGGCCCTGCCGGGACCGCGAACCACAGCAGCGCGCCGACGACGCCGGCGCACAGAAGGCCGACGATCCAGCTGATCGCCCGGTTGCGCCCTCCCACGCGTGCCGCCATGTGCTGAGAGTACGACCGGCCCGTCCGGCTGGTGGGGCGAAACGCCGTGCGCCCGGTGCGTGCGGTGCGTGTCCGGGTTCGTGCGGGTGCTCCCGGCATCCACCCGCCGCAACCCGGACATGCCATACCGGGGTGTCCGGCTTCGTGCGGGTCATCGCGCCTATGGCCGCACCTAGTCGGACATGCCGAACCCGCGGGTCCGGATTCGGCAGGGCTACGGCACCCGCACGCCCGGAAGACTCCACGCGGCGAAGGCCGGGCCATCGACGGCCAGCAGCACCGCACCATCGGATGCC
This sequence comes from Microbacterium sp. STRO-1N, assembly GCF_057748015.1. Next base: position 3,065,808 of record NZ_CM173234.1, read on the forward strand.
GAGGCCAGCGTCGCATCGCCGAACAGCGCCTCGGCGCCGGCGACCACGACAGCACCGGCGGGGAGCTTGACGTCCGCTCCCCCGCGCGTCGCGAGGACGAGCACGGATTCCTCCGCCGACTCCCGCACGAACACGATCGTCTCATCGTCGACGTGCAGCCACCGCAGACCGCCGGTCGCGAGCACGGGGTGCTCTCGGCGCAGCGCGACGAGCGACCGGTACAGCTCGAGGCGCTCGGCGACGACCGGATCGCCCTCGCTCCCCCATGGCATCGGCGTGCGGCTCGATTCACCATCCGCACCGGTGAGCCCGAACTCGTCGCCGGCGAACACCACCGGAACTCCTGGGAGCGTCATCGACAAGCCCACCGCGACCGGCACGGTTCCTGGTGCCGCGTTCGTGGCGAACCGCGCCGTGTCGTGGGTATCGAGCGGCTGCATGTTCCCCAGCCGCACCCGCCACGGCATCCCCGCCGTGAACCGCGTCGCGGCATCCACGAAATCACGCGCCGTGTACCGCGGAATCCCGCCCAACGGCTGCGTGAAGAACCAGGGTTCGGTCGTGACCGTGCCATCCCATTCCGCATACGGAATACCGGACGGCGCGCTCAGCCAGCCCCAAAGCGGACGCGTGAACGACGGGTAGGTCATCGCCCCGTGCCATCCATCGCCCTGCAGATCGCTCGCGGCGTCGTTCGTCGACTCGCCCAGCAGGATCGCATCAGGGTTCACGCGTCGCACGGTCTCGGCGAAGAGCCCGCGCACCTCGGCGTTCAGGTCGACAGCGCCGAGGCGACCCGTCATGTTCGCCACGTCGATGCGCCAGCCGTCGATCCCGAACGGCGGCTTCAGCCACTTCGCGACGATCGAGTCCTCACCTGTCACGAACCGCTCGCGCAGCTCTGGACTGGACCAGTCGAACTTCGGCAGCGAGCTGTGCCCCAGCCAGGACTCGTAGGCGGTGTTCTCGGCATCCGTGAAGTAGTAGTACTCCTGCTCGGGCGCGCCGGGGTGTCCGTACGCCGCACGGAACCACTCGTGCCGGTCGCCGGAATGGTTGCTGGTGAGATCGCCGATGACACGGATGCCGCGGGCGTGCGCGGCTTCGATCAGCTCGATGTAGGCGGCTTCGCCGCCCAGCAGCGGGTCGATCCGGTCGAAGCTGGACGCGTCGTAGCGGTGGTTCGACGCCGCAGGGAAGATCGGCGTCAGGTACAGCAGGTTCACGCCCAACGACACCAGGTGATCGAGGTGCTCGGTGATCCCCGGGAGGTCGCCGCCGTAGAACTGTCCACCGCGGCCCGGCGACACCGGGTCGACCGGATCATCCCAGGATGCCGGGATCGCCCAGTCTGGCGCCTCGTGCTCGTCGGCCTGCCCCGACCGGGCGAACCGGTCGGGGAACACCTGATACATGACGCTCTCGTGCAGCCACGCCGGCGGCGCGGGATGCGCGACGAGGGCGAAGTCGTCGTCGTCACGCGTTTCGATCCGATGCAGGCCCGTCTGGTTGAGCCATTGGATGCCACCGTCGGCATGCAGCAGCACGAAGCGGTACCCGTGCCGCGGGTTGCGCACCGTGATCGGCGCCTCCCACCACTCCCAGCCGTCCGAGACGCCGAGTCTGACGGCATCCGTCCACTCCGGCTCGTGGTCGGGATTGGAGCGGGTGCGCACAGCATCCAGCGGGCCGAATCCGACCGGAACCCGCAGCCGGACCGTCACCACCTCTCCGAGCACCGGAGCATCGTTCGAGACGAACAGCGGGGACCCGTCGTGGTGCGGCAGCATGCTCAGCCCTTCGTGGCTCCGGCGGTCAGACCGCCCACGATGTACTTCTGCAGGAACAGGAACAGGACCATCACCGGGATCGCGGCCATGACCGCACCTGCCGAGAAAGCCGACCAGTCCGCGTATCGCGGGTTCGAGACGAGCTTAGTGAGGCCGACGACCAGAGTCTGCTGCTCTGGATCGATCAGGATGACGCTCGCGATCACGTACTCGTTGACGGTTCCGATGAACGACAGCAGAGCGACGACGGCGAGGATGGGCGCAACCAGCGGCAGGATCATCGTGAAGAAGATACGGGCGTGACCGGCGCCGTCGATGCGGGCCGCCTCGTCGAGCTCCTTGGGGATCGTGTTGAAGAACCCGTACATGAGGTAGGTGTTCACTCCGAGCGCGCCGCCGAGGTACACGAGGATCAGGCCCGTGTGCGTGTTGAGGCCGATCGCGGGGAACCAGTCCCCCAGCGTCGACATCAGCAGGAAGATCGCGACCACGGCGAGCAGCTGCGGGAACATCTGCACGACGACGATGGTGACGAGCCCGACCCGTCGTCCGGCGAAGCGCATGCGCGAGAAGGCATATGCGGCGCACGCACCGATGAAGACGGTGACGAGACCGGTGACGACCGCGATGAGCAGGGTGTTCATGAACCACTGCGGGTACGGGTTCTGCGGATCCGTCAGGATGCGCACGTAGCTGTCGATGCCGATCGCGGAGAACAGCTGGTTGGACCCCGTCAGGGTGCCGTTCGGGTTCAGGGATGCCGAGAACACGTACAGCAGCGGGAACAGGGCGAACGCGCTCACCACGATGGCCACGACGTGGCGCCATCCGGTGTCCGCGAACCAGGCTCCGAAGCTGCGCCGGCGACGCGAGGCGATGTCAGTGCTCATCTCAGTTCAGCTCCTCGAGTGCCTTGGTCTTGCGGAAGCTGACGATCGAGATCGTCGCCACCACGATGAAGATCAGGATGGTGAACGCCGACGCGAGGCCGTAGTCGCGCGTCTGCCCGGTGAAGGCCACCTTGTAGACCATCGAGATCAGGATGTCGGTGTGCCCGACCGGGATCGACACGTCGCTGAAGCGCGGCCCGCCGTTGGTGAGCATGTAGATGAGGTTGAAGTTGTTGAAGTTGAACGCGAACGACGAGATCAGCAGCGGCGCCACCGTCACGAGCAGCAGCGGCAGCTTGATGCGGCGGAAGACCTGCCACGGATTCGCGCCGTCCATCACGGCGGCTTCGTTGACGTCCTCCGGGATGCCCTGCAACGCCCCCATGCACACCAGGAACATGTAGGGGAAGCCGAGCCAGAGGTTCACCAGCAGCACCGACACCTTGGCGAGGGTCGGATCCGTCAGCCACGGGATCTCGGCGCCGCCGAGCAGCACCTGGTTGATGAAGCCGAAGCTCTCGTTCATCATGCCGGCCCACACCAGCGCCGACAGGAACGCGGGGAACGCGTACGGCAGGATCAGGATGATCCGGTAGCCGTTGCGGAACCGCATCCGGGTGTTGTTGAACACCAGAGCGAGCAGCAGGCCGAGGAAGAACGTCGTCGCCACCGAGATCAGCGCGAACGCGAACGTCCAGATCGTGACCGAGATGAGCGGTCCGCGGATCGCCTCGTCGGTGACGGCGCGGACGAAGTTGTCGAAGCCGACCGTGATCTGCCAGCCGGGCAGCAGTTCGGTGCCGTCCTCGGCGGTGAAGGCGCCGGTGCCGATGTCGGAGTAGACCTCGCCGGTCTGCGTGTCGACGATCGCATCGGAGGCCTCGTCGTATTCGAGTGTCGAGATGTACAGGTAGCCGCTCTGCCCGTCCGGTGTGCGGATCGCACCGTCGTTGGGGTCCTCGCTGAACTGCACCGACAGCTGCTCGATCTGCTCGGAGCGCGACAGCACATCCGCGAACGTCAGCGTGGTCCAGCCGTCGACCGCGACGGCCTTGTCGCCCTCCATGGTCGCGTCAACCTCGTGAAGGGGCTGCTCCGCCGTGCCGACCGAGGCGTCTCCGCTCTCGGGGTCGGTGACCAGCAGACCGAGGGCGCCGAACTGCTCGACGACCGTGACCGGGTAGGTGGGCGAGTCCTCGACGCGCTCCTGCGCGGAGGCCAGCAGGGACGAGATCGCCTGGTCCTTGTTGCCGTTGTGCCCTGTGCCGTAGTTGGTGAAGCCGATGTACCCGGTGTACAGCAGTGTGAACACCTGGAACACGACCAGGAAGATGATGCCTGGTGTGAGGTACTTCGCCGGGACCCGCTTGCGCGAGAAGTAGATGTAGTTGACCAGCACCGTGACAGCGACGACGATGGCGAGCACCAGCCACTCCTGGTGCGTGAAGAGCACGAAGACGGCGTACAGTGCGACGGCGTCCACGATCGCGAGCAGCAGGATCTTCAGCAGCACCCAGCCGATGCTTCCGGATGCGGCCTCGGCGATCTGCGCGGCCTGGCGCTGGCGTTTTGTCGGCGGCGTTGCCGCCTCGTCGACCTCGACGGTGTCAGTCATGTCTTCCCCGTGGTGAAGCCGTCGGGGCGGACGCGTGGTCCGCCCCGACGGGATTGCACTTCGTTACTTGATGGCGGCGGTGACGTCGTCGACGAGCTTCTGCCACGTCGCGGTCGGGTCCTCGCCGTTGATGATCGCTGCTTCTGCGACACCCCAGTACTCCCACACCGAGCCCATGGCCGGGATGGCGGGCATCGGGACGGCGTCCTCGCCGACGGTCTGGAAACCGGCGATGATCGGGTCGGATGCCGCGGCATCCGCTGCTGCCGTCAGAGCCGGGAGGATGTTGCCGGTCTCGAACAGCTCGAGCTGGACGTCCTCGGTGCCGATGTAGTTCACCAGGAAGTCGTTCGCTGCGACCTTGTTCTTCGACTCGGCGCTGACGAAGAAGCCCTTCACGCCGGCGAACGGCGATGCCACCTCAGCGGTCGGGCTGGGGATCGGGTCGATCGCCACGTTGATGCCGCCGTCCTCGGCTGCACCGACGTTCCACGGACCGGTCAGCCAGAAGGCTGCGGTGCCGTCGAGGAACTGCTGCTTGGCGATCTCACCGTCGATGTCGGTGTTGAAGTTGCCGGCCGCACCCTGCGCGCCGAGCCACGTGGCGAAGGCGAAGCCGCCCTCGCTGCCGAGCTGCAGGTCGGTCGGGTCGTAGCTGCCGGACTCATCGGTGCCGAACACCGGAGCGCCGAACGCGGTCTGGTACGGGTACAGGTGGTACGGGTTGCCCTCGGCACCCTGCTCGACGACGAACTTGCCCTTGGCGAGCATGTCGTCCCAACTGGTCGCTGCCTCTGGCACGAGGTCCGCGTTGCGCAGGATCGCGATGTTCTCGACCGCGTACGGGAGCATGTAGGTGGTGCCGTCGTAGGTGGAGGCCTGCAGAGCGACCGGGAGGTAGTCCTCGGCGGAGTCGCCGAGCTCGAGCGGGGCAACGGCGCCGTTGGTGGAGAGCTCGCCGAGCCAGTCGTGCGCGCCCATCGTGATGTCGGGGCCTTTGCCGGTCGGAACCTGCTGGATGAAGTCGTCCTTGATGGTGTCGACGTCCTTGGAGACGATCTCGACCTTGACGCCGGTCTTCTCCTCGTACGCCTCGGCCGCTCCGGCCAGGGCGTCGACGCGCTCGGCATCCACCCAGACCGTCAGAGTTCCGGTGCTCTCTTCGCCAGAGCCTTCTTCCGGGGTGCTGCCGGTCGCGCAACCGGCCAGCGTCAGCGTGGAAACCATAGCGATCGCGCCGAAGGCGACGATGCCCCTCTTGTTCACCTTCATTGGTGTGTGCCTCTCTGAGTGCTGATGGCCTGCAGGACTGCAAGCGCTTACAGTATGCAACGAAATCGGCCGTTCTTGCAACGGCTGATCGGCCCTGAACCGCCTGGGACCGTACCCAGCCGAGTGTTTCCGATCTGGAAGCGTTTCCAAGAGTTCGCCGGATCGACAGGCTCGCTACACTTCCTGTATGGCTGACAGCTCCTTTGACATCGTCTCCAAGGTCGACCACCAGGAGGCCGAGAACGCTCTGAACCAGGCCCGCAAGGAGGTCGAGCAGCGCTACGACTTCAAGGGCACCGATGCCTCGATCGCGTGGAGCGGCGAGCAGATCCTCATCAAGGCCAACTCCGAAGAGCGCGCGAAGGCCGTGCTGGACGTTTTCCAGTCCAAGCTCATCAAGCGCGGCATCTCGCTGAAGAGCCTCGACGCCGGCGAGCCGTTCGCGAGCGGCAAGGAGTACCGCATCGTCTCGTCGCTCAAGGACGGCATCTCCTCCGAGAACGCGAAGAAGATCAGCAAGATCATCCGCGACGAGGGCCCGAAGGGCGTGAAGAGCCAGATCCAGGGCGACGAGCTGCGCGTGCAGTCCAAGAGCCGCGACGACCTGCAGTCCGTGATCGCGCTGCTGAAGGGCTCGGACCTCGAGGTCGACCTGCAGTTCATCAACTACCGGTGAATCATCCGGACGCCGGCATCCCGACGGATGCCGGCGTTCGTCGTTTCCAGGGACTGCGCCGGCGCCGGTCGGGTCACAGCTGACGCGGATTGATCGGACCCCGGAAATCCCATACTGATATACGGGTCGAGATCCGAGAAGCTGGTAGGCGGTGCCTCTTCTGATCGGGGGGTCAGAAGGCCTCTCCGGTGGGGAACGAGAGGGGCTTCCGGCAGTGCGCCGGGCCGGCACCTCCTGTGGCCGGTCGGCGCACTGCGACCGCCGGCCACAGCACATCCCGGTTTGGCATCCCGTCCCCGTTCGTGATGTAGTTACACCCCGGCCGCACCGCAGGGGCTGGGAAGCGACGTACTTGGGGGCAAGTCGATGACTGGGGATTCGCGACGGATCGGACGAACGAAGAAGCTGCTGGCGGAGGAGATCTTCCAGCATCTCGGCGCTGCGATCGTGAACGGCGATCTTGCGCCTCGCGAGAGGATCAGGGATGCCGAGCTCGCGCTGCAGCTGCACGTGTCGCGCATGCCGATCCGCGAAGCGCTGCAACGGCTCGAACGGATCGGGCTGGTCACGATGTACCCCAGCCGGTACACCGAGGTCGCGCCCGTCACCGACCAGGTGGTCGCCGACTCGCGGGAGTTCGCAGCGTTTCAGGGCGGCTTCGTCGCCCGCCTCGCCGCGGAACGGATGACGGATGCCGAGCGCGACGAAGCGGCAGCGCTCGTCGACGCGCTGGATGAGAACATCGACGACCCGATCGCCTACTCCCTCGCGCGCAAGGCTCTGTTCGGCCGGCTGTCGGACTTCAGCGGCAACTCGCTGCAGCACAGCCTGCTGCGCGAGGTCAGTATGGCTCTCGCCCGCAACCTCCGAGAGCTGGTGCCGGAGGAGAAGGACGTCGCGCTGGCCCGTCACGCCGCTCTTCGCGAAGCCCTGACGACGGGCGACGCGGATGCCGCGGAGCACGCCAGCCGAGCGATCCACGGGTTGTGATCGCCGCCGGCCCGTGACGTTTCACGGACCCGGTGACGAATCACGAACGGATTCACCGGATCGAACCGTGATCCGTCACAGCATCCGTGATTCGTCACCGGATGACCCGCAGCCGGCGGAGTGCCGCGATGATCGCCGCCTGGACCTTCGGCCAGTCGTGGACGATCTGGGCGTAATCGAAGCGGAGCGTCTCGTATCCGAGATCGGATGCCGCGGCATCCCGCACCCGATCGGCATGCCGTTTCGTCGACGACCCATGGTTCTCGTCACCGTCCGCCTCGATGATCAGTCGGCCGGCGACGACGAAATCGACTCTGCCGACGCCGCCGATGTCCACCTGGCAGTCGAGCCGGATGCCGAGCAGATGCAACCGCAATCGCATCAGGGACTCCAGACCGCTGTCGGCATCGGCTCGCGCGATGTCGATCAGCCAACGAGCCGATCGCGGCAACGCCACACGGATGCGCGCTCGGGCCGCTCGCGGGAGTAATCCCTGCTTCCACGCGGATTCGTAGGCGGCGAAGAACGCCTCGTCTCCCGCGCACCGACGCAGATGCAGCAGCGCCGTCTCGGTCGACGCCGTTCCGAGCGGCGCGGTGCCACCGAAGTAGTGCGAGACGCAGTTGCAGGAGGGGTGCTTGAGGGGGTGCCTCTTCGACGGCATCCAGACATGGAGTCCATCGGGTGCCGGAAGCACCCAGATGTGCTTGTTGCGCAGGAGGCTGGCGCAGGTGAGGGTTCCCCCGTGCTCGATCGCCGTTCTCACGTCGTCGTTCACGGCCGTCGTCGCGAAGACGCCGTTTCGGATGCGCTGGATCGCTCCGCGACTCGTCTCTCGAGCGAGCGCCTGGCGGGTGAAACCGAGCGTCTGCAGAGTAGAGCCGCGGGCGATTCCGCCGAGCCGCGTGATGGTGTCTTTTGCAGAGAGCATGCGGACCACCTTGCGACATCGGCTCCTCAGCTACGTGCCGAGATCGTCGATTGTGGACAACCTGCCCGGGACCCGAAACTGTGCAGGGCGAGTGGTCCGTGACGAATCACGAACCCGGTGACGAATCACGAACGGATTCACCGGATCGAACCGTGATTCGTCACAGCATCCGTGATTCGTCCGGGCCAGAGGGGCTGCGGCGGCCGAGTCAGCGGACCGACGCCACCCACCCCGTGACCCACCGGTCCAACCGGCGATAGGCGTCCTCGCGCGCCTCATGCCGGGACAGGAACACGTCGTGCAGGGCCCCGTCGATCCGCTCGACCGTCACGGACGGCCCGAGCTTCAGCGCGGCCCTGGCGATGTCGTCGACGACGAGGACGCTGTCGGCACGCGTCAGATCGTCCGACCATCGCGTCGGCACGGCCGTCCGCGCCGAGAGCAGAACGCACACGGGGGCATCGATCGAGAGACCCGCGGCGACCTTCGCGTGCCCGGCGAGGATCGCATGCAGCCACCCCGTGTGCACCGGCATCGTCTGCTCCGGGCGCCAGGCGAGATTCACCTCCACCGGATCATCGGGATCCGCCGCCTCCGCCTGCGCCCGCGTGTAGAAGCCGAGATCCACCTGGGGCACAGCATCCAGAGGCCGCACCCGTGCGCCCCAGCCGACCACCGGCGCGATCGCCTGCCTGACCGACCCGAGCTGGAATTCCAGCCACGGCGAATTGAGGATCACTGCAGCCGCGCGCCCCGGATTGCGGGACGCCCACAGGCTCAGGATCAGCCCGCCGGTCGAGTGCCCGAGCAGGAGGAGGCGACGCCCGGATGCCGCAGCATCCGCCATCGCGTCCAGAGCCGCCGCGATGTCCTCGTCGTAGGTCGCGAGGTCGGCGATGTACCCGGGGGTCTGCCCGTCGCGCAGGCTCCGACCGTACTTGCGCAGATCCAGCGCGAAGAAGCGCGCGCCGCGTGCCGTCCAGAACCGCGCCAGGCGCTTCTGGAAGAAGTAGTCCGACCAGCCGTGCACATACAGCACGTCGACATCGGCGAGATCGGGAGCGGGTGCGGTGACGGGCTGACCGCGCAACCGGCGCACGAACCGGTCCCATCCGCTCGGCTCCTCCGGGGCCGTGGGCAGCGCGCGCACGAGGGTCGCGAGGACGTCGCCCTCGGCATCCGACCCGAGCGGCAGCGTCAGCTGCTCGAACTCGTCACCGAGGATGTCGGGAGCCCAACCGGTCATGATCCGAGCGCCGTCATATTGGCTGCGACGATCGGAGCCACCGACATCAGATCGTCCACGGATCGGCCGGCGGCGGACACCCGGACCCAGTCGTCGCCGACCACGACATCGATGAACGGCAGGTCGTCGTAATACTCGTCCTCGCCGGAATACGCCGCATCCGCACCCTCGATGTCGACCGCGGAGCGTCCGGTCGGCAACGCGGCCGCCCAACGCCCGGCCGGCAGCGACGTGAGGGTCAGAAAGTGCTCTCCTTCGTACGAACCAGGGGCGTCGTTGTACAGGCAGGCGCGGGCGCCGTCGCGGTTCCAGTACATCGAAGCAGGAATGCCCCACCCTCCGAAATCCTCGTCGAGCTTCGCCGGTACGTCCCACGCCGCTGCGAGGGCTTCCGGCGCGAGCAGCTGTTCGCATTCGGCATCCGCGATCGGGCTCGGCACGATCTCGAAGGGTTTCGCCGTCTCGGAAGCCTGTGCAGCCAGACCGGCGATGGCCGCGTGCACCGGCTCCAGGTCGGCCCCGGTGATCTCTGGCGCCCAGACCGCCGCCTCCATGAGCACGTCGCCGTCGCGGACGACGATCGCACAGTGACCATCGTCGCATCGCGAGGACTGATCCCAGTCGGTGTAACCGTTGGCAGCGAGGTCGTCGAGGGCCGCCTGCGCGCCGGGGTTCGCGGTGATCTGCCACGACGTCTCGCCGTCGTCGTACGCGCAGACCACACCGCCTGCTCGGGCGAACATGTACTGCGCCGGCCCCGGGTACCAGCTGGGCGAGCCCTTCAGCCACAGGTGCTCGGTGACGGGTGCCGACGGGATGCCGAAGAGATCCGTCATCGCGAACACCACGTCATCGCAGGGCAGGTCGAACGCCGCCTGCGGCGCCCAGGCGGGCTCCGTTGTCGGCGTCGGAGTCGGCGTCGACGTCTCGACGGCGTCCGGCGTCGGTTCCGGGGTCGGCGGGACCGGCGCGCATCCGGCCGCCGCGACGAGCACGGCAGCCAGCATCGGAACCCACCAGCTGCGACGGAACATGACGCCAGACTAGGCCACGCGAGGGCTCGGTCGCGGGAGCCCGGTCACGCGTCGGGCGACCTCTCGGCGTCCGGCGTCACCCCAGCTGTGACCGAACCGCAGATCGGTCACAGCTCGGGCGGATTGCGCCGGCATCCACCCACCGCGACCGTGACCCGGCACGGCGGGCCAGCAGGCCGACCACCAGACCGAAGCCGGCTCAGTCCCGGGAGATCTGCACCATATCGTCGCGGTCGACGACCTTGATGCGCGCGCGATCGTGCGGAGCGCCCAGTGCGATCTCGTGCTGGTCGAGGCGGTGCCAGCCGTCCAGGTCGGTCCAGGTGACATTCCGCGACGCGAGCAGCGAGGGAATCGCCTCCTCGGACGGATCCTCCGGCTGCCACCACGAACCCTGGTCGTTCACGAGGTGCTGCACGGTCTCCATGGCGTCGGACTTCGTGTGCCCGATCAGGCCCACCGGTCCGCGCTTGATCCATCCGGTCGCGTAGACGCCGGGGACGCGCTCGTTGGAGTCCTTCGCGAGCACCTGACCCTCGTGGTTCGGGATCACACCGTGCTTCTTGTCGAACGGCACATCCTTCAGCGGCGACCCGAAGTAGCCGATCGCGCGGTACAGCTGACCGATCGCGATCTCGCGCATCTCGCCCGTGCCCTGGACTCCGCCGGATCCGTCCGGCTGGGTGCGCTCGTAGACGATCGCGGCGACGCGGCCCGAGGCGTCCTTCTTGATCTCCACCGGGCGCGCCCAGAAGTGCAGGTGCAGGCGACGGGATGCCTCGCCACCGGCGTTGTTCGCGCCTGGGCGGGTGCGCCACTGCTGCAGGACGCGATCGATGACCTTGACCTGCTTGTTGCTCTCGACAGCCGCTCTGGACGCGTCGTCGTAGTCGAAGTCCTCGTCGTACACGACCATGTCGACGTCGCGCAGCTCGCCGAGCTCGCGCAGCTCGAGCGGGGTGAACTTCACCTGGGCAGGGCCTCGACGACCGAACACGTGCACGTCGGTGACCTTCGACGCCTCGAGACCGGCGTGGACGTTGTCCGGGATCTCGGTCGGCAGCAGATCCTCGGCGTGCTTGGCGAGGATGCGCGCCACGTCGAGCGCGACGTTGCCGTTGCCGAGCACAGCGACCGACTCGGCGTCCAACGTCCAGTCGCGTGGGACGTCCGGGTGCCCGTCGAACCAGCTGACGAAGTCGGCGGCGCCGAAGGAGCCCTCCGCGTCGACGCCGGGGATGTCCAGGCTCGTGTCGCGGATCGCGCCGGTGGCGAAGATCACCGCGTTGTAGTGCTTCTTGAGGTCGGCCATGGTGATGTCCTCACCGAAGCGGACGTTGCCGAAGATGCGGATGTCGCCGCGGTCGAGCACGTCCCGCAGCGCGTTGATGACGCCCTTGATTCGCGGATGATCCGGCGCGACGCCATACCGGACCAGTCCGTACGGCGCGGGGAGCTGCTCGAACAGATCGATCGACACGTCGAAGGAGCGCTCGGTCTTGAGCAGGATGTCAGCAGCGTAGATGCCTGCCGGGCCTGCCCCGACGATGGCCAGCCTGAGCTTGGTCATGTTTCCCTTTCGGATGCTGCGGCGACCGGCGAGCGTCAGCTGCTGCGGTCGGCGAGGGTATCGGCGAAGCGCGTCAGCGCCTCGCGCACGGTGCCCTTCGGGAGCGGAGCGAGCACGGCGATCGCGTCGTTCGTCCACGTGCGGGCGAGTTCGAGAGTCTGCTGCGTGACGGCATGGTCGCGCAGCTCGGCCAACGGCTGATCCAGGATGCTCGGGTCGGTGCCCTCGGCGATGCGTGCGACGCCGTCGTCGATACGGGCCGCGAGGGCCTGCGCCTCGGCATCCGCCCTCGCCTTGAGGAGGAGGTACGGCATCGTGGGAACCCCGGCGCGGAGGTCGGTGCCCGGGACCTTGCCGGTGTCCTCCGGCTTGGCCGACAGATCGATCACGTCGTCGATGAGCTGGAAGGCCACGCCGACCTTCTCGCCGTAGACGCGCAGCGGCTCGTGGTACTCCTCCGGCGCGTTGGCGAACAGCGCGCCGGCCTGCGTCGCGGCGGCGATGAGGGATCCGGTCTTGTCTGCCAGGACCTGGATGTAGAACTCGATCGGGTCATCGCCCGGCTGCGCGCCGACGGTCTCGTGCAGCTGGCCGAGGACCAGGCGCTCGAACGTGTCGGCCTGGAGGCGGATGGCGCGGTCGCCGTACCGCGACATGAGCTGGCTGGCACGGGAGAACAGGATGTCTCCGGTGAGGATCGCCACGCTGTTGCCCCACACCGCGTGCGCGGCTGGTACGCCGCGGCGGCGGTCGGCGCCGTCCATGACGTCGTCGTGGTAGAGCGAGCCGAGGTGCGTCATCTCCAGCGCCTTGGCGATGTCGATGACCGCAGTGGTGTTGCCGTCGCCGAGCTGGGCGGTCAGCAGCGTCAGCACCGGGCGCACCCGCTTGCCGCCCGCTTCGAGGAGGTAGCGGCTCGCGGCATCCGCCACGGAATCCGCGACCCGGAGGTCGACCGCGAGTCCTTCTTCGACCAGTTCGAGGCCGTCTTCGATCTCCCGCGCCACGCGTCGGGCGGCAGGGCCGATGAAGACGCGGTCGCTGAAACCGAGTCGGCTCGCCAGGCGCGAACCCGGAGCGGTGGGGCTCGAAGTCACGTTCTCAGCCTACCCGTACCGTCTGTGTCGATCGGTCAGTCCGTTTCGGAGGCCGGCCGGGTCGACGCGGCCGCGGCGCGCGTCTTCGGCTTGGTCGCGCGCTTCGCCCTGGGTGCAGGCTTCGGCGCGGATTCGGGTGCCACGGCCTTCGGCTTGGTCGCGCGATGCAGCGCGACGATGCCGAGGCTGAGATCGCGGTGGGCGACGTCGATCCAGCCGGCCTCGCGGATCCAGGCGGCGAGCGCCTTCTGGTCAGGCCAGTCTCGGATCGACTCGTTCAGGTAGTCGTAGGCCTCGCTGTTCGTCCCGGCCAGGCGCGCCACGCGCGGCAGGATCTGCGCGTTGTAGAACCGGTAGAGCACGCGGAACAGCGGGTTCGGCGGCGTCGAGAACTCGTTGATCAGCAGTCGGCCGCCGGGCTTGGTCACCCGGTAGAGCTCGCGGATCGCCTTCTTCGGATCCTGGACGTTGCGCAGGCTGTAGGACATCGTGACGGCGTCGAACTCGGCGTCCTCGAACGGCAGATTCGTGGCGTCGGCTTCGACGAACGACAGGTTCGGCAGGTGACCGTGGCGACGACGGCCCTCCGCCAGCATCCCCGGCGAGAAGTCGGCCGCGACGACCTCGGCTCCGCTGCGGGCGAGGGCTGCCGAGGACGACGCCGTTCCGGCCCCGAGGTCGAGGATGCGCTCGCCCGGCTTCGGGCCGACCGCACGGGTGGATGCCGCGCGCCACAACGCGTCGTTGCCGAACGTCATGACGATGTTGGTGCGGTCGTAACCCGCCGCGACCTGATCGAACATGCCGCTGACGCGCGATGGGTCCTTGCCGAGATCGGCGCGATTGGGCTCAGTCACGAGGTCCAGTCTAGGCAACCCGCCCATTCGTCGGACGAGCCCCCACTCGTTCGTTGAGCGAGTGGACTCAACGAGCGAGGGGACGATCGAGGCCGAGCGCCACGAGGCGGTCGAGCCAGGCATCCCCTGTGGCGTCGTCGAACGGAGCCACCTGGCGCCGCACCCGGTCCTCGAGGTCGAGGGTCAGCGCCTCCAGACGCTCGATGACGTCGGCGGGGTATCCGTACCTGGCGCTGTGCTCTGCCCACTCGTCGCGGTCGTCGACGTACGTGCCCTCGTCATTCGTGCGCCGGATGACGTCGAGGTCCATATCGATGCCGGTGGCCAGCAGCGGGCTCTCCCAGCGGACAGCCCAGGCGATGTCGATGTAGATGCGGAGGTCCCGCGGATGATCACGGTTCACGGTCAACGCGTACTCCGCGGCAGCGGGGATCAGCGTGACCTTGTTGCGCTGACCGACGTGGTCGACGGCGGGGATCAGCGTGACGTTCGGGACGTCCGCATCGAACGCGGCGCCGGGGCGGACGCTGTGGAACCCCACCGGCTGACCGACCCAGTCACCCCAGGCATCCGATCCGAGATAGACGCACTCGTGACGCCAGTGCGGCGAGCCGTCCCACTTGCGCCACTGGAAGATCATCTCGGTGCCGGGTGCGGGGCGGTCGCTCATCGTGCCAGCCTATGCGGCGCTGCGCTCCGCAGACGGGCACAGCTGATCGGAAAACGCGGACCACATGCGCGCTGCACGGCGTGTCCCGACTCGACACGCTGCCCGCGCCTCGGACGGTCCTGGTTTTCCCCCGACGGGCGGTGTCCGGCACCGCCGTATCCTGGAAGGGTGAGCAACAGCCTGGTCGTGCAGACCCGCGAGATCGAACCCGTCGAAGATCTGCTGGTCCATGCCGACCCCGCCGCTCCCCTCGCCTGGCTGCGTCGCGGCGACGGATTCGTCGCGGCAGGATCCGGTGTCGCCGCCGTGATCCGCGTCCCCGCCGGCGTCGGTCCGTCCCGTGCTGCGATCGCCTCGGAAGCCTGGCGCGCCCTCTGCGCGGATGCCGAGATCGACGACACTGTGAACCTCCCCGGGTCGGGACTCGTGGCGTTCGGCACTCTCACCTTCGACGAGGATTCGGCCGTCGACAGCATCCTGATCGTGCCGTCGATCATCGTGGGCAAGCGCCACGGACGCAGCTGGATCACCCGCATCAGCGCCGACGCCCCGCTCGCCGAGAGCGAGTACGGACCGCACTGGGCAGGCACCGTCGGTCCCGGCGCGCAGACGCCGGAGGGGTACCAGGCGTCGGTCGAGGCGGCCCTCGACCGCATCGCCGCCGGGGAGCTCAGCAAAGTCGTCCTCGCGCGCGATCTCGCCGGAACGATCCCGGCCGGCTCCGACCTGCGTCGCCTGGTCCGCGCCCTCTCGACCGGATACCCCGACACCTGGACCTTCGCGGTCGACGGGCTGATCGGCGCGAGCCCGGAGACCCTCGTCACCGCACAGCACGGCAGCGTGACCGCGCGCGTCCTCGCCGGAACGATCGGACGCGGTGCGGACCCGGATGCCGACACGGTCGCCTCGGCATCCCTCGCCTCCAGCACGAAGGATCTCGACGAGCACCAGTACGCCGTGCAGAGCCTGCTGGTGTCGTTGCGCCCGCACGTGCGCGCGATGGCGGCGAGCGAGCAGCCTTTCCTGTTGAAGCTGCCGAACCTGTTCCACCTCGCGACCGACGTCGAGGGCGAGCTGGCCGACGGGGAGTCCGCGCTGGATCTGGTCGGCGCGCTGCATCCGACCGCCGCGGTGGCCGGGACGCCGACGGATGCCGCGATCGCCGCGATCCGCGAGCTCGAGCCGTTCGATCGGGGCCGCTACGCCGGCCCGGTCGGGTGGGTGGATGCCCAGGGCAACGGCGAATGGGCCATCGCCCTGCGCTGCGCCCAGTTCGACGCGGATGCCGCAGCGGATGCCCCGATCGCCGTCACCGCGTATGCCGGCGCGGGAATCGTCGCCGGCAGCGATCCGGAGACGGAGCTGCTCGAGACGCGCGTGAAGTTCCGCCCGCTGGTCGACGCGCTGGCGTAGGGGCGCTTCCGGCCTCTTGCGGGGGGCGCTTCTGGTCGCGTCGCACGCCCCGAGGCGACCACACGCGGCACCTCCCCGACAGGACACCGCCCCCGCCCACCACCAGGGGACGCAAATGGTCGCGTCGCACGCGCCGAGGCGACCACACGCGACACCTCCCCGACGGGACACCGCCCCCGCCCACCACCAGGGGACGCAAATGGTCGCATTGCACGCCCCCAGGCGACCACACGCGACACCTCCTCGGCGACAGGGGCACGCTCAGCTCGCGGCGAGGCGCGCCTTCTCCGCGGCGACGTCGAAGTCCGCCGCCGGCCACTGCGGGTCGATGTCCTGCAGCGCGGCGAGCAGCAGCTCCTGCACGGCGAGACGCGCGTACCACTTGCGGTTCGCCGGCACGACATACCAGGGCGCGGCATCCGTCGACGTCCGGTCGAACACGGTCTGGTAGGCGTCCATGTACGCGGGCCACAGCATCCGCTCGTCGACGTCACCGGGGTTGTATTTCCAGTGCTTGTCCGGGCGATCGAGCCGCTCCATGAGGCGCTCCTTCTGCTCATCCGGCGAGATGTGCAGCATGACCTTGACGATCCGGGTTCCGGATGCCGCGACCCGCGCCTCGAACTCGTTGATCGCGTCGTAGCGTCGCTCGATCTCCGCGGCATCCGCAAGGGACCGGACCTTGCCGATCAGGACATCCTCGTAGTGCGAGCGGTCGAACACGCCGATGTAGCCGGGCGAGGGCAGTCGCTTCTCGACCCGCCAGAGGAAGTCCTGCGCGCGCTCCTCCTCGGTGGGCGCCTTGAACGCGGCGAGTTCGATGCCCTGCGGGTCGACACCGCCGACCACGTGCCGGACGATTCCGCCCTTGCCCGCGGAGTCCATCGCCTGCAGCACGAGCAGCACGGCATCCTGCGTCTTTCCGGCACGGCTCTCGGCCCACAGTCGCTCCTGCAGTTCGTCCAGGTCGTGCACGCGGGTGGCGAGATCCTGATGGCCGCGAAGCTTGTCGCCGTCGTATCCCGGGGTGCCGTGCGGATCGACATCCGCGAGGCGGAACCCCTCGCTCACGCGCAAGACTTCGGATGCGTCGGCGTGCCAGCCGTGTGTGCTCATGCGCCCATCATGCCGGATGCCCGGGTTCGCGCGGGGGCTCGGGCTCGGTCAGCGCTCGAGCGGGACTTCGATGAGCTGGCGCCCACCGGCCGGAGTCGTGAGCGCCTGATCGAGCGCCGACCGGGTCGTGACCCGCTGATACTCCCAGCCGTACGCGCGCGCCAGGTGCTCGATCCCCACCGTGTGCGGGGTGTAGAAAGCGCGATCGAGGTCCTCACCCTGGGCATCGGATGCGACCTCGAGCGAATCGAAGATCGTCCCCCCGCGGTCGTTGCCGACGATCACCTGCAGGCGCGGTTCGGGCTCGTCCGGCGGGAGCAGGAGCGAACCGACGTCATGCAGCAGCGTGAGGTCGCCGAGCAGCACGCGGGTGATGCCCGCGGCGCCGGCGGCCCGGCTCGCGATCGCGATGCCCATGGCTGTGGCGATCGTGCCGTCGATTCCGGCGAGGCCACGGTTGGCGTGCACCGGGACCTTCTTGCCCGGCAGCACCGCGTCCGCGACGCGGACGAGTCGGGAGGAACCGAACACGAGCCGGTCGTGCGGCCAGGTCGCCCGCCAGACGGCATCGGCGAGCAGCGCCCTGTCCACGGGCCGGCGGACGGCGGCGAGTTCGGCGCTGACCGCATCGCGTCTGATCGCCGCATCGGCGGAGAGCAGGCCGTCGGTGTCCGGTGCCGGATCGGACAGATCGACGGATGCCGTGGCCGACGCCGCCCGCCACGCACCGAGCCACGAGCGGTCGGTCTCGCCTTCGGCCACCACGACGGATGCCGCGGAGGTCGTCCGCCCGTTGAGATTCAGCGCCTCGCCGCCGGACTGCACTGCCATGACGTCGACGTCGGCTCGGCGCAGCAGGGCGGTCACCTCGCGGCTGAGCGTCGGATGCCCGAACACGATCACGCGCTGGATGCGGCCCCCGAGCTGCGGATCGCGCAGGAGTGCACGATACCCGTGCACAAGATTGCGTCCGAAGCGCGCTCCGCTGACGATCTCCGCGATGAGCGGCCAGTCGCCGGCGTGCGCTGCGGCCTCGGCGTCCGGACCCGCATCGGCGCCGGCGACGACCAGTGTCCGTGGCCCGTGGTGCACTCTGAGCGGCGGCATCGGGGCCGTGCTGGGGGCCGGCCCCGGCGTCGCCGTCACAGACGATGCGAGAGCCGCCGACAGCGGCTCTCGGGACGGGAGGTTCAGATGAACCGGACCTGCGACGCCCATGATCGGTGCCGCGGTCGGCCGGGTGGGATCGTCGACGGCACCGAGCGCGACCGATACCGCCCGCTCGCCGAGCGCCGCCCAGTCGAACGCGTCGTCGTCGCCCGGCACGGGTGCGTCGAGGCTGAGTCGCGCGAACGGTGCGAACAGCCCGGGTTGGATGGTCGCCTGATTCGCGCCGACTCCTCGCAGCTCCGGCGGACGGTCTGCAGTCAGCAGCAGCAGGGGCACTCCGGCGTGGAACGCCTCCATCGCGGCGGGCAGCAGATTCGCCACCGCGGTTCCGGACGTGCAGACGATCGCCACCGGCGCCCGCTGCTCACGGGCGATGCCCAGGGCCGTGAAGCCCGCGACCCGCTCGTCGATCCGCACGTGCACGCGCAGCGAACCCTGTCGGGCGAAGTGCGTCGCGGCGAGCGCGAGCGCCTGCGAGCGCGACCCCGGTGAGAGCACGACATCGCGCACGCCGTGCGCGATGAGCGACGCGATCAGGGACGCCGCGGCATCCGTGGCCGGTGAGGCCGTCACGACCGTGGTTCCGCCGGGCCGTCGTTCTCGTCGTCCAGGCGGGCGAGTTCTTCCTCAAGACGGCGGATGCGGTCGTCCTGCTCGGTCTTGCTGATGCTGCGCAGGAACTCGGGGTCGTCATCCGGTGCGACCGAGCGTGCCACGCCCTTGCCGCCGGCGCGGAAGCGGCCGATCGTGAACCAGAGGATGCCGCCGATGACAGGAATCAGGACCACGATCGCGATCCAGACGCCCTTGGACACGCCACGATGTCGCGTCGCCGGCTGCACCGCGCAGTCGACGATGCTGAACACCCAGAAGACGAGGGCCAGCAGGCCTCCGATGAACAACAGTCGAACCACGCCCTCAGTCTAGGCCGCTTGTCTGCGCGTCGGCCCCCAACGACGATGTCGGCCCCGCACGAGCTCGGCTCGTAGCCTGTCCCCCGGCCGCCGGTCAAGGCCGTTCCCGCCCCGGGCCGCAAACGACAGACTGCGGAGACACCAGGATCGGGTCGCGCCGATCGCATCCAGGATCGGAGATCATCGTGACGCTCACTGCTGTCGCCCCCGCCGTCCACCTCCCGTTCTCCGGACGCGGCCCGCTCAGCGAGGCCGTCCTGCAGCACCTCGGCGGTGGACCCGCCGACCTCGACCACGGCGAACTGGCCGGACGGGCGCTCGCGCAGACCCCGGATATCGTCCGCGACGACGACATCCAGCTCGCCCTCTTCGCCCTGTACGCCTCCTCCTACGGCTCGATCGAGTCGTTCTCGCCGGACAAGGAGTGGGACCCGGAGCTGATCGCGACGCGACGGATGCTGGAGGAGCGGTTCGAGCAGGCGCTGCGAGCGCAGGTTCCGCAGCCCGACCTGCCACCGCGCACCGCCGACGCCGTCGCCCGGTCGCTGTTCGCGCTGACGGCGGCGGACTCCGGACCGAGCCTGTCGCGCCACCTCGCGAGAACGGCGACGGCGGAGCAGGCCAGGGAGTTCCTCATCCAGCGCTCCGTGTACACGCTGCGAGAAGCCGACCCCCACTCGTGGGCGATCCCCCGCCTGCAGGGGCGGGCCAAAGCCGCTCTGGTCGAGATCCAGGCCGACGAATACGGCGGCGGACGCCCTGAGCGCGTCCACGCGACGATCTTCGCGGCCTCCCTGCGCGGGGCAGGGCTGGACGACGCCTACGGGACCTACGTCGACGACGTTCCCGCTATCACCCTCGCCTCGCACAACATGATGTCGATGTTCGGGCTCAACCGGCGCCTGCTCGGAGCGATCGTCGGCCACCTCGCCGCGTTCGAGATGACGTCGTCGATCCCGAACCGCCTGTACGCCGACGGTCTGCGCCGGCTCGGCTTCGGAGACGACGTCACCGACTATTTCGACGAGCACGTCGAAGCGGATGCCGTCCACGAGCAGATCGCCGCCCGAGACCTCGCCGGCGCTCTCGCCGAGGACCGCCCTGACCTGCTGGCGGACATCATGTTCGGGGCCGCGGCCTGCCTGACGGTCGACGGCTGGGTCGGTCGGCACATGCTGGATGCCTGGTCCCGCGGCGAATCCTCGCTGCGAGCGGGGGCGAGCTCATGACCCGCGAGCGCGCGACCATCACGCCGTATCCGGACGGTCCGCTGCTCGTGCGCGGAGACGTCGACCTGCGCACACCGGAGGGTGAGCCCGTGCAGCGCAACCGGCGCACGGTCGCCCTGTGCCGGTGCGGACTGTCCGCGATCAAGCCGTTCTGCGATGGGACGCACAAGGCGGCCGGCTTCCGGACGGAGGGGGACTGAAGACCGGCCAGAACGGGACGGCGCGTTCGCGCCGTCCCGTTCGTCTGCACGTCAGGCCCTGCGGCGCCGCCAGAACAGGACCGCTCCACCCGCGAACAGCAGCACGAGCGCCGTCGCGGCCAGGCCCAGCGGGAGCGAACCGCCGGTGCGCGGCAGCTCGTTCACGCCCGGCGTACCCGGGTGAGCCGGGTCGACCCCGCCGATGTCGGGCGTCACCGGTGCGGGTTGCTCAGGCGTCACCGGAACGGTCGGGTCCGTCGGCCCCGGGTTCACCGGGTCGACGGGCTCCACGGGGTTCGTCGGCTCGACCGGGTCGGTCGGGTCCGTCGGATCCACCGGGTCGACCGGATCCACGGGGTCCGTCGGGTCCGTCGGGTCGACCGGATCAACCGGATCCACGGGATCCACCGGATCCACCGGGTCCACCGGGTCCACCGGATCCACCGGGTCCACCGGATCCACCGGGTCCACCGGATCCACGGGATCCACCGGGTCCACCGGGTCCACCGGATCCACCGGATCCACCGGATCCACCGGGTCCACGGGATCAACGGGATCCACCGGGTCGGTCGGGTCCGTCGGGTCGACCGGATCAACCGGGTCAACCGGATCCGTCGGGTCGACCGGATCAACCGGATCAACCGGATCCACCGGATCAACCGGCTCGTCCCGCACGATCACTCCGGCATCCCACGTCGGGTCGATGCCCTCCGTCGCCCGGACCTCGCCCCACGGATACTCGAGCGTGAGGCGCGTGTTGTCCTCGCCGAGCACGATCGTGGTGGTCAGACCCGTCGCCGGGTCGGCGTCGGAATCCGCAGCATCGTCATCCCCGGCATCCGCCGTGGTGAAGGTGTAGATCTCCTTCTGCTCATCGGTCAGGGTGAACTTCACCTGGTACTCCCCCGCCGGCAGCTCGTCGAACAGGTAGCGACCGAACTCGTCCGTCGTGGTCGTGCCGATCACCTCTCCGTCGCGGATGAGCTCGACAGTGACGCCCGGCAGCACCTGCTCGGACTCCTCCTGCGTGCCGTCCTTGTCCGCGTCGATCCAGACGACGTCGCCGATGGCGTACGTCCGCTCCGGTTCGACGGTCTCGCCTGGCGTGTTGAACAGCACGACGTCGGCCGAGCCGCCGTCCTCACCGACCACGATCCGGCTCGATTCCGCAGCCTTCTCGTATCCGGCCGGAGCGACGTCCTCGCGCAGCCAGTAGACACCGGGCTCCGCGACGACCGGAGTCGCCCCGTCCGCCGTGACGATCTTGCCGTCCGTGACGCGCAGGTCGCTCAGCACGACCGTGCTCTGATCCGCCCCGAGCACGGAGAACCGGGCATGGGCGTCCGTAATCATCTTCGCCGCGTTCGTGCTGTCGCGCTTGAGCAGGCTCAGCGGATAGTCGTTCGTCGGCGTGATGGTCGCGCCAGCCGCTCCGATCACGTTCGTGATGCCCATGTTCGGCTCGTGCTCGACGATGCGAACCGTGAAGTGCAGCGCGACCGTCTCGCCCGGCGTCACGCGACCGCGTTCGACGGTCACGGTCTCGGCATCCGCGTCGTACGAGGCGACGAGCTGCGAACCGGGAATCGCGTAGGTCGACCCATCGGTGGTCACCCCGGACGCTGCGTCATCCACGAATCCGACGAACTCGACGCCCTCCGGAAGCCGGTCGACGACGTCCTCGACCATGTTCGCGAAGGTGCCGTGCGGCATCAGCTCGACACGGTAGACGAACTCGTCCTGCACCAGCGCGCCCGTGTCGTCCGTCTCGACCCGCAGGTTCGAGGTGAAGGTGCCGGTCGCCGCGTCGTAGACGCGCTTGCGCACCTCCATCTCGTTGCCGTAGCTCGTGGCCGTCGTGCTCGAGCTCGACGTGTACACGAGCTCCTGATCGGCACCCTCGTAGCGCGCCGAGTTCACGACGTCGAGCGTCTGCTTGCCCTGCAGCACATGCGTGGGCAGCGAGATCGTGATGTTCCACGTCCCGGTGTACGGCGCAGGCGCCGACGCGCCCCAGGACGCATCCTTCGGGAACTCCGCGTTCGGGGCGATCACGAGGTCGCCGGCCTCATCGATCGACACGTCGAACGTGTCGCCGTCCAGCGGGTAGTTCCAGGCGTACGTCCCCGTGATCGACGCCTTGATCTGCGGCAGCGTCTCCTCCGTGACGTCGAACACGTCGTGATCGATGTCGTCGACGATGCGCGAAGTTGCGGCATCCCCCACGCCCTGACCGATCGTGAACGTGTACGGGATCAGCGCGGACGTCCCCGAGCTGACCGTGACGGTGCCGCCCTGGGTCGTCTTGGCGAACTTGCTCGGGTCGTCGACACCGTCGTCCGTGTTCTTCGGAACCGTGATGGTCGTCGACGCGCCCTTGGACTCGTAGCGGCCGTCCGCGTAGATGAAGTAGGCGTTGTTGTCGACGCGATACCGGGTCTCGTACTGCGTCTCGTACGTCGGCCACTGCGACAGCGACTCGATGGTCGCCTTCGCCGTGAGCGTGTAGCTCTTCGTGGTGTCCTTGCCGACGTTGAGGTAGATCGTCTGGCCGGACACGACGTAGGTGCCGACATACTCGTCGGCTGCGATCGCGGTCTCGGCATTGCCGGACAGATCGGATGCCGGGGTCAGCACGACCTCGTCGCCGTTCTGGTCCACCAGACGGAGGAAGCCCTCGTCGTCGATGTTCCACGACGCCTGATCAGCGAGCGTGTCGCGGATCACCACGTTGCGGTTCAGAGCGAACGGTCCGTCGGCGAAGTCCGCGAAAACGGTCAGGTCGGCACCCAGCGTGTACGTCACGGGGATGCCGTCGGTCAGGGTCGCACCTGCCGCGAGCTGCTCGTCGAGCGTAACGGCGGTGGGGTCGGCGGTCTTGCTGAACGCCTCGCCGGTGCCGGGGCGGTCCTGCCCCTTGACCGAGCCGCTGATGGTCGTGGTCGTCGTGCGCTTCTCGCCGTTGATCTCGGCGGCGTTGGTCAGCGCGACCGAGTAGCCGCCGCCATTGACCTTGTCGACGGCGTCGTACGCGGCCTGGAGCTCGTCCCGCACAGCGGCGAGCGCCTCGGCATCCGCGATCCGCGCCTTGTAGGCGAAGGTGTAGACCGAGTTGGCTTCGGCATCGAAGCCGTAGCTGAACGTCGTGCCCGAGATGGCGGGCAGGCCGTCGAGCTCGGTGATGACCGGGTTGAGGTCGTTCTCATCGCGGACGACCTTCGAACCGGACAGCGAACCGTCCACGAACGCCAGGTGCGCGCCGAGAGTGTCGGACAGCGTGATCTCACGAGCCTCGGCGCTCGAGATCGTCACGGTGTAGGGGATCTCGATGTCCAGGACGCTCTCGTCGAGGACGACCGTCCCGTCGACGACCGTGTGCGGGATCGACACCCAGGCGGCCGACTTGCTCGCGCCGGTCGCGGTGTCGCGCGGCGAGTCGCCCTGGTCGGTCACGATGACCGTCTGCGTGGTCTGCTCACCATCGACCTCCCAGACGAGATCGCGGACCTCGGACTGCTCGACCACGTCGACGGTGAACTGCAGATCCAGCACACCCTGGTTGACGTCGGTCGGGAACGGGTCCTTGAACGTCACGACCAGGTGTCCGGCGTCGTTCACCTCGAGTGATTCGACGGCGGTGTTGCCCGCCGGCACGACGAGCGCCGGATCGGGGATCGTGATCCCCTCGGGCAGCGTGATCTCGACCACCGCTCCGTCGTCCATGCTCCCGTAGCCGAGCTGCAGGTTGTACGTCCCGCCTTCGGTCAGCACCGGCATCCCGTTGTGCTCGCTTCCGGATTCCACCGGGAACAGCGTGACCTTGCCGCCCGCAGCGAACGCCGGCGTGCCGACGCCTCCGACGGCGAGCAGGGCGACCAGTATCCCGGCCAACCAGTGCATGAGAGTGCGCGCGCGAGGGCGCGCCGAATCGTCCTTGGACATTTTTCCCCTTTGTCCCCAACGCACGCCACCACAGCGCACGAACACACAGAAAGGCGCGTGACCTTCACGCGCCTTCGCGAGGTGCCGCGTGATGCGGCACACGAGTCGACGGGCCATTCGGGTGGCCCGTCACAGGGAGAGAGCGAGGAAGTGCCGAACTATTACGCGGAAGGCGCGAATCGATCCGAACGGAGTGGACGCGACGGCGGGAGTCGAACCCGCAGCGCTTCCAGGTATGAGCTGGAGCCCGGGACCGCCCGGATCGCCGCGATGTCTTGCAACGCAATCGACGTTACCTGCCCGTGATCTTCCTGGCCAGGACTGCAAGCTGGGATAACACTATGAGTCAGCGGATGACGCGGGATGACGCGGCACCGGCGGCTCGGCGTCCAGAGCCTTCAGCACCCGGGTGAGCGACTCGCGCAGCTCGGAACGACCGGGCTCAGGGAAATCCGTGACGTAGTCGACCCCGGCCGGAATGTAGAGCATCCCGTACAGCGCCTCTCGCCAGTCGCCGCCCCCGATCGGCCAGCGCGTGCGGCCGCCGGTCTCGGCGGTGGCGCCCTGCGCCCAGACGCCGAAGTACTCCTGCATCTGCTCGATCGGCAGCTCCATGACCACGTCGGCCTCGATCTTCTGCGGCGACCACGAGGTCGCGATCAGGATGCGCTCGGCGACCTCCTCCTCGGTGATCTCCCGTCGTGAGAACAGCACGCGGGTGTGCTCGATGTCGTCGATGCGGTCGACGCGGAACGTCCGCCAGTCATCGCGATCGAGATCCCAGCACAGCAGGTACCACCTGCGTCCGGCCGGCGACAGCACGTGCGGCTCGACCCGGCGGATGCTCTGAGCCCCCTGCCCGTCGGTGTAGCGCAGCCGCACGCGCTCGCTGTCGCGAGCGGCGAGGGCGAGCTCCCCCAGCACCACCGGCGACACGGAGGGACCCTCCCCGATGCGCGCGGGCTGAACCGCGCCGGCGAGCGCGTTCACTCGTCGGCGCAGTGCAGACGGAAGCACCTGCTCGAGCTTCGCGAGTGCCGTGAGCGTCACCTCGGCGCCGCCGACGAGCTGCTGCGTCGCCGCGACCCGCAGTCCGATCGCCATCGTGACCGCTTCGTCGTCGGTGAGCAGCAGCGGGGGGACCGCGCTGCCCGCTTCGAGGCGGTACCCGCCCGCCGCGCCCGGTGCGGACTCGACCCGGTAACCCAGCTCGCGCAGTCGATCGACGTCGCGGCGCACGGTCCGCTCGGTGACCTCGAGGCGGCGCGCGAGTTCGGCGCCGGACCAGTGGCGATGCGTCTGCAGCAGGTTCAGCAGCGCGAGGGCGCGGGAGGTGGTGTCGGTCATATCGTCAAGATTGCCAGATCATGCGGACAGGATCTGTCCGCATGGTTTTCTACGCTCGAGTCATGACTGACGAACACATCATCGAGACCGAGGGCCTCACCAAGGTCTTCACCGTCAAGAAGGCCGAGGTTGCGGCTGTCACCGACCTCACCTTCGCAGCGACCCGGGGCGAACTCGTCGCCTTCCTCGGGCCCAACGGAGCGGGGAAATCGACCAGCCTCCGCATGCTCACGACCCTCATCCCGCCCACCTCCGGCACGGCACGCGTGGTCGGACACGATATCCGGGCGGATGCCGCTGGTGTGCGAGCCCGGATCGGCTACGTCGGCCAGCTCACGAGCGGCAGCTTCGCCCAGCGCGTGCGCGACGAGCTGCTCAGTCAGGGCGCCTTCTACGGGATGACGCGGCGCGACAGCATCCGACGAGCGGACGAGCTGATCGAATCGCTCGACCTGGGCGGGTTCGCGACCCGTACCGTCCAGCAGCTCAGCGGCGGGCAGAAGCGCCGGCTCGACATCGCGCTCGGGCTCATGCACGCTCCTCCCCTGCTCTTCCTCGACGAGCCGTCCACCGGCCTCGACCCGCAGAGCCGGGCGAACCTGTGGGAGCACATCCTCCAGCTGCGTCGCCAGCACGGCACGACCGTGTTCCTGACCACGCACTATCTCGAGGAGGCGGACCGCTACGCCGAGCGGGTCATGGTCATGGATCGCGGCCGTATCATCGCCGACGATCACGCCGATGCTCTCAAGGCGACGCTCGCGGGCGACGTGCTGACGTTCGGGTTCGCGGACGCCTCGCAGGCGTCCGCAGCGCACCCGATCGTCGCGAAACTCACCCCACGCGAGGTCACCCGCGAAGGGACATCCCTCTCGCTCGCGGTCCCGGACGGCGACCGTTTGCTTCCCGTGATCGTGCGCGAGCTGGATGCCGCGGGGATCGCCGTCAGTCGCGCCACGGGCGTCCCGCCCACACTCGACGACGTGTTCCTCGCGCTCACCGGGCGAACGCTGCGCGAAGCGGGCGAGGGAGACGCTGCCACGGCCGAAGATGCCGACACCGAATCCGCGGTCACCACCACCCAGACGGGAGTCCTCTCATGACCACCACCGACACGCTCGTCCACGCGAACCTGCTGCGCGACACCCGCAACGTGCTCGTCCGCGAACTGCGCCCGACGCTGCGCGACCCGTTCACTCTGATCTTCAGCCTGCTGCAGCCGCTGGTGTTCCTCGGGCTGTTCGCGCCGCTGCTGATCGGCTCTTCCGGACAGCCCGCCGGTGAGACGCTGCAGTGGTTCGTCCCCGGCGTCCTCGTGATGATCGTGCTGTTCGGCACCGGAGCGACCGGATCCAACCTGCAGTACGAGATGATGACCGGCTCGCACGAGCGCACGCTGGTCGCACCGCTCGGACGCTCGTCGCTGCTCATCGGACGCGCCCTGAAGGAGGTCGCGCCGATCGTGGTGCAGGCCCTCATCATCGTGCTCATCGCGCTGCCGTTCGGATTCACCATCAACCCGCTCGGACTGCTCGCCGGCCTCGCGCTGCTCGCGGTCTTCGGCGTCGGGCTCGGTTCGCTCTCCTACGCGCTCGCCCTCGGGACGAAGAACCGCGAATGGCTGTTCTGGGGTGTCCAGCAGTCGCTGATCTTCCCGCTGCTGATCCTGTCCGGCATGCTGCTGCCGTTGGACGAAGGCCCCGGCTGGATGCGCGCCGTCGCCGCGGTGAATCCCGTCAACTGGGTGGTTCAGGCCGAGAGGGCGCTGTTCGCCGGCGACTTCGGCGACACGGCCGTCGCATGGGGCTGGCTGTCCGGCGCCGCAGTCGCCGTCGTCGGGCTGATCGTCGGCATCCGCGCCATCCGTCGCAGCAGCTGATACCTCCTGTGCGGCATCCGACCTCCGGATGCCGCACAGGCGCGCCGCTTAGACTCGACGGGTGAAGATCCCGCCGCTCCTCGTGTACTCCGTGCTGCGCCTGCTGGCGTTCGTCGTCCCGCTCGCGATCATGTGGCTGTTCTTCCCGATCCTGCGGGAGTACTGGTGGCTCACCGCGATCTTCGCCGCGCTGATCGGCATGAGCATCTCGTTCCTGTTCCTGCGCAAGCCCCTGTCGGACGCCTCGTCCGACATCCACCAGCGCCGCTCCGGCCAGAACCGGACGAGCACGGCCGCAGAGGATGCCGCGGCAGAGGACGCCGCCACCGACTGAGCCTCGGGGCGACCGGCAGGCCAGGCGTCAGCCGACGAACGCCCAGTACAGCGCTCCCGCGTAGAGCAGCGCCGTGAGCGAGGTGAGCCCCAGCGCGATCACGAGTTCGCTCGCCTTGCGATAGCTCCACACGATGGCCAGCGCAGGCAGGCCCGCCAGCAGTGCGAGCAGAGCCAGCCACGCGATCGGGTACAGCAGGGCGATGAAGCTCGAGATCAGGAACGGCACGATCAGGAACAGCGTGTACAGCACCTGCGTCGCCCGCCGGCCGATCAGCACGGTCAGCGTGCGCTTGCCGACGGCCCGGTCCTGATCGATGTCGCGCAGGTTGTTCGCCAGCAGCACGGCGCACGCGAACAGTCCGGCCGCGATCGCGCCGAGCCAGGCCTCCTGCGGGAGGGCGAAGGCCTGCACCCATGTCGTTCCGAGGGTGGCGACGAGGCCGAAGAACACGAAGACGAAGACCTCGCCGAGCCCGAAGTACCCGTACGGGCGCTTGCCTCCGGTGTAGAACCACGCCGCGATGATGCTCACGGCGCCGACCGCCAGCATCCACCACTGCTGCGTGCGGATGACGATCGCGAGGCCTGAGACCGCGGCGAGCACGAAGAAGACGAGCGCGACGATGAGCACGTTCTTCGCCGGAACCCGACCGGATGCCGTGAGGCGAGCGGGCCCGACGCGATGCGCGTCCGTGCCGCGGATGCCGTCCGAGTAGTCGTTCGCGAAGTTCACGCCGATCTGCAGCAGGACCGCGACCGCGAGGCACGCGAGTGCGATGACCCAGTGCAGGCGCGGGTCGACGATCTGTGCGGCGCCGGTGCCGATGACGACAGGGGCGACCGCGAGCGGCAGGGTGCGCAGGCGCGCGGCGCCGACCCAGTCGCCGAACGTGACCGGCGGCGCCTCGACGATGGGCCGTCGGGCCGGGTTGCCGCTGGTACGGGGGCGCTTCTTGGAAGATCGCTTGCTGGATGCCACGGGGGAATCATAGTGGGCGCGCTGATGGACCCCGTGGCAGCCGGCGTCAGCGCCGCTGGAACGTCACGTGCGTCACGCCGCTCTCTGCGACCTCGCTGCTGACGTCGTAGTCGCTCTCGAGTCCACGAAGACCGTCCCAAAGGCGTGTGCCCTGGCCGAGCACGATCGGGACGACGGCGACATGAAGCCGGTCGACGAGCCCGGCGGCGAGGAACTGCCGCACGACGTCGACACCCCCGCCGATGCGCACGTCGGCTTCTCCGGCCGCCTCGGCCGCCCGCCGGAGCACGTCTTCCGGTGCGGCATCCACGAAGTGGAACACCGTGCCGTTGTCGAACGCGATCGACGGCCGCGGAGAGTGGGTGAGCACGAACACCGGGCAGCCGAACGGCGGTTCGTCTCCCCACCAGCCGCGCCATTCGGGGTCGTCGCCGTAGATGTGCAGGCCGAACATGCCCGCACCCATGACCTCGGCGCCGATGCCTTCGAAGTAGGCGGAGGCGTACTTCTCCTCCACGCCGGTCGTGCCGGCGCCAGACGAGTCGCCGAACACGCGCTGCTGCATCGTGCGGGTCGCCGTGTAGGCCGCGACGAGGTGCATCCAGTCCTTCCCGATCGGGTCCTCTGGGGTCTGGTCGGCGGTGGCCGCGAAGCCGTCGAGGGAGATGTTGAGATCGACGCGTACAGTCATGTCCGGCCCTTTCAGAGGTTCGGGTTGGTGTCTTTGCCGTCGAGCCACAGCGTGTCCGTGGCGTCGGCATGAGCGCCGTCGGTTCCGACGTGCTTGCTGCTGATCTGCGGCCCCTTCGTGATCACGTGCACGAGCGCCATGCCGTAGCCGCGGGAGAGGTCGTAGTCGGCCTTGAGCCATTCGAGGATCGGCGTCGCCTTGGTGTCGGCGCCGAACCCCTTCTGCGTCGCGAGTTCGACGAACTGGCGCGGGGTGAGGCCGGTCTTCGTCTCGATGTTGTCGAGGTACGCCTGGAAGGACATGCGGGTCTCCTGTTCAGTCCTCGTCGAGGAACGTCTGGATCATGATGGCGGATGCGTGGATGCAGAGGATGCGCAGCACGCCGGTGCCGGCGTTCACGAATCCGTGCGGCACGTACGGCGCGACGGTCGCCGTATCTCCGGCGACCGCGTCGAAGCTCTCGCCTGCACGGGTGATGCGGGCGGTGCCCTCGAGCACCACCCAGGTCTCGGAGTACGGATGCCAGTGCAGTCCCGGCCCCTCGCCGGGCTGGTTCTCGACGTAGAAGTACGACACGTCGGCGCCGTGCTCCTGCCCGACGAACTTGCGGCTGCGGCCACTGCCCATGCGGATATCCGCTGCGGCGACGACCCCTTCGGGAAGCGTTGTGCTGTTCATGGCTCCAGTCTCGACACTGCGCGGACGGCGTCCTAGAGTTTCGATGTGGATCGAAACACCCGTCCGGTCGAAGGCGTCGAGCACCCGGACCATCGCGTCGAGTTCCAGCTGAGCCCCGGCGACATCCAGGCCGTGCGCTTCGGCATCTCCCCCGGACACGAACTCGCTCACGCCGTTCGGGTGCTGCTGCGTCCGGCGCAGCATCCGCTGCAGTGGGGCTGGTTGCGTTCGGTGCGCGAGCGTCTCCCTCGGGACAGCTTCGCCCTGCTGGCCGCGGTCATCGGCGACGACGGCTACATGCCGGACTTCCTCACGGCCGCCCCGCGCTGGGACATGACTCCGGATGCCGAGGTCGACGCCCTGCGCACGGCAGCGCTCGAGCCGATGCGCCTCGACTTCGGGAAGATGGTGCTGCGCTCGCAGGGCGCCAGACAGCAGGCGCTGCGCGATATGCAGGCGCATCCGATCCGCGCACGGCGCATGATCGCCGACGCCTGGTCGGAGGTCTGGGATGCAGCGCTCGCCCCGGTGTGGCCGCAGCTCGAGCGCATCCTGCGCGCCGACATCGCCACGCGCTCGCGGACGATCGCGGCATCCGGGATCTCCGCCATGGCGGGCGACCTGCACGAGCGCGTCAGCTGGGGCGACGGCGCGGTGCGGGTGCAGCTGCGCAAGCACAGCGAGCAGGTCGACTGCCGCGGCAGCGGGCTCGTCCTCGTGCCCTCGGTGATGTCGTCCTGGGGGTGCATGGTGCTCACCGAACCGCCGGCGCAGCCCACGCTGTTCTATCCGGCGCGCGGCGTCACGGCCGGGTGGGCACGCGATTCCGCCGAGACGGATGCCGCGCTCGGCGCCCTACTGGGGCCGGCGCGCGCCGACATCCTGCTCGCGGCCGGATCCGCCCGCACCACATCGCACGTGGCCAGGGATGCCGGGATCGCCGTCTCGACGGCATCCCACCACCTCGGCATCCTGCGGGATGCCGGACTCATCGCCAGCGAACGCGACGGGAATCGGATGCTGCATCTGCGCACGCCGCTCGGGGAGGCGATGGTGGGCGCGGTGCTCTGAACCGTTACTCGGCCGGGACGATCGGACGGTGCTCGTAGAAGGTCTGCAGGACGACCGTCGTGCGAGTGCTCACGTTGGCCGCCAGCCTGATGTCGCGCACGAGCTCTTCCAGCGCCCGCGGCGTCGGAACGCGCACGAACAGCATGTAGCTCGCCGCGCCGGCGATCGAGTGGCAGGCCTCGATCGCGGTGAGGTGCTCGAGCAGTTCGGGCGCATTGTCCGGCTGAGCCGGATCGAGCGGGGTGATCTCGATGAAGGCGGAGAGCGGCTTGCCGACCTGCTCGGCGTCGATGAGCGCGCGGTAGCCGGTGATGACGCCGCGCGATTCGAGCCGCTTGAGACGCGACTGCACGGCGGACGTCCCCAGCCCCACAGCCTCGGACAGCTGCGCGAGCGTGGCGCGCGCATCGCGGGAGATCTCGGTGATGATCGCGCGGTCGACAGCATCTTCCATACATGGAAGAATATCGGTGATATCCGGTATTCGCCGGAGATATTCCGTCACACCTCAGAATCGGAGGTCCCGATGCCCACTCTTCCTGCTGCCAAGGCCATCATCGGCGAACCCGAGGTCGTCGAGGACGCTTCTCTCGCTGAGACGAGTGCTGCGTGGGCTCAGCTGAAGGATGCGGCGATCGCGATCCGCGAACTGCAGATCAAGGACGGATCGATCCCGGATGCCGCGGATCACCCCGCCGCGGGAGAGCACGTCGCCGCGATCATCGCGGGAATCCGCGCCCTCTCCCCCGCCTTCCCGCACGATGCGGAGTATCTGTGCGCGTCGGTGGCGGACTTCCAGCGCTGGGCGGAATCCGGGTTCGGCGTGCCGGACTTCCTGGATTCCCTCGTCGCGTTCCAGCCGCAGCAGCACCGGGTCGACGGCATCCGTCATCTGGTCGTCTTCCCGATGTACACGCAGAACGGCTCGTCCGACCGGCTCGTCGAGGCGCTGATCGTGCAGGCGATCTGGCCGGAGTTCGTCGCCGAGCTCGAGGCGGGCGAATACGGCAACAAGCTGTTCGTCTCGCTCCGGCTCGTGGATTTCACACCCGGATACGACACGAACTCGGCGGTGCTGTTCCCCGAGACGGTCGCGATGCGCGAGATCCCGCCGTTCACGTGGGGCGCGATCTTCCAGGACCGCGAGGCCGCGCGCTACCGTCGCGTCGTGCGTGCGGCATCCGAGGTCACGAAGCTCGACCTCCCAGCCGAGGCGGCACGGATGCTCGACGATCAGGACCTCACCGAGCAGACGTTCGTGATGTGGGACATCATCCACGACCGCACCCACATGCGCGGCGATCTGCCGTTCGACCCGTTCATGATCAAGCAGCGCATGCCCTTCTTCCTGTACTCGCTGGAGGAGCTGCGGTGCGATCTGACCGCCTTCCGATCGTCGGTCGCGATTCAGGAGCGGCTGGCCGCGCGGGTCGGCTCGGGCGATGAGCTGTCGGATGCCGAGCAGCAGATGCTCGAGCACGCCGCGCTCGTCCAATACGCGGTGATCTTCGACCGGATCTTCCGGTTCGCGATCACCGGCTCGCGCGTGCGCAACTACGACGGTCTCGGCGGGCAGCTGCTGTTCGCCTGGCTGCACCAGCGCGGTGTCCTGCACTGGACCGACACGCAGCTCGCCTTCGACTGGGCCGAGGTTCCGGATGCCGTGATCGCGTTGGGATCTGCGATCGACGACCTGTACTGGCGCTCGATCGACCGCCCGAAGACCGCGCACTGGCTCGCCGCCTACGAACTGGTCAGCTCTGTGCTGACGCCGAACCCGGCATCCGTCTGGGCACGCGGCCTCTCGGACGAGGTGCTCTGCGGTCCGCCCAAGGGATACACAGACGCCGTGCTGGACGACGAGTTCCCCCTGTCGATGTTCTTCGAGGCGCTGGAGAAGAAGATGCGCGACGTGATCGCGTCGACGGCAGGAATCCGCGGGACGGACGACTGAGCGCGCTTGCGGCGATGCACGGATCTCGCAGAACAGCACTGATCTCGCAGGAAATCCGAGAGTTCCTGCGAGAAGGATGCGATTCTGCGAGATACCGGCCGCGCGGCGGAGCGAAGTCGGCACGGAGCGGGAGGAGCAGATCATGAGCGCAGCGGGACGCGTGGTGGTCGTCGCAGGGGCGACGAGCGTGGCGGGCCTGGCGGTGACGCGGGCTCTGGCGGCTGCCGGGGCGCAGGTGATCGCGACCGGACGCTCCGCAGATCGGCTCGCGGCGCTGCGGGATGCCGGTGCGCAGGTCGAGGTGGCCGACGCGACCTCGCTGGAGGCGATGACGGCGCTGGCGGCGAAGATCGGTCCGGTGGACGGCGTGCTCCCTCTGGTCGGCGGATGGCGCGGCGGCGGCGGGCTCGCCGGGCAGAGCGACGAGGACTTCGACGCGCTCCTTCCCGCACTGCAGGCCGTACGCGCGACGAGCCGGGCATTCGATGACGCGCTCCGAGCGTCGGATGCCGGACGCTTCGCGATCGTCTCCTCGACCGCCGTCGCGCGGCCGTTGGCCGGCGGCGCGAACTACGCCGCGGTGAAGGCGGCGAGCGAGGCCTGGGCCCGGGCGGTCGCGAACGGCTTCACGAAGGCGGCGCGGGATGCCGAGGAGCAGCTGCATGCGGCATCCGTCGTCTTCCGGGCGAAGAGCCTGGAACCGGATGCCCTGGCGGCGGCAGTGGTCGGCCTGTGGGATCAGGCTGCCGCGGACCTGAACGACACGGTCATCGAGATCTGAGGTCGCGAGGCACTCAGCGGTCGTGATGCTCGGGGAACTCCGGTGGCATGCCGCGCACGGGCGGCGGTGCGTCAGGGGTGTGTGCGTCGGTGTGCGCCTCTTCGTCTCCTGCGTGTGCGGCCTCCGGTGATTCGGCGTCCGGCCCCACCTCCTGCTCTGGTGCCGCGGCGTACAGCTCGGTGAGCTTGCTGTACGAGCGGGTGAGGAACGCCAGCCCGCCGACGATGACCATGATGATCCCGGCGAACAGGCAGATGAGCGCGATGCCACGGGCATCGCCGTCGCCGAGCAGCCATCCCCACTGCCGCTGCCCGGGTGCGGTCTCCATGTACGGGATGACCCAGAACTCGGCGATCGGTGCGATGAGGAACGCCGTGATCGGTGCTGCCGCGGCCTCCATCGCCGCCGCGACGCCGAATACCCGGCCCTGCCGCTGATACGGGACGACCTTCTGGATCACGGTCTGCTCGGCGGCTTCCGCCGGCGGCACGAGCATCATGTAGAACCACATGCCGACGACGTACAGCGGCCACCACTCCCGCAGCATGAACACGGCTCCGAGCAGCCCCATCGCCATCACGACGAGCAGCAACGTGCGCACCGGGCGCTTGCCGAGGCCGAACTTGGCCACGAGCGCGCCGCCGATGAGGAACCCGGTCGACGCGAACGCCAGTGCGAAGCCCCACGCCTGAGCGCTGAAGAGCGTCAGGCCGTACGGATCCATCAGCGCCATGTAGACGCCGCCGATCAGGTTGTTGAACGTCGAGAAGATGATCAGCGCGAACAGGCCGGGCGCCAACCGGATGGCCCGCACGCTGCCGCGGAAGTCGAGCGCGCTCGAGGCATCCGGATCCGGGTGAGGCTCCTCCTCGGGGATCCGCACGAACAGCAGGTGCGCGAACGTCAACCCCATCGCGACGATGGCGATCACGAGCGTCCACCCCATCCCGAGGAAGCCGATCGACAGTCCGGAGAACACGCTCGTCACCAGGAAGGCGAGCCCCTGGACCGTGCCGACGAGGCCGTTGGCGTTGGCGCGCTTGTCCTCTTCGATGAGCAGCGTCACGGTCGTCGACAGCGCGATGTTGCGCAGCTGCTCGATCACGCCGCCGAACAGGATGACACCCGAGAACAGCCAGAACCACGGTCCGCCCAGGTTCAGCAGCTCGGACTCGGGCTGCCACATGTACAGGACACCGGCGACCCCGAACGCCACCGCCGAGATCACGCTCGACAGCACCATGACGGCGTGCTTGCGATGCCGGTCGACGATCGTGCCGAACACCATCGCGAAGATCGCGACGAACAGCATGTACGCGCCGCCGATGATCCCGGTGGCCAGCACGGACTGCGTCTCGATGTACACCCAGAAGGTCAGCGCGAACCACAGGAAGCTCGTCGTCACGTTCGCGATGAGCGTGTTGACGAGGACGTTCGCGAAGGCGCGTTTCGCAAGGGTGCGGTCCATGGCTCCGAGAGTAATCGTCACCACGGACATCCGACATAGGCTTGTCTGGTGAGCACCCTTCATGACCCCGCGATCCGGGGCTTCGCGTCGGACAACTACTCCGGCATCCACCCCGAGGTTCTGGCGGCCATCGCCGCC
This sequence comes from Microbacterium sp. STRO-1N, assembly GCF_057748015.1. Next base: position 3,101,752 of record NZ_CM173234.1, read on the forward strand.
GCGAACGACGGGCACCAGGTCGCCTACGGCGAGGACGTCTACACCGAGCGGCTTCAGGAGGTCTTCCGTTCGCACTTCGGTGCGGATGCCGAAGCCTTCCCGGTCTTCAACGGCACGGGCGCCAACGTCACCGGCCTGCAGTCGATGCTTCCGCGCTGGGGTGCGGTGATCTCGGCATCCACCGCCCATATCAACGTCGACGAGGGCGGCGCTCCGGAGCGGATCGGCGGATTCAAGCTGCTGACCGTCCCGACCGATGACGGCAAGCTCACCCCCGAACTCGTGGACCGCGAAGCCTGGGGGTGGGGCGATGAGCATCGCGCCCAGCCGCTCGTCGTGTCGATCACGCAGTCCACCGAGCTCGGCACCCTGTACACGCCTGACGAGATCCGCGCCCTGGCGGACCACGCGCACGAGCGCGGAATGAAGCTGCATCTGGACGGAGCGCGCATCTCGAACGCCGCAGCAGCGCTCGATGCCCCCTTCGCGGCCTTCACGCGGGATGCCGGTGTCGACGTGCTCAGCTTCGGTGGCACCAAGAACGGCGCCATGCTCGGCGAGGCCGTTGTGGTGCTGAACCCCGAGGCCTCGGCCGGACTCCTCTACTCCCGCAAGTTCAACATGCAGCTCTCCTCGAAGATGCGCTTCGTGTCGGCGCAGCTGATCGCGCTGCTCGAGGGCGATCTCTGGCTGCGCAACGCGTCGCACTCGAACGCGATGGCCCAGCGACTGCGCGGCGGAATCGAGGCCGGCCTCGCGGAGGGATCGATCCGCGGCGTGGAGTTCACCCAGCCGACCCAGGCCAACGGTGTCTTCGCGACACTCCCCGACGGCATCGCCGATCGCCTGCGCGAGTCGTTCCGCTTCTACGACTGGGACGCCGCGCGCAACGAGGTGCGCTGGATGTGCAGCTTCGACACCGCCGAGAGCGACGTCGACGCGTTCATCGCCGAGATCGGCCGGCTGACGGCCGCGTGACCGACTGGGACGGCGCGTTCAACCTGCGCGATCTGGGCGGGATGCCGCTGATCGACGGCGGGATGACCGTGCACGGCCGCGTCTACCGATCCGGCAGGCCGGAGACGCTGACGGATGCCGGGTGGGCCGCCCTGCGCTCCGCCGATGTCCGCACGATCATCGATCTGCGCAACGAGCCGGAGCGGGCGCGGCGCGACGCGGATCCTGTGCTGTCCGACGACGCGGCGGCGGGCGTCTCGATCGTGCACGCCCCGACCGAGAACCCGGACGACGCCGAGTTCATGCGCGTCTGCGGCCCGTGGTTGGATCACCCGCTCTCGTACGCCGACAACACGCGCATGTACCCCGAGCGTTTCGCCGCCGTGTTCGCGGCGCTGGCCTCGGCCGAGGGCGGCGCGCTGTTCCATTGCGCCGGCGGACGTGATCGCACCGGCATGGTCGCCGCGATGCTGCTGACGCTCGCCGAGGTCGAGCGCGAAGCGATCCTGCTCGACTATGCCGCGGGGTTCCGTGAGGCCAGCCGACGGCATTCGCGCGATCTGCCCGCAATGCCGAACCCCAGCAAGGGCGGCTACGTCGAACCGAAGTTCAGCGACGACGAGATCGAGGAGCGCATCGCCGATCGGGTCGCCTCCCTCGACGCCTGGCTGTCCGGTCTGGACGTGCGCGCCTACCTGCAGGATGCCGGCATGACGGCATCCGATATCGACGCGCTCGCGCGACGACTCCGGGACTGACCCTCCGCCCCGAGCGCCCGGATCAGCGGCCGGTCTTCGCCCCCGGCACGTCGACGTCCGACCACACCAGACGGTGATCGCTGGACGGGAACGGATAGACGCCCGTGAGCGCAGCCAGCGGATCGGCCTGCTCGGGCCAGAAGACCTCGGAGTCGACGACGCGGATCTGACGGCTGGGCAGCACGTAGTCGACCCGGATGTTCCCTGGCGGCTCCGAGAAGTCCGCGGTGTCCTGCGCGGCATCCCCGGTGTGCTCCGCGTTGATACCGGCCTGCAGGACGGATGCCTCGGTACCGCCCGCACTCGTCGGAACGGAGCGGGTGTTCACGGCCGGGTGCTCGAGCAGTTGGTCGATCGCACCCGCTGTCGAGTCGCCGTCGTTCGGGTCGGCGTTCTGGTCGCCGGCGATCACGAAGAGGTCTCCCCCGCGCAGCCCGCCTGACCGGCCGGCGTCATCGTGGATATAGTCCGCACCGGAGATGTAGTCGGCCCAGAACCGGATCTCGTCGTGGTTACGGGTGCCGTTGCGGTCCTCAGGGCCGTCGAAGGTCGGCGGGGTCGGGTGCGACACGAGGAAGTGCACGGTCTTGTTCTTCGACACCTGCACCGGGACATCCCAGTGCGACTTGCTCGACAGCGGGAAGGCGGCGAGCTCGTCCTCCGAGTAGAAGTCCGCCGGCGCGGGCGTCGACGGGTCATCCGGCAGCAGCGCACCAGGCATGTCGGCCCAGCGGAAGTTCTGGAAGGTGCGCACGGCCTCTTCATCGATCGGGAACTTCGAATACACCGCCATGCCGTACTGGCCGGGGAAGAGTCCGAAGCCCCACGCGTCGTCGCCTCCGGCCATCTGGCCGTTGTTGTTGAGGTCGAATCCGCTCGGGACGCCGGTGTTCACCGGTGCCGTGTAGTGGTAGGGGTACGTGACAGCCTCGGCACCGCCGTGCGGCACCGAGAGGTAGTTGTCCTGGAAGAGCCGCAGCGCCTCGCCCTCGGCGTCGTAGTCGAACTCGTTGATCAGCAGCACGTCAGGGTTCGCGCGCTGGATGATCTCGGCCACAGCATCCGCCTGCGCGTTGCCCGGCACCGACAGGTCGCTGACCAGCTGACCTTCGACGCCGCGGTTCAGCGAGGCATTGAAGGTGGCGAATCGCGCGTCGGTGCGGGAGCTCTTCGGATCGGATGCCGCGGGCTGGGCGGCGAGGGCCGGAGCGGCTGCGCCGCCCCCGAGGATGAGGGCGGCGGCGATGCCCACCGCTCCGAGGCGACGTCTTGTTCTGCTCATGAGGGAACGGTAGCGATGGCAGGTGACATCCGGGTGAATGATGCCCCGGTCAGAGAAGACGAGAGAACTGCTACAGCTTCGATTTGCGATAGCCCGCGGCGACGGCGGCCGCCTCGGTGCGGAAGCACTCTTCGGGACGGGTCTTCTCGTAGTAGCGTCCGGACGGCACATGATAGATGCCGGAGTCGGCGTTCCCCTTGATGGGCGCCCAAGCAGGGCAGTCCCAGTCGGATGCCGGGACAGTGCGGTTCGGGTAGTGCACCTTGCCGGTTGCCGTCGATGTCTTCGTTGCGGCGATGTATCCCGGCTTGGTGCCGGTCACCTTCACTGTGATCGACTTGCCGACGAGCGCGCTGGAGAGCGCGAGGGTCGAGGCAGTGGCCCTGGTGATGGCCGTACCGCTCGCGTACCACTGATACGTCAGCGCGGTGCCGGCTGTCCACGTCCCCGCCACGGCCGTGAGCTTGCCGCCGACAGCCGCGATGCCGGAGATCTTGGGGACTGGTGCAGTCAGGAGGCCGAACACAACCGCCGCCGCCTTCGATGTCCGTGTGGTCTTCGCGTATCCGGACTTGGCCCCGGTGACGGCCACCGAGATCGTCTTGCCTGCCGCCGAGGGCGGCAGCGTGAAGGTGGACGCTTTGCCGTTGGAGGCCGCGGCGCCGGCGATGTACCACTGATAGGTGAGCACAGTGCCGGTCGTCCACGTGCCGGCCTTGGCGGTGAGCTTCTGCCCGACCCGGAGCGTGCCGATGATCGTCGGCACCGCAGAGTTCAGCACGCGCAGGACCGCAGAAGTCGCCGCAGACGTCTTCGATGCCGTGGCGAAGCCGGATTTCGCACCGGTCACCGTAACGGAAATTCTCTTGCCCGCCAGGGACACGGTGAGCGCCAGCGTCGATGCAGTCGCATTCGCAATGGGTGCGCCGTCTGCCAGCCATTGGTACCGGAACGACGTGCCAGCGGTCCAGGTCCCCGGCGATGTTTTCAGTACCTGCCCGACTGTAGGAGTCCCGGCGATCTTCGGAGTGCCGACGACCAGTGCCGCCGCCGCGACGCCCAGTCCCATCTGAGGCGTGGAGGCCGCGGCTGGTGCGCTCGACGCCGTCGCCGGAGATGTCGACAGCAGCATCGACGAGATCAGAACAGCGCCGGCCATCACACCGGCGATCGCGCGCAACGAGCGCACGGCAACAGCATTCCCCATCGGGTCCCTTTCGGTCGGCGGACCACCGAATCGGAACGCCTTCGATATGAATACACGCAAACGGACACCGGGACCAAGTCGGATCGTCAGTGTGACCGAGGGATCCCTGCCGTGCTGCACCGCTCCTCGGCGACCGCTGTGAACGGCAAAGGCGGAACGCGCGTCCTTCGACGCGCGTCCCGCCTCCGTTCGATCCTCCGGTCAGTGCCCGGGGACTGCCTCCTCGACCAGCAGTGCGTCGGCCTTCGCGCTGAAGTAGCGCGTCGCCCACATCAGGACGGCGCCGAGGAACGCGAACACTCCGAGCGAGACGACGCCCCAGGCTCCGCTGTCCGTCGGAACCGTCTCGTTCACGCTGTTGCGCATGATCGGGGCGACGAATCCACCCAGGTTGCCGAGCGAGTTGATGAGTCCGATGCCGGTCGCAGCCGCGGCTCCGGTGAGGAACGAGGTCGGGAACGACCACGTGATGGGTCCGGTCGAGAGGAATGCCGCCACGGCGACGGTGATCGCGAGGATGCCGAGCAGACTCTGCCCGTTGGCGCCGGCCCAGGCCGAGACGAGGATCGCGATTCCGGTGATGAAGAAGAACAGCGTTCCCCAGTTGCGGCGGCGCTTGACCGACGTCGCGAACTTGCCGACGTAGTAGCAGGCGAACAGACCCACCGCCCACGGGATGGCCGAGACGAGACCGACCTGCCAGCCGACGTCCTGTCCGATGAGGCCGGCCACCTGCTGCGGGAGGTAGAAGGTCGTGCCGTACACGGCGATCTGCAGGCAGAAGTAGATGGCGGTGAAGTACCAGACCTTCCAGCTGATCAGCGCGGCGCCGATACCGCGTGGACCATCGGATTCCTTGATGCCGTCCTCGTGCTCCATCACGCTCTTCAGCGCGAACTTCTCGTCATCCGTGAGGAACTTCGCCTTCTGCGGCGAATCCACCAGGAAGAAGAACGCGGCGATACCGGCGACGACGGCCATCATGCCCTCGACGAAGAACATCACCTGCCAGCCCGCCCACGGCGTGAACTGCTCGCCGAAGCTGATGAGTCCGCCCGACAGCGGGGCGCCGACCATCTGCGAGAACGGCTGTGCCAGGTAGAACAGTGCGAACATCTGCACGCGGCGCTTGTTCGGGAACCACTGCGCCAGGAACATGATGACACCGGGGAAGAGCCCGGCCTCGGTCACACCGAGCAGGAAGCGCAGGATGATGAACATCGTCTCGCCGTTCACGAACGCGAACAGCGAGGCGACGATGCCCCAGGTGATGGCGATGCGGGCGAGCCAGAACCGCGCGCCGAACTTGTCCAGCAGCAGGTTCGAGGGGATCTCGAACAGCGCATAGCCGATGAAGAAGATACCGGCGCCGAGCGCGTAGGCACCGGCGGAGATGCCGCGATCGACCTCCATGGCGGCTTCGGCGAAGCCGACGTTCGTGCGATCCAGGAACGCGACGAAGTAGAGGATGATGAGCATCGGCATGAGGCGGAAGGTCGCCTTGCGGATGCCGCTGGCGAGATGCGGGCTGTTGAGCAGACCCTGCGCAACGGTGACGTTGGCGCGCGTCGCCTCGCCGAATTCGGATGAGGACACGATGACTCTCCTTTGAGCAGTCGGGGGTGGTGGTGGGGGACGTCTGAGGGCGCGTCAGCTTCCCAGCGCCGGGATGATCATGACGAGGCCGACGGCCACGCAGATCAGCCCGAGCACGAGGAAGGCGATGCGGCCCTTGGACCAGGAACGGGTCATGGGGGTGATCTCTTTCAGGGGTCGTCAGTGCATGTAGAGGCCGCCGTCGACGTTCAGGGTCTGACCCGTCACGAATCCGGCATCCTCACTGATCAGGTAGGCCACAGCGGCGGCGATGTCCGTCGGGGTGCCGATCCGCGGCAGCACGCCGTCGGCGGCCATCGCGGTCTTGCGCTCTTCGGAGAGCGTGCCGCCCATGATGTCCGTGTCGATCGGACCGGGAGAGATGACGTTGGCCGTCACTCCCACAGGGCCCAGCTCGCGGGCGATCGAGCGCATCAGACCGATGACGGCCGCCTTGGATGCCGAATACGGCGTCTTGGAGTACGTGCCGCCGCCGCGCTGGGCGGACACCGAGGAGATGCCCACGAGGCGGCCGACGCCGTTCTCGGCGAGCGTGCGGGCGACGCGCTGCGTGATCCAGTGCACGCCGTCGAGGTTGATCGACTCGACGCGGAACCACTCCTCCGGCGTGACATCGAGGTAGGGCACCGGCGACGAGACGCCGGCGAAATTCACCAGCGCCACGATTTGCGGCAGCTGCGCCTCAAGAGCGTCGACAGCGGCGACGGCCGCCTCGCGGTCGGCGACGTTCGCGCCGACGCCGGCGGCGCGGACGCCGTGCTTCTCGGCGACCTCGGCCGCGGTGCGGGCAGCGGCCTCTCCGTCGACGTCGATGATGCCGATGCTCCAGCCGCGCTCAGCGAGGTAGAACGCGGTCGCGCGGCCGATGCCGCGAGGGCTGGCGGCACCGGTCAGGATCGCGGTGCGCTCTGCGGGGAATTCGGTTGCCATCTTCAGGTCCTTCAGCTCTGTGCGGGGTGGATCGGGGCGGGGCCGAGTTCGTCGACGAGCTTCTTCATCGCGACGTAGGCCTTGTTGCGGTAGGCGATCAACTCGGGCGTACGGTCGGCCGGGACGTCGAGGAAGCCGGCACCCGACTTCGTGCCGAGCTTGCCCGCCTCGACGAGGTCGGCGAGCGCCTTCGGCGTGGCGAAGCGCTCGGGGAACTCGGTCTGCAGCGAGGCGTAGCAGAACGCGTAGACGTCGAGTCCCGCCATGTCGGCGATCGCGAACGGACCGAAGAACGGCAGACGGAAGCCGAACGTGGTCCGCACGATCGTGTCGATGTCCTCGGGGCTGGCTACGCCCTCCTCGACGAGCTCGGTCGCCTCGTGGAACAGCGCGTACTGCAGGCGGTTGAGGACGAAGCCGGTGGCGTCCTTGACGCGTGCGGTCTCCTTGCCGGTGGCCGCGACGATCTGCTCGACGACCGGCAGGATCTCGGCATCCGTCCCGCTGTGCGGGATGAGCTCGACGCCCGGGATGAAGGGCGCCGGGTTGGAGAAGTGCACGCCCAGGAAGCGCTCCGGGTGGGAGACGGCCTCGGCCAGCTTGCCGATGAGGATGGTCGAGGTGTTGCTGCCGATGATGGCGTCCGGTGCCGCAGCCTCAGAGATGCGGCGCAGCGTCGCGTGCTTGATCTCGATCTTCTCCGGCACAGCCTCTTCGATGAAGGAGGCGCCGGCCACGGCATCCTCGATCGTCGCAGCGGTCAGGCGTTCGGCGATGATGGCCGACGCGTCTGCGGGGAAGAGTCCGTCGGCGGCGAACTGCGCGGCCTCGGTGATGAGGCGCTCGCGGTTGCCGCGGGCGATCTCGATGTCGACGTCGGCGATGCGGACGTCGGCACCGGACAGCGCGAGCGACTGGGCGATGCCGCCACCCATGTATCCGCTGCCGATGACGGCGTAGACGGGGCGTTCCTGGTCAGTCATGTCAATCGTCTCCTGGGTGAATCGTTCAGACGGCGTCCGGAAGGAGCGTCCGCAGGTAATCGCGGTTCGTGGCGCAGACGCCGAGGCTGTCGCCGCCGTACTGCTCCATGAGGAACGGACCGCGGAACCCGACCTCGATCGCATGGGCGACCATGGCGCGGTAGTTGATGAGGCCGAGTTCCATGCTGGTGGGCACTGAAGTCGCCCAGCTGCGGTCGGCAGATTCGTCGCGGGTGTAGTTCTTGACGTGCCAGTAGTTGGCGTACGGCAGCGTCTTCTCGTGCATCTCGCGCCAGTCCTCGATCGGACGGTGCAGACGGATGAGGTTGGCGATGTCGGGGTTGAGTCCGACGTTGTCGAGTCCGATCTCCTCGATCAGGCGGACGGCGCTGTCGGCGGTGCCGAGGTAGGTGTCCTCGTACATCTCCAGCGACATCGGCAGGCCGACGGATGCCGCGTGCTCGCCGAGCTCCCGCAGTCGCTTGACCGCCAGGGCACGGGTGTCGGCGTCGTCCGGGTCGACCGGTCCCTGCGCTGTCCAGAACCACAGCGCCTTGCGCTGCGCCTCGGTGAACGGCTGGTGCAGGCCGGTGGAGAAGACCTGCATGCCGAGCTCGGCGGCCGCGTCGATCGCCCGGTGCGCATAGGCGAGGTTCTCCTCGCCCTTGCCCGGCTCGATGACGCTCTGACGCTGCACGTGCACGGAGATGAGCTGGATGCCGTGACTGTCGGCGATCGTCTTCAGCTCGTTGCGGCGCTCGTCGGTCAGCTCGGAGGGGCGGATGTGGCTGTCGGCGATCTCGACCGCGGTGAACCCGAGGCGCTCGATCTGTCCGAAGACGCCGTCCCACGTCTCGGCGGACGCGTCATGAAGGCGGGTCCCGTCGGGGGCGGTGGGGCTGAACCCGTGCATGCAGACGGCGATAGGCCAGTTCGCACTGGTGAGGGGCTGCGACGTTGCGGTCATGACGACTCCGTTGACGATCCTGTTGCCGACATCCTGTCGGTATTCATAGATCCTATAGGAAATAGTCGTGAGCGCAAGCGTCGATCTCGAGCGGACGCTGCTCGGCAGTGATCGCGGGTTCAACTCGTCGCTCGACGAGCGAGGGGTCATCGCTCGAACGAGCGCCTCACGACTGCTCGAGATCGAGCGAACGGGACCTGACCTGCTCGATGTGGCGGCGCATCAGCTCTTCCGGCGCATCCGGGTCACCGCTCCCGAACGCGTCGACGATGGCCTCGTGCTCGGCGATCGCCTCGCGCACGTCGGTCACACCGTGCTCGGCGGACTGCCGCATCCGGTGCAGCTGGGCACCCAGCGACTCGGACATCTCGGTCAGGTAGCGGTTGCCGCAGTGCGCGAACACGACCCGGTGGAACGCGGCATCGGCGGTGAAGTAGGCGGTCGTGAGTTCGACGTCCGTCGTGGCGGCGCGCATCGCCGTGATCACCTGCTCGCCGATGCGTCGGTGCGTCTCCTCGGCGACGCGCAGCTCGTCGAGCATCTCCTCGGTCGCCGGCGTCGCGAGACGCGCCGCGCGGGACTCCAGCATGATGCGCGCCTCGAAGAGCTCCTGCAGCTGGGCGAGGCCGAGAGGCGGTGCCACCCGATACCCCTTGAGCGCTTCGCGGGTCACGAGTCCGGTGCGCTCGAGCTGCACCATCGCCTCGCGCACGGGCGTCGGCGAGACGTTGAGCTGACGCGCGATCGTGTCGATCGAGAGCCGGGCCCCTGGCGCCGCCTCGCCGCTCAGCAGCAGCTGCAGGATGCGTTCGTAGACGTGATCGCGCAGGCCACGGCGCTCGATCGTGCTCTCGAGTCCGAGCAGTCCCCCGTCAGTCATCGTCTTCTCCCTCGTGAACGGCGATCACGCCGTCAGTGATCCCACTTCATCGAGAATGTCACGAACCGCGGCTGGTTCGTGCGCGAACCGGCCGAGGAACAGCCCGTCGACACTGTCCGCGATCTGCGTGAGGAGCCCAGGCCCCGCACTGCCGCCGTAGATCACCGTCGCCTCCGCACCCGATTCGGCACGCAGCGCGCTGCAGACTCCGCGGATGTGATCCGGTTCCGCGGGAGCCGGCGCGCCGATGGCCCACAGCGGCTCGTAGGCGATCACGAGCGGGCCGGCGACCCCGGCATCCGACGCGTCCGACAGCGCGGAACGGATCTGCGCGAGACAGACCTCTGCCGCAGCATCCGGCGCCATCCGGTCGACCTCGCCGACGCACAGGATCGGCGTGAGGCCGTTGCGCAGCGCCGCGTGCGTCTTGGCGGCGACGACCTCGTCGGTGTCGCCGAACATCCGTCGCCGTTCGGCGTGACCGACCTCGACGAAGCGGCAGCCGAGCTCGGCCAGCACGGCCGCCGAGACCTCGCCGGTGTACGCTCCGGCGTCTTCGGTCGCGACGTCCTGCGCGCCGACGGCGAGCGCGCCGCCGCGCTCGAGCGCCGCCGGAATCGACGGATACTGCGGGATCACGAACGCCGTCACGGCATCGCCGGCCGGATGCTCGGCGAGGATCTCGGCGACGTCCGAGACCCATGCCACCGTTCGGGCGTGCGAGAAGTACATCTTCAGGCTCGCGCCGATGAGCATCCGGTCCGCCATGATCAGCGTGCTTCGTATGCGCAGATCTCGTCGACCTTCTCAGCCGAGGCGCTCTGCGGGTCGAACGTGTAGGTCAGCCACTCGGACGCCAGGCGCCGGGCGAGCTCGATCCCGACCACGCGCTGCCCCATGCACAGCACCTGCGCGTCGTTGGAGAGCACCGAGCGCTCCACGCTGAACGAGTCGTGCGCGGTCACAGCGCGGATGCCCTGCACCTTGTTCGCCGCGATCGCGACGCCGAGCCCCGTGCCGCAGATGAGGATCGCACGATCCGCGTCACCGGCGGCCACCTTCTCGGCCGCCGTGGTCGCGATCTTCGGGTAGTTCGTGTGCCCGTCGGCATCCACGCCCACGTCGACGACGTCGGCTACGAGCGGGTTGTTCAGCAGGTCTGCCTTGATGCGCTCCTTGTACTCGAAGCCCGCATCGTCGCAGCCGATCACCAGTCGAAGTGCCATATCAATCATTCCCCTTCAGGATGTCGAGAACCGTGTGTGCGATGAGCGCGAACGAAACCGCGCCCGGGTCGGGGGTGCCGAGGCTCTTGTCGCCGTGCGACCGCGCCCGGCCGAGCTTGGCGGTCAGGTTCGCGGTTGCCTCTGCCGCCTCGGTGGCCAGCTTCGCGGCATCCGTCCACGCTGCGACGAGTTCGTCACCGGCATCCAGCCGCTCGTTCAGCCGATCAGCGAACGGGACGATCGCATCGATCATCGTCTTGTCGCCGACGGTCGCCTTGCCGAAGGACATCACGGCGTCCTTCATGCGCGCGACACCGGATCCGACGGCGTCCGCGTCGACGGCGGCGTCGTCACCGAGCGCCGTGCCGAGAGCGACGAGCATCTCGCCCCAGATCGCGCCGGAGGTGCCGCCGCCCTTGTCGGCCCAGGCGTCGCCCGCATGATGCAGGGTCGTGCGGGCACCGGCGCCTCCTGCGACGGCCTCCTCGGCCGCTGCAGCCGCGGCCTTGCTGCCGCGCTGCATGCCGATGCCGTGGTCCCCGTCTCCCGCGATCCGGTCGATGCGTCCGAGCTCTTCCGCCTCGGCATCCAGCATCGCGGCCATCGCGGTGAGCGCACGACCGACCGTCTGCGCGGCGCGCTTCGATTCGTCGGATGCCGCACCGATGACGAACTCCTCCTCTTCGGACGCGACCGTTTCGACCGCGACACGACCCTCGACCGCGCCGCGACGGAACGCGGGGGTGTCGCACGGCGCGAGCCAGAGCTCTTCGAGTTCATCGTCGAGCCAGAGCAGCGTCAGCGAGACGCCGGCCATGTCGAAGCTCGTGCAGAACTCCCCGACCTCGGGTGAGACGACCGCGATGCCGGCCTCGGCGAGCAGCCGGTCGACCTCGGCGTAGACGACGTAGAGCTCCTCGTACTTGACGCTGCCGAGGCCGTTCAGGATCGGCACGACGCGGGCGCCCTCGCGGGCGACGCCGTCGGGGATCTCCTCGAGCAGGGACTCGACGAACAGCTGGGCGAGGCCAGCGGCCGTCGGCACGTCGACCTCGTCGATGCCCGGCTCGCCGTGGATGCCGAGGCCCACCGCCATGCGGCCCTCCGGCACGGTGAACAGGGGCTCATCGGCACCGGGAAGCGTGCAGCCGCTGAACGCGACGCCGAGCGATCGGGTACGGTCGTTCGCCCCGATCGCGAGGCGTTCGACGTCATCGAGGTCGTGGCCGGCTTCGGCTGCGGCACCCGCGATCTTGAAGACGACGAGGTCGCCGGCGATTCCGCGGCGCTTCTCCCGCTCGGATACCGGCGCGCTCGAGATGTCGTCGGTCACCGTGACCGTGCGGCAGTCGACGCCTGCCGCACGCAGACGCTCCTGCGCCTGCGTGAAATGCAGCACGTCACCGGCGTAGTTGCCGTAACTGAGCAGCACGCCGCGCCCCTCGTGCGCGGCCGTGGCGACCGAGTGCACCTGATGAGCGGAGGGCGAGGCGAAGAGGTTGCCCATCACGGCGCCGTGGGCGAGGCCGGGGCCGACGAGGCCGGCGAAGGCGGGATAGTGACCGCTGCCGCCGCCGATCACGACGGAGACGGTGGGCTCAGCGCCCCGCGTCGAGCGGACCACGCCGCCGTTCGTCGGGCGAACCCACCGGGCGCTCGCGGCGACGAACCCCACGACGGAATCGGCGGCGAAGTCGTCCGGGTCGTTGAACAGGCGCGTCATTGCGATCTCCTTAGAGCAGCTGAGGAGACGGGTTCACTCCCGTCACCCTCGAATCCTATAGGAAATCGGATAGAACTGCCATGCGTGGGCATCCGTCCCGGTTTCGAATCGAACTCCGGGGTGTGGACAGCAGACGTCAGCGCAGCAGGCCCAGACTCGCCAGCGCCTGGCGGATGAGCGTGCCGCGGCCGCCCTCCATCTCGGCGGAGACTTCGTCTGAGGCGGCCTCCTCCGGGGAGAACCAGGTGACCTCGAGCGCATCCTGGCGCGGCTCGCACGTGCCGGTCACCGGCACGACGAAAGCCAGTGAGACCGCGTGCTGACGGTCATCGTGGAACGCACTCACTCCGGGGATCGGGAAGTACTCCGCGACGGCGAACGGTGCCGGCTGCGCAGGAAGCAGAGGGAACGCCATCGGGCCGAGATCGTTCTCGACGTGACGGAACAGCGCATCCCGGATGGTCTCGCCGAAGCGGACGCGCCCCGAGACGATCGTGCGGGTCATCTCGCCCAGCGGGGTCGATCGGAGGAGGATTCCGACCTCGGTGACCTGACCGACGCCGTCGGTGCGCACCGGCAGCGCCTCGACGTAGAGCATGGGCAGACGGCGGCGTGCCTCGGCGAGCTCGATCTCGCTCAGCCAGCCGGGATTCCCCGCATCCGCGGGCACCTCGCTGAACCGTGACAGATCGTCGTCGGAGTCCTCGGGGTCTGGGTCGGGCGTGCGGACGGTCATGCGTTATTTCTACCAGGCTGACCTGGGCCGCGCGCCCCTGTCGGCACCCGCTGGCAGGATGGTGGCGTGGATGACGAGCTGAGAATCGACGACACCGCGACCCGGTGGGCGCCAGGAGAGCGGGACGGCCTGCCGCTGGTCGTGCTGCTGCACGGCTACGGCTCAGACGAGCACGATCTGTTCGGGCTGGTCCCCCACCTGCCGGACGGGGTTGCGGTCGCCTCGATCGCCGCCCCGCTCACCCCGCCGTGGCCGACGCCCGGCCGTTCCTGGTATCCGATCGAGGACCTCGCCTCCCGCAGCCCTGAGCCGACGACGGCCGCCGCTCGTGCACTGCTCGCGTGGCTGGATGCCGCCTCCCCCGCCGCGCCGTCCATCGCGCTGCTCGGGTTCTCGCAGGGGGCGGCCGTGTCTCTGCAGGCGCTGCGCCTGGCTCCGGAGCGCTTCGACGCCGTCGTCGCGCTGAGCGGTTACGCGACGCCGGGCGACCTCCCGCACGATGAGGAGCTGCGCGAGCTGCGGCCTGCCGTGTTCTGGGGACGGGGCACCAACGACGACGTGATCCCGCCCGATCTGATCGCGCACACCGCCGTGTGGCTGCCGGAGCACTCCGACCTCTCGGGGCGCGTGTACCCCGGGCTCACGCACAGCGTCTCCGAGGACGAACTGCTCGACGTCCGCACGTTCCTGGACAAGTGGCTCGAGCGGATCGCCGACTGAGTCCACCGGATCAGCGAGGCTCGCCGGCGGACGACCCGTCGTCACCGGGATCCGTGTCATGACCGGCATCCGTGTCACCGGGCCTGCCGCGTCGCGTCCGACCGAATGCGACCGCGAAGGCCACGCCGATCGCGATACCGAGCGCGATGCCGAGTCCCATGTTGTCGAGCGCGGATCCCAGCGCGACACCGACGCCCATTCCGAGCGCGATGCCGATCCCCCAGGTCGCGCGCTGGCGCGCCTCGTGCGGACTCATCCCGTCATCAGCCATGTCTCCACGGTAGGCCGCGCCCTTTCCGCGGGCATCCCCCGCGCGGCGGACCCGCCGCGACACGCCCGGGTTGCGCGGATCGGCGACCGCCGGTAATCTCGTTGCGTCCTGTCCGCCGTGTTTGGAAGTCCTTTGATCTGAATCGTCGCCTCCGCGCTCCTCTTTCCGCGCGCTGACCCGACGATCCTTCACGGACACGGCATCCTCCGCCTCTTTCGGCGTCGAGCGGTACCCGGTGTCAGTGCACCCTCGCACTCGACAGGAGACACCCCATGTCAACCCCGACCCCTCATGCATCGGTCATCCTCGACCGCCTCACCTTCGCCTGGCCGGACGGCTCGATCGCGCTCGACAGCGTCTCGGGCGCGATCGGCACCGGGCGCACCGGCCTCGTCGGCCGCAACGGCTCCGGCAAGTCCACGCTGCTGCGCCTCATGGCAGGTGAACTGACGCCGACCTCCGGCTCGGTTCACGCCTCGGGAGAGGTCGCGTATCTCCCGCAGCGCCTGACGCTCGACACCGATCGCCGGGTCGCCGAACTCCTCGGCGTCGCCAGGGCGCTCGATGCCGTCCGCGCGATCGAATCCGGAGACGTCGATCCGGCGCATTTCGATGCCGTCGGAGACGATTGGGACATCGAGGCGCGTGCCTCGGCATCCCTCGCCGAGGCCGGACTCGACCCGTCGTTCCTGGACCGGAGCGTCGGCGAGCTGTCCGGCGGCGAGGCCGTGCTCGTCGCGATCGCGGGCATCCGCCTGCGTCGCGCGCCGATCACGCTGCTCGACGAACCGACCAACAACCTCGACCGCGACGCACGGGCCAAACTCGCCGACATGGTGCGGTCGTGGAAGGGGACGCTCATCGTCGTCAGTCACGACCTCGCTCTGCTCGAGCTCATGGACGATACGGCCGAGCTGTATGCCCACACCCTGAGCGTGTTCGGCGGGCCGTACTCCGAGTGGCGCGCCTGGCTGGATGCCGAACAGGATGCCGCGAAGCAGGCCGAGCGGGATGCCGCGCAGGCGCTGAAGAAGGAGAAGCGTCAGCGGATCGAAGCCGAGTCCAAACTCGCGACCCGCGCCCAGATGGGACGCAAGGCCTTCGAGGAGAAGCGCGTGCCGAAGATCATCGCGAACGGCCGCAAGATGGCGGCCCAGGTGTCGGCCGGGCGCCTGCGAACCGAGGTCGCCGCCAAGGAGGACGCCGCGCGCGCCGTGCTCGATCAGGCCGGGCGACGCGTCCGCTCGGACGACACCATGAAGATCGAGCTGCCCGATCCCGATGTCTCCCGCAGTCGCCGCATCGCCACGTTCGGCGACGACGAACGCGAATGGATCATCCAGGGCCCGGAGCGCGTGGCGCTCATCGGCCGCAACGGGGCCGGGAAGACGACCCTGCTGGAGCGGCTGGTGGCCGGCGGATCCGCCCAGGCGTCCCACCTGCGCGCCGAGGCCCACACCGACCGCATCGGCTACCTGCCGCAGCGGATCGATGGCCTCGACGAGCGGCGTTCGGTGTTCGAGAACATCGCCGCGGCCGCGCCGTCCATCCCCGAGAAGGAGCTGCGCAACCGGCTGGCGCGCTTCCTCATCCGCGGCGGGACGACCGATCGACCGGTGGGCGCGCTGTCCGGCGGCGAGCGCTTCCGCGTCGCGCTGGCGAAGCTGCTGCTGGCCGACCCCGCACCGCACCTCGTCGTGCTCGACGAGCCGACGAACAACCTCGACCTCGACACGGTCGAGCAGGTCGTGGAGGCGCTGCGGGCCTACCGCGGCGCGGTGCTCGTCGTCAGTCACGACGACGCGTTCCTCGCCCGGCTCGGGCTCGATCTCACGCTCGAGATCGATGCAGAGGGCGGGATCGTGCAGGTCGACTGAACCGGAGTCAGCCGAACAGGGCCATCCACCAGGGGAGCTGGCCGATGCGGATCTCGTCGATCGAGCCGTCATCGGCCAGCACCATCAGCCGGTTCGGGTACCAGTCCCCCTCCTCACCTGCGAAGAAGACCGTGGTGCCGTCCGGCGCGGGCAGCGCCCCGTCGAGGTCGCCTCCCACCGCCGCCGAGTCGACGATCGCACCGGTGGCGACGTCGATGCTGCTCACCATCAGGGCGTCGGAGTTCACCGATTCCCGATGCTGCACGAGCACGAAGCCCTGTCCGGCGCCCGCCGCGGCCGGCGTCTCCTGGTCGGCCGGCAGCACCGGAAGCAGCTCTGCGTCGACGAGCTCGGCAGGGGCGGTGCCGCTCTCCGCACCGATCTCGAGCGCATCGCGGCCCACCGCCGCATCCACGCTGCGGACCGAGAACATCGTGCCGTCCGGCCCGATCGCCTGCTCCACTCCCCCTGTGCGCAGCACTGTGTCATCGAACCGGGCCTCGGCGCTCAGCCCCTGCCCAGCACGGATCTGCGCCGGCGTCGCCGGCTGCGCACTGCTCGATCCCACCGGGATCTGCAGGATGTCACCGCGCGTGCTGAGCAGCACGATCGCATCGGAACCCGCATCGTACGCGTAGGCGTTCACTGCCAGTACGGCGTCCGCGCCGATGCCGTCGATGCCGTCCCCGCGCGCGACGATGTCCCCGTCGGCATCGAGGATGACGAGTCCGCCGGTCTCGGCGACATAGATGAGATCGTCCGATGCGGCGAGCACCACGACCGCTCCGCTGAGCTCCTCGTTGATGCGCTGGTCCCACAGCTGCGCGCCGTCGCTGAGCCGGTACGCGGCGAGACGCATCTGGAACATCGGCTCTCCGATGCCGGGGCGGGTGTGGTCATCGAAGGCCACCAGCGCGATCCGCTCGCCGCTCATCGTCACGACCGCCGAGGTCGGCTCCGCCTCGACGCTGCGGAAGGACGACGTGAACTGCGCGCCGCAGAAGATCGCGACGGCGATGAACTCCGGCAGGAGCAGGAGACCGAGGATGCGGAACCGGATGCGACGGCGCGCCTTCTTCGGCGTCTGCGGCGGAGCCTGGCGCTTCGTCGCCCCCTGCCCTGCCGCGAGCGGCTGCACGCTGCTGACGTTGAGCAGATATCGGTTCGAGTCGGTCATGCCGCCAGTGTGAGCGGCCGCCTGTCCTCCCGATCACGGTTTCCCGGCGCTCATGGGCTGGCGGGGACTCGCGTTCGCCGTGCCTCTATAGAGTGGAGCGTTATGAGCGCGCCACAGGGGCTCACGCCACCGGTCGCCCGCCCGACAGGGCAGGCGACCGTCCTCCGCGCGCAGGCGATCGCCGTCGCATGGCAGCTGCTCGGCGACGACGTCGCCCCTCTCAGCAACGGAACCGGACGACCGCTGGCGCGCACCGTGAAGCTCATCCTGGAGCCCCTCGTGATCCGCCCCGTGCAGAATCCGCACCTCGCCGGCGCGACCCTGACAGAGGGTGCCGCCCACGAGCTGATGGCGCGCATCACGGCAGCAGGCTCGGATCTCACCGCCACAGCCGAATGGTTCGGCGTGCTCAAGAAGGCGCGCCGCGCGCTCGGCATCACGGAGGGGAATCCGCAGGAGCGCTACTTCCAGCGCTGCTTCGAACTCGCACGCACGGAGGGACGCCCCGTCCCCGGCACTCCCGCCACGCAGGCGATCGCTGACGAGACCGCGCAGGAGATCGCCCACGCCGACGGCGAGTCCGTGCTGGCGCGTGTCCGCGCCATGCTCCTCGATGAGACGGTCGCCGCAGCCCTGGGCGCGCGACTCGTCGCAGCGTGGGCCGGGCCGATCACCACGGACGTGACACCGCTCGACGCCTCGCGCGTGAACGCGGCCCTCGACGCCTGCGGTGTGCGCGACGCGGCATCCGACTTCGACGCCCTGCGCACCGAGCGCGCCGGCACCGCGGCTGCGGCCGAGCTCGCCGAGCGAGGCGCGGCCCGGCTGCTGGGGCTCACCGAGCACGAGACGCCTCCGCTGCCGCGTCTGGGTGCCACAGCATCCAAGCGGGATCTGCCGTGGCCGTTCGACCGGTCCGTCTACGAGCGCCTGTTCGCGGCGCTGTCCGGCGGAGCGCCGGCCGACATCGGACTCGATGCCGAGGACGTCCTCGCCGACGAGATCGCCCGCTCGGCCGCACCGTGGCAACTCGCGACCGAGCACAGTCGCGTGGTCATGCTGCTCGGCTCCGAGGCGTCGCATGCGCTGGAGCCGACCGCGCTGCTCCGACCGACGAACGCCCACCGCCTGCTGCGCGATCGCTGGGACCGCGAGGCGTACGTCCGCCGGGTGCGGCGCCTCCCGGCAGGCGCGACCGGCGTGCCCGAGAACATCGAATCCGACATCCGCACCGTCCGGCAGGGGTACCTGCGCCGCCTCTGGGTGCGCCTGCACGGCCGCGAACTGCGCGGGCAGGCGACCGAAGCCGCCGAGCTGTGGGACACGCTCGACGGCATCCTGCGCTCGGTCATCATGGACCAGCGCCACCGGCTGAAGACGGCGCTCGGGCGCGATCTGGAGGGGGCGGCATGAGCCTCGGTATCCGCATCGACGGCGCACGCGCTCGCGTGGTGACCTCGGAGATCGAGGAGTCCGTGGCAGAACCGTTCGCCGTCGCGCTCATCGAGGCCCGCGGGGCTCTGCTGAGCTGGTCGATCCCACCAGGGCGGTTCCCGGATGCCGAGGTGCACGCCCCTCTGCTGGCTGCGGAGTGGCTCGCCGACCTGTACGGCGACGCCGTGGCCGAGGCCGTGCGGCAGGCGGCGACGGCAGGGCCCTCCGCCGAGGACGTCGCCCTTCCGGATGAGACGCGTCTCGCCGCCGACGCGCGCCGACTCGCCCTGCTGACCTGGGCGCGCGACTGGTGGCCGGCGGGGATCGCGGTTCCACCGCTGGATGCGTCCGTGCTCGCGGCCGAGATCGCGGTCGCCGCCCATCACATCGATCACCTGCTCGATGACGACGAGGCGACCGAGCGTTCCCTGGCCGACGCCGTCGACGCACCGAGCGCCCTCGCGGCACTGACCACGTCGTTCGCAGAGGACGCCGCAGCCCTCGCGGATGAGCTGTCAGCGCTCGCCGAAGATCACGGCGTCGAGCTGCTGCCGGTCGTCGAACGCCGCGCCGAATGGGCGCTCGCCGCCGGCGGCTCGACCGGAGCCGGCACGGCAGGAATCGAGATCGCGCACGGCGGCGCACCGGTGCGCTGGGCGGACGTTCCGGCTCAGACGGTCGCCGCGGATGCCGAGGCCCGCTGGTCTCTCCGGCATGCGGCCGGTGAGCCGACCCTGGTGGTCGAGGTCGTCGCCGTCCCCGGCGGCAGCGCCGAACTGCGAGCACGCTTCGGCCCCGAAGAGCAGGGAGTCGACGTGCCGCTCCCGTTGTCCGGCGCGGTGTTCACCGGGTCCGCTCCTGTGCCGGCATCCGCGGCACTGCTGCCGATCGAGCAGCGGACCCTCTGGGTGCGCGATGTGCGCATGGCCGCGCGCCCATCCGCCGTCGAGTCGGCGGATGCGCGGGAGGCCGCACTCCTCCATGCGTCCGCGCGCATCGTCGACCCGAGCGCCGGCCTCGCGGAGCGGGCGGCCGGGGCGCGACGGTGACAGCGGAGGCCGACCCCCGGGCGATCCGCGGGAAGAAGCCCCTGGCTCCGCAGTGGCACGACCTGCGCGACGCCCACAACGCGGCCGTCGAGCTTCTGCAGATCGGCGACGTCGACACGGCCACGCGGAACCTGCGCGACGTGCTGGAGGCGCTGGAGGGCACCGACGACCTGTCGGCGTGGGATCTGCGGGCGCGCGCTCAACTGAATCTCGCGTCGGCTCTCGAGGGCGTCGACACCGCGGCGGCGCTCGCGGTGACCGATGAGGCGATCGCCACCGCATCCGCTGTCGTGGAGCGCGACGGAGACGAGTACGGTACTCGCATCGTGCTCGCAGGCGCGCTCCTGTCCCGCGCCCAGACCCTGGCGGCCCGCGACCGGCTGGACGATGCGCTCGCGCAGATCTCCCTGGCGGAGGAGGTCCTGGACGCGCACGAGATCGAGCAGGCGGATCTGATGCGCTTCTCGGCCCACAACATCCGCACCGGTCTGCTCATCTTCCTGGGACGCCTGGAGGAGGCGGATGCCGAGGCCCGTTGCTCCTTGGCCGCGGCGCTCGTGGTCGATCCTCGGCTGGCCGTCCACGCGTACATGAACCTGGGGGCGATCGCCCAGCGCACCGGCGACGACCAGGCCGCGTGGGAGTTCATGGACCTCGCCGCGCGCCTGCAGGGCGATGACTCCGACGCGGTCGCCGCGCAGATCGCCGTCGAGAACCGCGCCAGGATCGCGATGCAGCAACGGCGGTTCGCGGAGGCGGAAGAGGGATTCCTGCGGGCGGCGGACCTGGCGAAGGCCGCCGGCCTGCGCACGCGTCTCGCCGCGAGCCGCACCGGGCTCGCGGCCGTCTACCTGGAGTCCGGGAATCCGGCGCGCGCCGCGAAGCGCCTGCGGGAACTGATCGCCGACATGGACACCACCGGCGCCGTGCACGAGAGGCGCGAGGCGTACGGATTCCTCGGCGACGCCGAGTCGAAGCGCGGCCGCTTCGCCGTCGCGGATGAGGCGTACCTGGCGGCGCGCGACCTGACGCGCTCGGCGCACGAACGCTGCCGCGTGAACCTGCGGCGCGCTGAGATGCAGGCGGAATGGGCGAGCTTCACGCCGGGCCCCCGGAAGCGCGCCGAGCGGCTGACCGCCGGACTGCACCTGGCGATCCCCGTGCTGCTGGCGACCGAGGCGCTGCGCGGTGCCTTCGCTCCTGGCCCGGTGCGCGAGCGGTGGAGCCTGCAGGTCGCCGCGCCGGCCCGCGAACTGGCATTCCGTCTGGCGGTGACGCTGGGCGACGGCGAACTGCTGTTCGCGCTCATCGAGAACGCGACGGCCTCGGCCACGCTCATGGCCGAGACGATCGAGGCCAGGGATGCCGCGGCGACCCTGACCGTGGTGGAGCCTGTTCCGCCGGTGCGCGAAGCGGCGACGACGGATGCCTTCGCAGATGATCTGCTGCCGGCCGCGGCATCCGGATTCGTCGGAGATCCGAGTGCGGCCACGGCCGGCCTGCGCTTCGCTCCCCCGCCTCGGGTCGTCGCGATCCCCGGGCAGGCGCCGGTGCTGGATGCTTTCATCCGGGTGGCCGAGGAGGAGTACGGCGTGACCGTCCGGTCGGAGCGGGTGGTGGCATCGTGGTGAAGAACTGGCGTGAACTCGCGCACCTCGGTCCGGCGCGCAGGGCGATGGCCGCCGACGGCGACCGGGTGCTCGTCGACCTCCCCGCGGACCGGCAGCCCGTGGCGCGGTTGCGCTACGTCGACGGCGACGACCTCTTCGTCAACTGGATCTGGGACCACCAGCCGGACTCGCCGCGCATGACCGTCATCGAGCGCCGCCTCGTCGCCCCCGCGCTGTCCGCCCTCTCGGAGGCCCTGCCCACCCCTGTGCCGGGATCCGGCGAGAGCGGAGACCAGGCGCTGACCCGCGCGCTGACGCATGGCGTGCTGCTGGATCTCGAGCGGGAGCAGCGCCTCGCAGAGACCCTGACCGCTGCGCTCATCCCTCTGTGGCTGGGACTGGAGCTGAACGCGCTCGAGGTGGCCGGCGTGCGTCCGCATGTGCGCGTGCAGCTTTCGCCGTCGACGGCGCAGCTGCCCTGGGAGCTGCTCAGCACATCCGACGGCGAGCGCGGCATCGACATGGTCGACGTGTCGCTGCTCCTGCCGGCGACGCTGCGCAACGACCCGACGAGGGAGTTGTCGCCCTGGGTGCCGGGTTCACCGGTCGCCCACGTGCTCGATCCCGTCGTGCCGGGCTTCACCGATGCGGGCGAACTGGGGAGCGTGCTCGGACCCGTCGCGCCCGGATCACCACTTGCGCGCATGGCGGAGGAGCTCGGCGCGCGGCGCCGGCCGTCCGGCCCGGCGTTCCGGCGCACTGACATCGACCGGGTCGCGCTGGCATCCGCAGCGTCGGATGCCGGTCGGCTGCTGTACGTCGGCCACGTGACGGCGTCGACGCACGCGCTGGATGCTCGGATGCACCTGTCCGACGGCGCCGATGCGCCGGGGCTCGCCGCGCTGATCGGTGCGCATCGGCCCTACACCGCGGCCGACATCGCGCTCGGCGCGCCCGGCCTCGAGCCGTTGTGCGCACCGAACCGGGTCGCGCTGATCGCCTGCGACTCCGGTGCCGATGCGCGCTACGCGGAGCCCACGGGGCTGATGGCCGCGTTCGTGCACCGCGGAGCCGAGTACGTCACCGCGACCCGATGGACGCTGCCGACCGAGGCCGGCCTCGATCGGTACTCCCCCGCCCTGGCCGGCCGCGCCGAAGGGATGCTGGGCGACGCGATCGTGGCGGTCGACGCCGCGCACGAGGCATCCGATCCGGTCGCCGCGCTGGGCGCCTGGCAGCGCGAGCAGCGCCGCCGCTGGACGTCGACGGGTGATGCGCGGTATTCGCCGATCATCTGGGGAACGCTGACGACGGCGTGGGCTCCGGCACCGACGGTGCTCGGCTGACAGCGGGCCGATGCGGGCTCACAGCTGCTGCAGGCGGCGCTGCGGCCCCTCGAGCCGCGCGATCGCCCCCCCTGACCTCGGACATCGTCAACCCGTTGTCCGAGGCACCGACCATGATGGAGACATGAGCGATGTGCTCGAGCGCTTCACGCCCGCGACCCAGGACTGGTTCCGCGGCGCGTTCGCCGCGCCCACGGCCGCGCAGGCCGGCGCCTGGGATGCGATCTCCGCAGGCAAGCACGCTCTCGTCGTCGCGCCGACAGGATCGGGCAAGACCCTGTCGGCGTTCCTCTGGGCGATCGACAGCATCTTCCGGGAGCGGACGTCTGCGGCATCCGCGGATGCCGCAGACGACGCACCCCGCACACGGGTGCTCTACATCTCACCGCTGAAGGCGCTGGGCGTCGACGTCGAGCGCAACCTCCGATCCCCGCTGGTGGGCATCGGGCAATCCGCGCGGCGCCTCGGCATCCCTTCTCCCCCCGTGACCGTCGGCGTCCGATCGGGCGACACGACCTCGAGCGATCGCCGCAAGCTGGTGTCGAATCCGCCCGACATCCTCATCACCACCCCCGAGTCGCTCTACCTCATGCTCACCAGTCGCGCCGGCGAGACGCTGCGCGGCGTGCACACGGTCATCATCGACGAGGTGCACGCGGTCGCCGCGACCAAGCGAGGGGCGCATCTCGCGGTCAGCCTCGAGCGTCTCGATGCCCTCCGCCGCGCGCGCGGCGCAGAGTCACCGGCGCAGCGCATCGGGCTGTCGGCGACCGTGCGTCCCATCGACGAGGTCGCTCGTTTCCTCGGTGGCTCCGAGCCGGTCGAGATCGTCGCACCGCGCGCCACCAAGACGTTCGAGCTGGGCGTCGTCGTCCCGATTCCGGACATGACGAACCCGCCGGCGCCCCCCGGAGCGCCGGATCCGATGGCGCCCGGTGACGCGGAGTACACCGAGGTCACCGGGTCAGTGTGGCCGCACGTCGAAGAGGCGATCGTCGACCGCATCCTGCAGAACAACTCCACGATCGTGTTCTCGAACTCGCGCCGTCTGGCCGAGCGGCTCACGGGCAGGCTCAATGAGATCTACGCCGAGCGCATGGGCGAGAGTCCGCCGCCGACGCCGGCGCGTCGGGTGCCCGCGGCGATGCCGGCTCAGGGCGGCGCGACAGCCGGCGCCGATCCGGTGCTCGCGAAGGCGCACCACGGCTCCGTCTCCAAGGAGCAGCGGGCCCAGGTCGAAGAGGAGCTGAAGTCCGGCATCCTGCGCTGCGTCGTCGCCACCAGCAGCCTCGAGCTCGGCATCGACATGGGCGCGGTCGATCTCGTGATCCAGGTCGAGGCTCCCCCGTCGGCGGCATCCGGGCTGCAGCGCGTCGGACGCGCCGGACACCAGGTCGGCGAGATCAGTCGCGCCGCACTGTTCCCCAAGCATCGTGGCGACGTGCTGCACACTGCGATCGTGACCGAGCGGATGCTGGCGGGCAAGATCGAGGCGATCTCGGTGCCGCGCAATCCGCTCGACATTCTCGCGCAGCAGACCGTCGCCGCCTGCGCGGTCGATCCGATCGGCGTCGAGGACTGGTTCGAGACGGTCCGTCGATCCGCGCCGTTCCAGTCGCTGCCGCGCTCCGCGTACGAGGCCACGCTCGACCTGCTGGCCGGACGCTTCCCTTCGGACGAGTTCGCCGAGCTGCGCCCCCGCCTCGTCTGGGATCGGGATGCGGGGACGCTCACCGGACGCCCCGGCGCACAGCGGATAGCCGTGACCAGCGGCGGGACGATCCCCGACCGCGGCCTGTTCGGCGTGTTCGTCGCCGGTGAGACGACGGGCGCCAGGGTCGGCGAGCTCGACGAGGAGATGGTCTACGAGTCACGGGTCGGCGACGTGTTCACGCTCGGCACCACGAGCTGGCGCATCGCCGAGATCACCCATGACCGCGTCAACGTCATCCCCGCCTACGGCCAGCCGGGGCGGGTGCCGTTCTGGCACGGCGACGGCATCGGGCGCCCGTTCGAGCTCGGCGAAGCGCTCGGCGCCTTCTCGCGCGAGGTCTCCTCCGCCGAACCGGCGAAGGCGACGCAGCGTCTCATGGATGCCGGTCTCGACGCCATGGCGCGCGACAACCTCATGGCGCACCTGACCGAGCAGCGCGAAGCCACCGGCACCCTGCCCACCGACCGCACGCTGACGGTCGAACGCGGACACGACGAGGTCGGCGACTGGCGCATCATCCTGCATTCCCCGTACGGCATGAAGGTCCACGCGCCCTGGGCGCTGGCCATCAACGCCCGCGTCCGTGAGCGCCTCGGCGTCGAGGGCTCGGCTGTGGCCAGCGACGACGGCATCATCGTCCGGATCCCTGATGCCGAGAGCGAGCCGCCCGGTGCCGACCTGTTTGTGTTCGACCCGGACGAGCTCGAGCAGCTCGTCACGGAGGAGGTCGGCGGGTCGGCGCTGTTCGCCTCGCGCTTCCGCGAGTGCGCGGCTCGGGCCCTGCTCATGCCGCGCACGAACCCGAATCGCCGCTCGCCGCTCTGGCAGCAGCGGCAGCGCAGCGCCCAACTGCTCGAAGTGGCCAGGCGCCATCCCACCTTCCCCGTGATCCTCGAGACGCTGCGTGAAGTGCTGCAGGACGTCTACGACCTGCCGTCGCTGCGCAGGCTCGCGACGTCGATCGCCGATCGTCGGGTGCGCCTCGTCGAAACCGAACCCGCCCAACCGTCGCCGTATGCTCGCGATCTGCTCTTCGGCTACGTCGGCGCCTTCATGTACGAGGGCGATTCGCCGCTGGCCGAGCGGCGCGCGGCTGCGCTCTCGGTCGACCCGGCTCTGCTGGGCGAGCTGCTCGGCACGGTCGAGATGCGTGAGCTGCTCGACCCGGAGGTCATCGCGCAGTTCGAGCGCGAGGCGCAGCGGCTCGATCCCGATCGCCGTGCCCGCGGGCTCGAGGGCGTCGCCGACCTGCTGCGCATGCTCGGCCCGATGGATGCCGTCGAGGTCGCAGAACGGCTGGAAGCCACCACCGCGGCACCGGTGTCCGAAGCCGCCGCCCACCTCGACGCCCTCGTGACCGCGCGTCGGGCGATTCCTGTGACGATCGGAGGCGTTCCCCGCATCGCGGCG
Organism: Microbacterium sp. STRO-1N; assembly: GCF_057748015.1. The sequence goes on from NZ_CM173234.1 coordinate 3,127,626, forward strand.
ATCGAGGATGCCGCGCGCCTGCGCGATGCCCTCGGCGCAGCGCTGCCCACCGGCATCCCCGTCGCCTTCCTCGAACCGGTCGCCGACCCGCTCGCCGACCTCATCGCCCGCCACGCGCGTACGCACGGCCCCTTCACGACGGATGCCGTGGCGACCCGATTCGGCATCGGAACCGCGGTGGCCAGACACACGCTGCAGCGGCTGGAGAGCGCGGGGCGCATCAGCAGCGGGTACTTCCTGTCCGCGGCGGAAGCCGCCGACGATGCCGGGCCTGAGTGGTGCGACACCGAGGTGCTGCGCCGCCTGCGCATGCGCTCACTCGCCGCGATCCGCGGCAGCGTCGAACCCGTCGAGCCGACGGCGTTCGCACGCTTCCTGCCCGACTGGCAGCACCTTTCCCGCCCGGTGGAGGGCCTCGACGGCGTCCTCAGCGTGATCGAGCAGCTCGCGGGCGTCCCGATTCCGGCGAGCGCGTGGGAGTCGCTGGTGCTGCCGTCTCGTGTGCGCGACTACTCCCCAGCGATGCTGGACGAACTCACCGCGAACGGCGAGGTCATCTGGTCCGGGCACGGGACGCTGCCGGGCCGCGACGGCTGGGTCTCCCTGCATCCCGTCGACCTCGCGTCGTTCACGCTCCCCGAACCCGACGAGACCGAGGTCGCCGCAGATTCGCTCGAAGCCCGGCTGCTGGGCGCGCTCGGAGCAGGTGGGGCGTCCTTCGCCACGCACCTGCGCGACCGCGTCGGGGCCGAGAACGAGCAGTCAGTGCTCGACGCGCTCTGGGCACTGACCTGGTCGGGGCGCGTCACCAACGACACGTTCGCACCCGTGCGACAACTGCTCGCCGGCGGATCGCAGGCGCACAAGGCCGTGCGGCGCGCTCCTCGTGCGCGGACCTACCGCGGCGTGTCCTTCACTGGCGCGGCGGCCCGGCCGACGATCAGCGGCGGGCGCTGGTCGCTGCTCCCTGCGGGCGAGGCCGATGCCGCCCGACGTGCCACGGTCACGGCCGGGCTGCTGCTCGATCGGTACGGCGTCGTCACGCGCGGATCCGCGCAATCCGAGGGCGTCTCCGGTGGTTTCGCGCAGGTGTACCGCGTGCTGGCCGGGTTCGAAGAGGCCGGGCACTGCCGGCGCGGCTACGTCATCGAGAAGCTCGGCGCCGCCCAGTTCGCGGCATCCACCACGGTGGACCGCCTCAGGACGTTCGCCGGTCTCACGGACCCTCCTCCACGCCGCGCCATCACGCTCGCGGCCACCGACCCGGCCAACCCGTACGGGGCGGCGCTGCCGTGGCCGCGCCGAGACGGAGTGACTCACCGTCCGGGGCGCAAAGCCGGCGGACTGGTCGTGCTCGTGGACGGCGCCCTGGTCCTGTACCTCGAGCGCGGCGGACGCACGGTGCTGGCTTTCGGCGATGATGATGAAGCGCTGCGTGCCGCGGCATCCGATCTGGCGGCGACATCGCGCGCCCGCCGGCTCGAGACCCTCACGGTCGAGAAGATCAACGGCGAGCCCGTGTACGGCACGGAGTTCGCGATCGCGCTCCAGGAGGCGGGATTCGTCGCGACGCCCCGCGGCTACACGCTGCGCAAGGCCATCTGACGGCAGCAGGGCTGGCGCGCACGACGCCCGGCTCGGCCCGCATGACAGCGTGTCCGCACCGCCCTCTACGCTGGAGGCATGCTGCGGGAGTTCGGGATCGGCGTCGGAATGCTCGTCACGGGGTTCCGGTTCTGGGTGGTGCGCCCGAAGCTCATGGCCCTCGGCCTGGTCCCCGCCGTCATCGCGTTCCTCGTGCTCGCCGCCGTGCTCGTGCCGTTCGGATTCAGCCTCGGCATCCTGACGGATTGGGCGACGCCGTTCGCGGATGGCTGGATCAGTCCCTGGCGCGAGATCCTGCGTGTGACCTTCGGCATCGTCCTCTTCATCGCCGCGCTCGCTCTGGCCGGCGCCGTGTTCACCGCGCTCACCCTGACGATCGGCGACCCGTTCTACCAGCGGATCTGGCGCGGCGTCGAGCGGTCGCTGGGTGGTGAGCCCACGGGCGAGACGGGCTTCTGGACCACGATCGGCGAGGGCGTCCGCCTGATCGCGCTCGGCATCCTGGTGGCACTGCTCACGCTGGCGATCGGATTCGTCCCGCTCGTCGGCGGTTTCCTCGCCGGTGCCACCAGCATCGTGCTCACCGGCCGGCTGCTCGCCCGCGAGCTCACCGGTCGCGCGTTCGACGCACGCGGCCTGACCGCCTATTCGCGCTCGGAGGTTCTGCGGGTCAGCCGCGCACGCGTGCTCGGCTTCGGCGTGGCCACGCAGCTGTGCTTCATGATCCCGCTCGGCGCGATCATCACGATGCCGGCTGCCGTCGCAGGCTCGACCGCCCTCGCACGGTCACTGGTCGAACGCGCCCCGGCCCCGACCCCGACACCGGCACCGCCCCGGGCCCCGAGCTCGACCCCGACGTCGATTCCCCGTCCGGTGCCGACGCAGGCCCGGACTTCAGCACCGGCACCGCCCTCGACGCCTGCGCCGCCGTCTCCGCCCGCACCCCCGAGCTCCGATGCCTGAGGGCGACACCGTCTTCCGGACCGCGCGCCGTCTGCACGAGACGCTCGCCGGTCGCACTGTGACGCGTTTCGACCTGAGGGTGCCGCGCGCCGCCACCGCCGATCTCACCGGGCAGACCATCCATGGCTGCGTCGCCCGCGGCAAGCATCTGCTGCTGCGGATCGGCGACGACACCCTCCATTCCCATCTGAGGATGGAAGGCGCCTGGCACCTGTACGCGCCAGGACAGAAGTGGCGGCATCCGGCCTTCCGGGTGCGCGCGATCGTCGGTACGGCGCACCGCGAGGCGGTGGGCGTCGACATCGCCGAGGTGGAACTCGTCGCGACGCGCGACGAGGATCGCCTCGTCGGGTATCTCGGTCCTGACCCACTGGGTCCGCACTGGGATGCCCCGGAGGCCGCCCGGCGGCTGCAGGCGGATGATCGCAGCATCCATGTGGCCCTGCTCGACCAGCGCAACGTCGCCGGATTCGGCAACGAGTACGCGGCCGAACTCCTGTTCCTGCGCGGCATCCTGCCCACGACGCCCGCCGCGTCGGTCGATGTCGAAGCCCTGGTCGCGCTCGGGGCACGGGTGATCCGAGCGAATCGCGACCGCCATGACCGCACCTTCACCGGTGTCGCCCGGCGCGGCGAGACCGACTGGGTCTACGGACGTGCCGGGCAGCCGTGCCGGCGCTGCGGAACGCTCATCCGCCGAGGCGAACAGGGCGCGGATCCCACTCGCGAACGCGTCACGTTCTGGTGCCCGAACTGCCAGAAGTGAGCACATCCCGATCCGGGAATGAATTCACGGCACCCGTGGTTGTCCATATATCCGGGAGTCTCCGGAACGGGAGGAATCGTGGGTAAGAACTACATCGATATCGAGGACGAGCAGGGCGCCACGCTGCGATACCGCAAGCACGCCAATGGTCGCGGCCTCGTCGCGCATGGCGCGAAGGTGCACCCGATGGCCGTCATCGAGGCAGGCGCCTATATCGAACCCGGCGCGCGCATCGCCGCGGGGGCGAAGATCGCCCGTGGCGCGTGGGTGGAGCCGGATGCCGTGATCGGCGAGAACGCGTCGATCGACGCGCACGCGCACATCGGCCAGGGCGCAGCCGTCGGCGCGGGGGCGCACATCGGCGTCCGCACAGAGGTCGGAGCCGGAGCGCGCATCATGCGCGGCTCGCGCATCGGCGACGACGAGACCGTCGCCGCCGGACTCACCATCGCCACCGACCGCAAGGGGCTCTGGCTGGCGGCCTGACTGCTCGAGAAACCACTTCCGGCGGGAGAAACCGCCGCTGACGTGGTTTCTCGCGCGCCGAGTGGTTTCTCGGCCGCAGCCGCGAGGCACGCACGCGGGGCGAGTAGCCTGAGACACGTGGCGAAATCGGGAGGCAGCGGACGCAGCGGACGCGCAGGCGGCGGCCGGCGGACCGTCAGCAAAGGGACACCCGTGCGCACGAGCAAGGGGGCACCCCCGCAGAAGCAGCCGGGCAAGGGCACGCCGAAGAAGAAGGCGACCGGGAAGCCCGCTTCGCCTGCTGAGCGGTTCGACTCCGCGTCATCCGCACCCCGCACCTTCCGTCTCGGTGTGATCCCCGGCGCGACTCCGGGGAAGTGGATCGACGCCTGGAAGCAGCGGATGCCGCATGTTCCACTGGAGCTCGTACCGCTCGTCGTCGCCGATCAGCGCTCGGCGCTGGACGATCTGGACGCCGCCCTGGTGCGACTTCCGATCGAGGATGCCGATCTGCACGTGATCCGGCTCTACGACGAGCTTCCGGTGGTCGTGGCCACCGCCGAATCGCACCTCCTCGCGGCCGACGAACTCGACGCGTCCGATCTGGACGGCGAGGTGCTGCTGGCATCGGACGAGGACGTCCTGGATCTCGATCTGCCGCACACCACGGCATCCGCGCACGGAGCCGTCCCGACGACCGCCGATCTCATCGCGACCGTAGCGACCGGGGTGGGCATCGCCGTCGTCCCGATGTCCCTCGCGCGCCTGCACCACCGCAAGGACGTCGAGTACCGCGTGCTCCGCGACGGCCCGGTGTCGACCGTCGCGTTCGTCTGGCCACGCGAGCGCAGCACCGATGACGTCGACACCTTCGTCGGGATCATCCGCGGCCGCACCGCGCGCTCCTCGCGCTGACGCGTCACCGTCCGTCATGCGCTTCGGCACGCGCGATCGGACTGGCTAGAATCGCCGGATGGCCTCGCTTCTCTACATCAGCGTGCGCCCCGAGCTGGCCGCCGCGGATGCCGAGCACGCGTCCTTCCGCCGAGGACTCGGCGCCGACGAACTCGATCGCCTGGATCTCATGGCCACTCCGCTGGATGCCGGAGCGCTCGACGCGCATCGCGGCATCGTGATCGGCGGATCCCCGCTGAACGTCACCGACCCTGCGCCGACCGCGGAGCAGCGCCGTGTGGAGGCCGACCTCGAACGCATCGCCGCCGCAGCGATCGACGGGCGCACCGCCGCGCTGTTCACCTGCTACGGCATCGGCGTGGTGACCAGGATGCTGGGCGGCACGGTCACGCTGGACCATCCCGAATCCACCGCGGCGGTGAAGATCCGTGCCACCGCTGCCGCACAGCACGACCCGGTCTTCGGCCCGAGCGGTCCCGAACTGACGGTGTTCACCGCGCACAAGGAGTCCGCCGCCGAGACACCGCCGACCGCGGAGCTGCTCGCGATGGGCGACGCGTGTCCTGTGCAGGCGTACCGCGTCGGTACGCACCTGTACGCGACCCAGTTCCACCCGGAGCCGAGCCCGGCGGACTTCGCCGAGCGTATGACGTTCTACCGCACCAAGGGATACTTCGACGCGAACGCGTTCGACGCGGTGCAGCAGCGCGTGCTCGCCTCGACCGTCACCGAGGGCGAAGCCCTGCTGAGCCGCTTCGCCGCGACGTTCGCCTGACCCGGGATTCACGTGAGCAGCGCGATCCGCTCTCGCAGGTATTCCTCGAGCGGCATGTAGCCGCCCGCGCTCGACCACTTCACCTGCACCACGCCGTCGACCATGGCCAGCGGGCCGGAGGACCCGCCGGCGTCCACGGCATCCACGTCGATCACGCTCCATCCGACATGCGCGACCTCTCCCTCGTCGAACCCGCCACGCAGCGCCCACTCCCGACGGGCGGCGCGTTCGCGCGCCGACTCGGCCGTGTAGCCGCGCCGACCGGCATTCGCGGCGCGCAGCACCTCGGCGGTGGCCAGCGCCGCGTCATCGGTCAGCAGCAGGACGCCGATGTGCCAGGCCTCGCCGATCCGGACGATGCGGTCACCGCGGAATCGCGAGTGCTTCTCCTCGCCCAGCCCCTCCTTGGGCACGCCGGCCAGGTGCCGGCGGGCATCCTGCAGGAGCGTCGAGGCCGACATCACAACTCGCTGACCGGGCGGTTCTTCTCGGCTGCGGCGAGTTTCGCACTGTCGCCGCGCAGAGACATCGCGATGAGCGGATACAGCAGCACCGACAGCATCCCCGCTCCGACCAGCGCCGCGGCGATCCCCGTGTCGAGCATGTCCTGCTCCACGCCGATCGCCGTCACCGCCACGATGATCGGAAGCCCCGTCGCGGACAGCAGCGCCAGCGCCGACCGTTCGCGCACGCTGGAACCCGCCGGCGCCGAGAACTGCGCTGCCGCACCGCGGAACAGCAGCAGAGCGACGAGGAACACCGGCACGAGCGCGATGGCTTCCGGCGACGCGAGCAGCGCATCGAGGTCGTAGGTGATGCCGGTGTAGAGGAAGAAGATCGGCACCAGGAACCCGAATGCGATGGCCTCGATCTTGCTCTCGATCTCCTCGGCGTCCTCCTTCGGCGCACGCGCCATGATGATGCGCCAGACGGCTCCGGCGACGAACGCCCCGAGCAGCATGTCCAGGTCGAGCACCACGCTGAGCGCGACGAGCGAGGCGATCAGCAGCAGCACGAAGCGGATGCCGAACTGGTCCGAGGTGTGCAGGGTCGCCCGCAGGAACGCGTGCAGCCGGCCGTGCGGCGTGCGCTGCGCGAACACCACGACGACGGCCGCGAGCACGACGAAGGTCAGCAGCACAGCGGTGGCGACCCAGGTCGTCCGCGTGCTGAGGAAGACCGAGATCGCGATCAGCGGCAGGAACTCCCCGACGGCGCCGATCGCCGTCACCGTGCGACCGAACGGCGTGCCCAGCTCCCCGGCATCCCGCAGGATCGGCATCAGGGTGCCCAGTGCCGTCGAGCTCAGCGCGATGCCGATCACGACCATGCCCTCGCCAGGCGCGAAGAAGAAGCCGAGTCCGATCCCGAGGACGACGCTCAGGACCCAGCCCAGCGATGCGCGCACGAGCGGCTTGCCCGCCAGCTTTCGGAAGTCGATCTCGGAGCCGGCGATGAAGAACAGCATCGCCAGGCCGAACTCGCTGAGCTTCTCGAGCACCTCGCCCGCGTCGACCCACCCCAGAAGCGCCGGACCGATCAGGATGCCGAGCACGAGCTCGAACACGATGACGGGGACGCGCAGCACGGGTCGCACTCCCTTGGCCAGCAACGGCGCCAGCACGGCCATCAGGGGGACGAGGACGAGTCCTGCTTCGCTCGGGTTCACGCCTGTCAGATTATCGGCCCCGCTGGCCGCGAGCGGGCCGATTCGTGGCGACGGGCTCCGCGATTCGTCACCGCCGCCGTCGACGGGGCAGAATCGACGCAGACCCTGCAAGGAGCATCCATGTCCCAGCCCGACACCGCCCGTCTGCTCATCGCGTGCGACGACCAGCCAGGAATCGTCGCCGCCGTCGCCGGCGTGCTGGCCGAGCACGGCGCGAACATCATCTCGCTGGACCAGCACTCCACGGATTCCGAGGGCGGGCGGTTCTTCCAGCGCACCGTGATCCACCTGCCTGGACTTTCGGCCGCGCGCCCTGCACTGGAGGCGTCCATCCAGCAGGTCGCCGACCGGTTCGGCATGGAGTGGTCGCTGCACGACGTGTCCCGCCGCAAGCGCGTCGCGATCTTCGTGTCGAAGTACGACCACTGCCTGATGGAGCTGCTCTGGCGCGCGCAGCGCGGCCAGCTCGACATCGACATCACGATGGTCATCTCCAACCACCCCGATCTCGCCGAGTCCGTGCGCGGCTTCGGCGTCCCGTTCGTGCACATCCCCTCCGGCGACAAGCAGGCGATGGAGCAGCGCCAGCTCGAACTGCTGCAGGGCAACGTCGACCTCGTGGTCCTCGCGCGCTACATGCAGATCCTCACCGACACGTTCATCGAGCAGCTCGGGGCCCCGGTGATCAACATCCACCACTCGTTCCTGCCGGCGTTCATCGGGGCGAACCCGTACGCGAGGGCGAAGGATCGCGGAGTGAAGCTCATCGGCGCCACCGCGCACTACGCCACGGCCGACCTCGACGAGGGGCCGATCATCGAGCAGGACGTCACGCGCGTCACCCACTCCGAATCCGCCGCCGAGCTGCAGAGCCGCGGCGCCGACGTCGAGCGCCTCGTGCTCGCACGGGCCGTGCAGTGGCACGCGGAGGACCGCGTGATCGTGCACGGCCGATCGACCGTCATCCTGTAGTCCTGCGGCACCGTCCGGAGCTGCGTCGCCATCCCGAGATCAGGAGTTCCGCCTGAGATCAGGAATTCCGGCGGAAATCCTCCGGGTCTCGGCCGATCCTCCTGTTCTCAGCGGCCGGGAATCCCGGCCACGAGCTCGTCGAACACCTCGGATGCTGTGTCCCACCGCGCCAGCGGCGCCGACTGACCGAGCCAGAGCGACTGCAGTTCACCCAGGTTCTGCTGCCCCGCGGCGGTCCGGAAGCGCCCGGTGAGCCAGTTCTGCATCGGGAACGGTGCGATCGTCCCGCTCGCCTCGATCGCGCGCACCGCCCTGTTGCGGGCGCCGCGCGCCAGGCGCCCGCTCATCGCGCGGGTGAGCACGCTGGCGTCGGCCGACGTGCTGCGGATGGCGGCGCGATGCGCGTCGTTCGCCGCCGAGTCCGACGTCGCGAGGAACGCCGTCCCGACCTGCACGGCCGATGCTCCGAGCGCGAACGCCGCCGCCGCACCGCGCCGATCGGCGACGCCACCGGCGGCGATGACCGGGACGTCCACGGCATCCGCGACCTGCGGCACCAGGGCGAACGTGCCGACCAGGGATTCCTCCGGCGAGCGCAGGAACGAGACCCGGTGCCCCGCGGCCTCCATGCCGGTCGCCACGATCGCGTCGACCCCTCCCGCCTCCAGCGCGAGCGCCTCGTCGACGGTCGTGGCGGTCCCCACCACGCGGATGCCGCGACTGCGAGCGCCTGAGATCAGATCCGCCGACGGCACGCCGTAGACGACGCTGAGCACGGCGGGTGCAGCATCCCAGATCGCGTCGAGCTGTTCGTCCAGCGACGGCATGTAGCGCTCCGGACGTGCCGGCACCTCGACGCCGACGGCCTCGTAGAACGGCTGCAGCGCCTGCGCGTACACCGCATGCTGCGGCGCAGGCTCCGCCTCGTCACCCGTCGGAAGCCAGATGTTGAAAGCGAACGGACGCGCCGTCGCCGCCCGCAGTTCGGCGGCCGTCTGCCGGATCCGCTCGCCGTCGTACCCGTACAGCCCGTACGACCCCAGCCCGCCCGACTCGCTCACCGCGGCGGTCAGGCGGACGGAGGACAATCCCCCGAACGGTCCGAGGACGATGGGATGGCGGATGCCGAGAAGTGCTGCGAGATCGGTCATGCTTCGAGGCTACGCCCGGCCGCGGCATCCGGTCCGGTGTGCGGCGGGCTGTCAACCCCCTCTCGCTCGATCGGGGCCCCCGCCTACCGTCGAGGCAGGAGGTCACCATGAGCACGGAACCGCACACGCCCACCACGACCCACGACGCCTGGGGCGCCGGAGATCCGCACCTGCGCATCACCGGCGGCGGCGATCGCCTCGTCTACCATCTGCGCGACGACGTCGTGCGGATCGGATCCGCGGCGGGCAACGAACTCGTCCTCCCGAGCGGAGACCCGGTGCACGCGACGATCACGCACGATGAGCGCGACGAGTACGTGCTCACGCTGCACGGACCCGGCGAGACGAACGCGGCCTCGCTGGACGCCTCGGGCGAGCGCTCCCAGATCCTGCGCACCGGAGCGAGCTTCACGGTCGGCGAATGGGAGCTGGTGTTCGGACGGGAGGAGTCGGCCGATCACGGGCGCCCGTACGGCGGACGCCAGGGCGGGGAGCTGTCCGATCAGGACCTCCAGCCTCCGCGCCCCGACTACGCAGAGGATGCCGCAGCGCCGCGCATCGACACGGATGCCGCCACGGAGGATCCGACGACGGCCAATGCCTCGGGGCAGGGCGGTTCGGCCGAGGGTGCCGAGCGGTCCTCGACCACGCGCCGGCTGGCCGGGGACAAGCAGGGCGAGACCGCACCGGATGAGGACGGCACGTCGGACGACCCCTGGAGTTGAGAGCCCTCCCTCCGCGCGCCGCTCGAAGGATGAGCGGAGGGGTACCCTCGATGACATGGCGGCGATGATCGAGCACGTGATGGCCTTCGTGCTGTCCGCGCTCGGGCTTGTCGCGCTGCCGGACATGGCCGCCCTGGGACTCGCCGTCGCGATCCTCGCGGTCGCGGCCCTGATCGTCGCCGTCGCGATCGTCGCACCCAGCGCCGGCAAGGATTCGCCTCCGCATCCGCTGCGTGCCATCGATGCGTCGACTCTGCTGTCGCAGAGCGATCCGGATGCCGCCGGCCATCCTCGTCCACGAGCGCCGGGAGTCGTGCGCGCCGTGTGACCCGTCCGTTCGCGTCGGGACACGGCATCCGCCGACCTTCCCGACGCATCGAACGGACACTTCATGGACCCCTTCTCCTTCCCTCCCCTCGCGGCGCTGCTGGATGCCGCCTATGGCGCCCTCGCCGGTCTCGCCACCTTCTTCGAACCCTTCACCGGCGCCTCTGCGGCCGCACTCGCGGTCGTCGTCGTCACCCTGCTCGTGCGTGCCCTGCTCATCCCCGTCGGCATCTCGCAGGCCAAGGCGGAGCAGACCAGGGCGCGCCTCGCTCCCCGGCTCCGCGAGATCCAGAAGCGGCACGGCAAGAACCCCGATCGGCTGCAGCGCGAGACGATGCAGCTCTACCGGGACGAGAACACCTCGCCGTTCGCCGGGTGCCTGCCCGTGCTGCTGCAGGCGCCGATCGTCGGCATCCTGTACACGCTGTTCCTGCGCACCGAGATCGCAGGCCATCCGAACGAACTGCTCTCGCACGACCTGTTCGGCGCGCCGCTGGGCACGAGCCTCGTGCACATGCTGGCGGCAGGTCCGTTCTCGCTGCCGACGCTCGCCGTCTTCGGCGGGCTCGTCGCGATCATGGTGGTCGTCGCCGAGGTCACCCGACGCGTCTTCCGTCCAGCGCCCGTCGACGATACGCCGCTGTCGTCGCCGGGGATGCTGCGGATGATGAGCGCCCTGCACTACCTGACGGCGGTGTTCGCACTGTTCGTCCCGCTGGCCGCCGCCCTGTATCTCACGATCACGGTCGTCTGGACGCTGGTGCAGCGCGTCATCCTGCGCCGACGGCATCCGCTGCCGGTGTGACCCTTACCCGGGCCGGATGCCGCGGTCAACCCGCTTGAGCACGGCATCCGCCGTCCGGATGCTGGACGCATGCTCGCACCAGATGCTCGACGCGCGGCACTTCGACGCGCCGCCGCCACGATGACCTGCGGCGCCCTCGCGGCAATCATGACCGGATGCCTCGGCACGGTGCCCAGGGATCCGGACGGGACCCTGGACACCGTGACCGACGGGACGATCCGGGTCGGTGTGAGCCTCGAGCCGGAGGTCGCAGAAGCCGGTGAAGCGCCGGATGATGCGCCCCGCGGTCCACTCGCCGACCTCGCACGGGACTACGCGGACTCGATCGACGCGCGCGTCTCCTGGGTCCCCGCCGGCGAGGAGACGCTCGTCGGCATGCTCGAGGACGGCGACATCGACCTCGCCATCGGCGGGTTCAGCGATCAGACGCCGTGGTCCGAACGGGTCGGGACGACGAGGGGATACGCCGACCTGCCCGGCCTGAGGGGCCGCACGATCGTGTGGCTCGTCCCGGCCGGTGAGAACGCTCTGCTGTCGGACATCGAGCTCTTCCTCGACGGAGAGGCCGGCTCATGACCCGCGCCGATCGGCACCGATTCGGGCGGACGGACCTGCCGCCCGAGCAGCATCGCGCACTGCACTCCGCGATCAGGTGGGAATGGTTCACGATCGGCTACACGACCGTGACGATCATCGTCGTGGCGTTCGTGGTCGGCGGCTCGCAGTCGATGCGCACGGCATGGATCGAGGACATGCTCTCCCTCCTCCCCCAGATCGCCTTCCTCATCGCGCTGCTGCTCGTCCGGCGCCGCCCCTCCGTGAACCACCCGTACGGTCGCCACCGTGCGATGGGCGTCGGGCACGTCGTGGCCGGTGTCGCCCTCGCGACGGTCGGACTCAATCTCGCCTTCGAGGCGGTCAGCGGGCTCGTCACGCAGGACCACCCGACGATCGGCACGGTGCAGCTGTTCGGCCAGACGATCTGGCTGGGCTGGCTCATGGTGGGCGTGATGAGCGTCATCGTGATCGGACCGGTGTTCTTCTACGGCCCCGCCAAGGCGCGGCTCGCACCGCTGCTGCACAACAAGCTCCTGTACGCGGACGCCGATATGGCCAAGGCCGACTGGCAGACCAACGCCGCATCGATCATCGGCGTGATGGGGATCGGTCTCGGCGTGTGGTGGCTGGACGGCGTGGCCGCCCTGTTCATCTCGATCGGCATCGTGCGCGACGGCGTGCGCAACACCCGGTCCGCCGTGCGCGACCTCATGGACCAGCGCGCACGGACCTACGACGACAAGGCACCGCATCCACTGGCCGCCGAGGTCATCCAGTACCTGCGACGCCTGCCGTGGGTCGGCGATGCGGCCGTCCGCATGCGGGACGAGGGACAGGTGTTCCACATCGAGGCGTTCGTCCGGCCGTATCGTTCACGGGTGTCGCTGGCCAAACTGCGGCACGCCTCCGACGGCATCGCAGCGCTGGACTGGAAGGTGCAGGACGTCGTCGTCATCCCGGTCGAGCAGCTGCCGGACGAGGCCGACCGCGGAACGGATGCCTCGGCGAGCAGGGCTCGCTGAGGCATCCGTCGCCTACCTCTCCGGAGGGAAGTGCGGGATCTCGAAGGGACGCGTCGAACGGTTCTCCTCGGCGGCCGCGACCGCGGCATCCAGGTCCTCGAGCAGTTCGTCGAGGTCGCGGTAGCGCGAGCGATGCGGGCAGGGGCTGCGCAACCACAGCACCTCGATCGCGCCGAGCTCGCTCTTCTCGGCGTACGCGACGAGTCGTGCGGCGTCTGCGTGTCCACGGGTGGCGTCGCAGATGCGCCAGCCGGCGCGTCCGAGCGGGATGATCTCCCACGACGGGCTGGTTGCTGACGGAGGGTCTGTGGGGGCCACGATGCTCACAGCGCCTTCCCTCCGGTCACGGCGAGGACAGCGCCTGAGGTGTACGACGACTCCGCCGATGCGAGATAGACGTACGCACCGGCGAGCTCCGCCGGTTGGCCCGCACGACCGAGCGGGGTGTCGGAGCCGAACTGCGAGACCTTCTCCTCGTCCCAGCCGGTGGAGGGGATGAGCGGCGTCCAGATCGGCCCCGGCGCGACGGCGTTGACACGGATGCCGCGCGTGCCGGCCTCCTGCGCCAGTGCCTTCACGAAGGCGACCTGCGCGGCCTTGGTCATGGCGTAGTCGATGAGACCTGGCGACGGTTCGGCCGCCTGGATCGACGCCGTCACGATGATCGACGCCCCCGGCTCCATCGACGGGTACGCCGCCCGCGCCGAGTACATGAGCCCGGCGAGGTTCGTGTCGAAAACGCGGCGCATGTCCTCGGTCGCAAGATTCGCGAAGCCGCCGACGTCGTGCTGGTAGGCGGCGTTGAGCACCAGCACGTCGAGTCCGCCGAGTGCACGACGAGCCTCGACCACGGCATCCGTCGCGAACTGCTCGTCACGGACGTCACCGGACAGACTCAGCCCCTTCCGGCCGGCGTCGCGGACGAGGCCCAGAGTGTCATCGGCATCCTCCTGCTCCTCCGGCATGTGCACGATCGCGACGTCCGCGCCTTCGCGGGCGAAGGCGATGGCGACGGCTCGTCCGATCCCAGAGTCGCCGCCCGTGATGAGGGCACGTCGGCCGGCCAGCCGGCCGTGACCGACGTAACTCTGCTCGCCGTGATCGGGGGTGGGCCGCGTGGCATCCGTCTGTCCGGGCTGCTTCTCCTGCGACTGCGGAGGGAACGGGCCATCGGTGTGCGCGTAGCGGGGGTCTTCGGCAATACGTGTCATCATCATCCTCGCTCTGGGGAAACGTCAGGAAGGTCGTTTCCGACCCTCCCTCTCCGCGCCGCGAAGAACCAGGGGGTTGACACTGGCGGAGCGAACAGCCTTCGCGTGCGTGAGCGCTCGCGCGCGATCTGTCAACGGGGCCGACCGGCCGGATGCCGATGCGCGACGGTGCGAATCCATCAGCCGAAGGAGTCAGCCATGTCAGGTACGCGAGCCATTCCCGAGGACGAACTGCCGTTCCCTCCCGACCGCGTCGAACAGCGGGATGCCGAGAACACCGATCCGGCGGATGCCGAGGCCGTGCCCGAGGAGGAGACCGCCGAGGATCCGGCCGACGAGGAGCAGCCCGAGGCGCAGGGCGACGAGCCGCTCGAGTTCATCGCCGGTGACGTGCTCGTTGAGGGCCTCACCGCTGCCCAACGCGGCTCAGAAGCGGCCGGGGAACATCGTGGCGAGCGTCGCCGCGCCCTAGGCGCGTGTCCACGGCGCGAGGTGATCGGAACACATCGCCCCGTCGAAGCCGACGCTCTCCGCATCCCGCACCGCCTGCAGCAGCCTCGCCGGGTCGACCTGCGCGTGCGAGGCGCGGAAACCGATCTGGACCATGGGTGCTCCCGCTCAGAAGGCGAGATCCGGGTCAGCGCCGACCCGGCTCCCACCACCGCCGCCCTCCATGAGCTCCTTGAAGCGCTTGAGGTCGGAGGCAGCAGCTCGTTCGTCGAGATGGAGAAGTGCTCCCGCCTTCTCTGTGAGGGTCTCTGGCACCCAGCCCATCTCCAGCTCGACACGTGTGCGCTCGGCGTCGATGGGCGTGAACTGCACCGCACCGGTGTGGATCTTCTCACCGTCGCTCACCCAGGCGATGCGCCGGTTCGGCTCGGCCTCGGTCACGATCGCGTCGAACTCCCGCTCGACCCCGCCGACGTTGACCACCCAGTGCGTCCGGTCCTCGCTCAGGCGCTCGATGCTCTTCACCATCGACATGTAGTGCGGCATGTCCTCCAGCCGCGCCCACTGGTCGTACACCGCGCTCGCGGGCGCTTCGACCTCGATCTCGGCTCTGATCACTTCGGTCATTCTGCTCATCTCCTTCGTCGGGTGCTCTCGGATGGCTCACTCTATGGATGCCGTGTCCGAGGCCGTTCCGGGGTTGACCCGGTCGGTTCCTGCGCGTACCTTGCCGTCCCGCCGGGGCAGATCCCGCGTCGCCGGCCCCTCGATCACGCGACCGTCCGGTGCGAAGCGCGACCCGTGCAGCGGGCAGTCCCAGCTGCGCTCCGCCGTGTTCCAGCGGAGTACGCCGCCCATGTGCGTGCAGACGGCCGAGACCGCGCAGATGCGGCCGTCGACATCGGATTCCGCGACCGGTTCGAGTCCGCGTCGCAGCACCCGCGCGCGCTCGCCGGCCTCGGCGTGCGACTGCTCCGGACGCGCCCATCCCTGCACTGCTTCCGCCGCGACGGAGGCGCTGCTGCGCACCATGGCGGCCGCCCCGCGTGCGCCGACCCGCGCGTGCGCGAAGTGCTCGGCCCACTCCGCAGGCGCGTCGTCCACGATGCCGGTGAGCGCCAGTGCGCCGCCGACGGCGTTGGTCATGCCCCACTTGGCGAAGCCCGTCGCAGCGAGGATCCGACCCCGCGTGCCCGGAAGGATGCCGAAGAACGGCCGATCTCCAGCCATCCGATAGTCCTGAGCGGCCCACCACCGATCGCGCGCCGCGCCGGGGAACGCCTGCGCGGTCCACCGGTCGATCGCCTGCAGGCGCTGCCGCGTGTCCGGATCCCGTCCGGTCCGGTACGAGCTGCCCCCGACGACGAGCAGCGCACGGCCCTGCTCGTCCCGCCCCGCTCTGAGCGATCGGGTGACCTCGTCGACGCAGAGGAACATCCCGTCCGGGATCATGGCCGGGTCGGGAAGCCGGTACGCCGCGACCACCTGCCTGGTCGGCGTGAGCTTCGCGAAGAAGCCCCGACGATCCACCACAGGGAAGCCCGTCGTCACCAGCAGCCGCTGCGCGGAGATCGTGCCGCGGCTCGTGCGGGCGCGCACGCCGTCGCCGCTCGCCTCCGCGCCGGTGAGCCGGCACCCTCCGATGAAGTGCACGCCGAGCGCACGGGCGCGGTCGGCGAGCGCGCCGAGCGCCCGCATCGGATGCAGCTGCGACTGGTCCTCCAGGACGAGGGCGCTGGATACCGGGAACGGCAGCCCTGCCTGTCCAGATCGACGTTCGACCTCGATCCCCGCGGTCCGGCATGCCGTCGCCTCGGCACGGACGTTCGCGTCGCCGGCCGCCGTCATCGCGTAGGTGATCGCGACACGGCGCTCCTCGGCATCCGGAGTATCCGCGAGTTCGGCCCGCAACCAGGACTGGCCATCCCGCTGGGCCCGCGCGTACGCGCGCAGGACGTGCTCGCCGGCGCTGCGGAGGATGCCGGAGTACACGGCCCCCTGCAGCAGGCTGAGCTTGGCGGTCGACGCTCCGGTCGTGCGGGCTCCGATCTCGGCGGCGTCGATCACGACCACACGATGCCCCGAGCGCGCGAGCATCACGGCGGCGGCCAGCCCGGTGAGCCCGGCGCCGGCGATCACGATCTCGGCGCCGTCCACCGCACGCGTCTCCACGGGAACGTCCGGTGCGGTGTCGCGCCACAGCGAATGCGGTCGGTCTGTCGTGGGCACTCCGACTCCTCTCTTCTCCCCCGATCCGATATCGTCTCGGCATCCTGAGGACAGGGGCTTGACACGATCGGCTCGTTAACCGCTGTGCGCCCTGCCGTCAATCCCCTGCGCCGCCCGAGCCGCGACTCGTACTGTGCCGACATGAGCGATGTCACGGTGTTCGCGCCGTCCCCGACGCTGACCATCACCGTCGAGGACCACCCTCAGGGCTCCGAGATCCACGTGCATGCCGGCGGACAGGGGGTCTGGCAGGCGAGGATGCTCCGGCGGCTGGGCTGCGACGTGACGATGTGCTGCGTGCTCACGGGCGAGATCGGCGGCGCCCTCGGCCATCTGCTCGAGGATGAGGGCCTGCGGGTCGTCGCCGTCGAGCGTGCCGGACGCGGCTCCGCCTACGTCCACGACCGCCGCGAGGGAAAACGCGTCGCGATCGCCGAGGAGCAGGGCGACCCGCTCGGACGTCACGAACTCGACGACCTCTACACGCGGATGCTGGATGCCGCGTCGCATTCACGCATCTCGATCCTCAGCGGCCCGTCCGGCGACGAGACTGTACCGCCGGACATGTACCGCCGCCTGGCCGCGGATCTGCGCGGCGACGAACGCCGGGTCGTAGCGGATCTCGCCGGCGACCGGATGCGGGCCGTCGTCTCCGGCGGGGTCGATGTGCTCAAGGTGAGCCACGAGGAGCTCAGGGACGATGGGCTCATCGAAGCGGATTCGACCGACGCCATCCGCGCCGCGATGCGCACCCTGCGCGATGCGGGTGCGCGGGCGGTCATCGTGACGCGCTCCTCGGATCCGCTGCTGCTGATGGACGAGCACGGGACCGTCGAGGTCTCCCTGCCGGCGTTCGCCGAGGCGGAGACGCGAGGAGCAGGCGATTCGCTCACCGCCGGCGTCGTGGCCGGCCTCGTGCACGGCGAGCCGCTGCGGCGCGCGATCTCGCTCGGGGCCGCAGCCGGAGCGCTCAACGTCACCAGGCACGGTCTGGGCACCGGAGACGGATCAGCCATCCGGGGGCTGCGCGATCGAGTCCGTCAGCGCATGATCGACACCGATGAGGCACCGATCGCCGAAGAGCGCACCAGCCCGGAAGGGCTCGCCGCGCGCGCTGCTCTGGAGGAGGACTCATGACCCGGGTGCTCGTCACGAACGACGACGGCATCGATGCCCCTGGGCTGCATGCGCTCGCCGCGGCAGCCGTCTCGGCCGGCTTCGACGTGGTCGTCGCGGCGCCGGCGAAGCAGTCCAGCGGTTCGAGCGCCTCGATCCTGGCGGAAGAGGCCGACGGCCGCATCCGCATCGAGAAGCGCGAGCTCGACGGTCTCGAGGGCGTCCGCGCCCACGCTGTGCACGGCGGTCCGGGTCTCATCGCCCTGATCGCGTCGCGCGGCGCCTTCGGCGCCCCCGCTGACCTGGTGCTCTCCGGGGTCAACCATGGCGCGAACGTCGGCCGTGCGATCCTGCACTCCGGCACCGTCGGCGCCGCGCTGACCGGCGGCCTCGGCGGCACGTGGGGAATGGCGGTCTCCCTTGACGTCGGCATCGAACCGGAGACGTGCCATTGGGACGTCGGAGCGGATGCCGCGCTGCGATTGGTGCCGTTGCTGTTCACCCGCCCACGGGGCGCGGTTGTGAACGTGAATGTGCCGAACGCTCCGGAGGCGCGCGGCTTCGTTGAGGCCCCGCTCGCGCCGTTCGGCATCGTCCAGACCACGCTCACGGAGGCGGACGAGCACTACGTGCGTCTCGCCGTGGAGGACTTGCCGCTCCTTCCGGCGGAAGACAGCGACGCGGCGCTGCTCGCCGACGGCTGGGTGACCGTGACGGGGATCGACCCTGTCAGCAGCTGCGCGTTCCCGCTCCCGCCTGAGCTTTCGGATCAGAGCGCGGGATTCTCCGCCGTGACCGGTTCGCCGCCGTCCGCCGGTTCCGGCACGAGGTAGAGCCCGCCCGGAGAGTTCGCGGTGAAGGCCAAGGCTTCGATCCACGCGCGATTGATCGCCGGCGATCGGCTGCCGTAGTACTTGAACACGAGCGCACTGGACGCGTGCACCCACACGGTCGTCCGGCCGCCTCCGACGCTGGCGTCTTCACGCCACGAGAACGGGAAGGGCTCTCCTCGTCGCAGCTTCGCGCTGATGACCAGTTGGATGTGAGTGAGAGCGCGGTCCTCGATCTCGACCTTGACGCCGCCATCGTAGATGAACTTGCCCATGCGACACCCTCTCGTTCGTGGAGCCCGACCGAATCGGGCTCTCCGTCGTAGCTGTTCCCCTGCCGACAGCGTAGTGTCAACCCCCGTCGCGGGTCCGGTAGGCGCTCGTATCGTGTCCTCCACGCACAGGAGAGGAGCAACATCATGACCTTGGTCAGCGACATCATGACGCCGGGCGCACGATGCATCGGCGAGAACGACTCGCTGCACATCGCCGCGACCGTGATGGCGGAGCTGGACGTCGGAGCCCTGCCCATCTGCGGGGAGGACAGCAGACTGAAGGGGATGCTGACGGATCGTGACATCGTCGTCAAGGCGGTCGCGAACGGCATGGACCCCGAAACCACCCGTACCGGGGTACTGGCGATGGGGAAGCCGATCACCGTCACGGCGTCGGACGACATCTCGGTCGCGCTCGCGCGCATGCAGGAGCATCAGGTCCGCCGGCTTCCGGTGATCGATGACCACCTGCTGGTCGGCATCGTCAGCCAGGCGGACATCGCCCGTGCGATGCCGGCGCAGGACACCGGCCAGACCGTCGAACGCATCTCGCTCTGAAGGAGGACAGCACATGCCACGCGATCAGCGATCTCGCCTGAAGGATCCGGAGTTGTACGAGGAGCTTCGCGAGGACGGCGCGTCGAAGGAGAAGGCCGCGCGGATCTCGAACGCCACGGGCGGCACGAAGAAAGGCCGATCGGACGTCGCACGGCGCGGCGGCGAGTCAGGCAGCTATGAGGATTGGACGGTCCCGGAGCTCAAGGAACGCGCGAAGGAGCTCGGACTGCACGGTTACTCCGGCAAGCGCAAGAGCGAACTCATCACGGCGCTGCGGAATCACTGAGCGCTCGGCTCGGCGCGGGCTCACCGCGCCGAGCCCGCCCGGAACCGATTGTCAGCGCGGAACCAGACCGACTCGCAACGGTGCACCGTGGGCCGCAGCCGCCGCGAGCGCGGCATCCGCATCGGTGAGGGGATGGACCGCGCCGACCACGTCTCCGAACGGGTACGCCCTCCCGCGCCCGGCGAGGAACGCCACCGCGGCCGAGAGATCCGATCCGGCGTAGTCGTGGACGCCTGTGATGGTGATGAGACGGTGCACGATGTCCGCAGCATCCAGTGCGATCGGCGGTGCGGGAAGCACACTGCCGATGAGCACGACGGTCCCACCGACGTCCACCTCGTCGATCGCCTCGGCCACCGCATGACCTGAAGCCTCGATCACGACCTTCGGAGCGCCGGCGTCGGCACCCGGCTCGGCGCCGAAGCGCTCTGCGAGCCGGCGTCTGTCCTGCGACGGATCGACGACCGTGACCCGCGCGCCGAGGTCCGCAGCGATGGCCGCGGCCGAGAGCCCCACCAGACCGGCACCGTAAACCCTGACCGCGATCCCGTCGAGGTCACGGCCGGCGCGCGCCACGGCCGCCCATGCGGTCGCGGTCGCGCACGACGCGGGCGCAAGCACCGCGGCGGGGAGCGACTCCGGCGCTCGGACGATCGCGCTTCCCCGTCGCAGATGGACGTGCGACGCGAAACCGCCCGTGAGCTCCCAGCGGGGTTCGATCCGCTCGTGGCCGTACTTCGCCAGCGACCGGCACTTCTGCGCGATCCCGCTCGCGCACCGATCGCAGGTGCCGCACGACACCGCGACCGACCACACCACCCGGTCGCCGACGCGCAGTTCCCCGCCCTCGACCGTGTGCGCGCCGCCCTCCCCAATCGCGATCACACGACCGACGCTCTCGTGCCCGAGCACGACGGGCACGGGAGAGGTGCGGTCGCCGCGCACGGTGTGCACATCGGACTCGCAGATGGTCGACAGCTCGACCGCTACCAGCACGTCGCCTGCCGCCAGCGCGACGCCGGGGACCGCCACGGTCTCCAACGGCATCCCTGAGCCGAGCCACACCCGTGCGGTCGCCGCAGGGCGCAATCCGATGTCGCGCAGTTCGGCGTGGGGCAGCAGTGTGCGCACGTCAGCCGACCAGCACCGGTGCGGCGACGAGACCGCGCACGATCAGTGCGGACACGACGGCACAAGGAAGGGCGGCGGAACGGCGGTACTGCATGGCGGCCTTTCGAGTGTGCACGGCGGAGATCCGCCTGTCACTCTGGCACCTTGCGCAACACGATCCCGGTCGCCCCGACAAGAGTTCAGGATCCGTTCACCTGTGCGACGGGAATGCACACCATCGCCGGAAACAGAAGATCGCGAGCGCGGATCGGTTTGGAAGCCTTGACCCTGCGCTCGCGATCACGGCGCTGGGGACGCCGTACTCTGGGGAGCCTTCAGGATACGTTCGTGAATCCACGTCCGAACAGTGTCGAAGGTCGATACCCTCTACGACTTTCGGACAGATTCCACTGCAGCATCGGGCCGCCGAGCGATCGGCAGACGCGCCATGACGACCCACCGGTCACCGACCTCGCCGGCACTGAACTCTCCGCTGCCTCCGAGGACACGCTCTGCCATGCGCTCGAGCCCCGTACGACTGGAGGAGAGGCTGCGCCGCGCCGTCGCCGACAGCGGACTGCCGATCGTCAACATCGCCGTCTCATCGGTGATACTCAGCCGCATCTCGATCTCACCGGCACCGGCGTACTTCAGGATGTTGGTCGCGGATTCGCGGGCGACACGCGCGAGGATGATCTCGGCCGACCGCGGGATGCGCTCATCGCGAGGATCTCCCTCGAAGGCGACCGCATGACCGGCCGCCTCGAGCTCTTCGCGTGCTTCGGCCAGAGCCGCCGCCAGGTCGCCGATCTGGACCTCCGCGCCGCGAGGGCCGTCCTCGGCGAGATCGATCACGAAGCGCAGGTCGGTCATCGCCTTGCGCGCGGCCACGCGGATCGCCTCCTGCGAGTCGGCGCGAGCCCGTTCGTCATCGAGCATCTGGACGTGCAGGGAGACGATTGTCAGATGATGCGCGATGCTGTCGTGCAGCTCTCCGGCGATCCACCGACGCTCCGCGAGCACCGCCTGGCGCTCCTGTTCGGCGCTGGCGGCGAGCTGCTGTTCGAGTCGGTGACCGCGGGCGAAAGCCATCCGCAGTGCGAAACCGACGCCGCCGGAGACGGTCGCCGCGATGAGGTAGATGCCGACGTTGACGGGGGCGACCGTGTCGCCGTATGCGATGACGGCCGTAGCCACGAGGAAGCCTGCCGTGTACGACAGGATCAACGATGTGCGCCCGAGACGCATGACGAGCGCGGCGGCCACGGCAGCGGTCGTCAGCACCAGGGCCTGAGCGTCGACGAGGAACGACACCGCGAAGGCGATACCGAGAGCGCACGTCGCCACCAGGGGCGAGACGACGAAGAGTGCGAGAGTCGCGGTGGCCAGAATGCTCACCGCGGAGCGGAGAAGATCGGCGTCCGGCGTGGAGAGCATGCCGAAAACGTCGAGAAGGATGACACCGGAGACGATGGCCAGAAAGAAGATGCGCTCGACGACGGTGAGCTTCTCTCCGCGTCCCAGTCGAAGGATGTCGGAGGCGCTCCGCGCCGACCGGTCCAAAGCCATAGTTCAGTATGTCCTATCCGCCAGCTATGGTTAGCGGTAGAGGCCGATCCAGCGTCCGAACTGATCCCAGAAAGTCATGGTCATTCACCTCCGAAGTTGGTCGTTTGTCCAGCAGTGACTACATCCTCTCGACGTTCTCCCGCGAGCACATCCGACTCACTGGCAGACTTGTTTGGCTAAAGGTCTAGACGCTCATGGACACTCTGCTCAGCCGTTAGGCTTCCTGCATGCCGGAGATCCGTGTGCTCATCGTCGACGACGACCCTCTCGTGCGCACTGCGCTCGCGCACTTCGTGTCCCGTGACCCCGATATCGACGTGATCGGCCAGGCCGAGGACGGCCGCCAGGCACTCGAGGCCATCGCGCACGACCGACCGGATGTCGTGATGATGGACGTTCAGATGCCCGAGATGAACGGCATCGACGCGACCGCCGCGATCACCCAGCGCTGGCCGGATGTGCGGGTGGTAGCCGTGACGACGCTCGACGGCAGCGACACCGTGCTGCCGATGCTCAGCGCCGGAGCCGCCGGATACCTGCTCAAGGACTCCAGCGCCGAGAGCATCGTCACCGGCATCCGCGAGGTGCACGGCGGCGCGAGCTCGCTGTCGCCCCGCGTCGCGTCGATGCTCATCCGTCACGTGCGCGAGGCATCCTCCGGCGCGCAGGGTGCGGCGGACCTCGAGCCGCTCACCGAACGCGAAACGGAGGTCCTCGATCGCCTGGCCGCCGGGATGTCGAACGCCGAGATCGCCGGTGCCCTCATCGTCTCGGAAGGCACCGTGAAGGCGCACCTCGGGCGCATCATGGCCAAGTGGCATCTGCGCGACCGCGTGCAGATCCTTGTCACCGCCGCGCGGGCGGGGCTGATCGATTTCCGCTGACGCGGCGCGGACCTGTCACAGCGCGAGCAGCACGATCCCTGCCACCACGACCGTTGCGGCGATGAGCCTGCGCGCCGGACGCTGCTCCTTCAGCACGAAGACGCCGAACAGGCTCACCAGCACGACGCTGAGTTCGCGCAGCGGGGCGACCAACGCGACCGGGGCGATCGTGATGGCGTACAGCACCAGGATGTACGACAACGGCGACAGCACCGCGAACGCGAGGATCCTGCGCCACTGCATCCGGGCGAGAGCGATCGTCTCGTCGCGGCGCCGACGGAGCAGCAATGTGTACACCAGCACCTCTGCGAGGCAGGTGCCGACCATATAGGCGACCGGGTTGATCGACCACGTGCGCACCGCATGGGCATCCCAGATCGTGTAGGTCGCGATCATCACGCCCGTGAACAGCCCGTACAGAACAGCCGGGTCGATGCCACGTCGGCGCTCCGTCGCCGTACGGTCGACGAGTCCGAGCGCGACGACACCGACGATGACGGCGAGCACGCCCACGAGTGCCGGCAGCGACGGCCGTTCGCCCAGCAGCACCACTGCGGCGATGACAGCGAGGAACGGCCCCGTACCGCGTGCGGTCGCGTACACCGTCGACAGGTTCCCCTCTCGGTAGCCCCTCTGCAGTACCAGCATGTAGACGACGTGCAGGATGCCGGATACGCCAATGCCGATCAGGAACCCGGGGACGTCGTCTCCGATCCCGCCCGTGAAGGGGATGACGAGTCCCCAGGCGATCGCTGAGACGACCGCGCCGCACCACAGGAAAGGGATGCCGGCACGGCTCACCCCGTGGGCGATGATGTTCCAGGCGGCGTGCGCTACTGCGGCGGCGAGAACGAGTGACAGGGCGAACGGAGTCATGCGGAGCCTTCTGCTCGTCGCGGGCGCGACGAACGGGCTCCTCCGGGCTTTTGTCCTGTCAGATGACGACCGCCGTCTGGACGGTGATCGTGGTGCCGCTCGGACCAGTCGGGCGCGAACCCCGGAACCCTAGGCGCTGTCGCGCCACACGATAGCAGGCCGAGGTGACGGCCCGGTTCGAGGTGCTGGCTATGATCTTGCTATGAGCATCGGCACCGTCCAGCAGCAGTTGTCCACGCCAGAAGGATTCGCCAAGGCGGTGACGCCGAGAAGCGCAATCTACGTCGGTGGACTCACCAGCCTCGTCGCCGGCCTGTTCGGCATCGCGATGAACATCTTCCAACTCGGCTCGGCGAGCGACTGGAACTGGCGACTGATCTTCCGCTATTTCTTCGACGCGCAGGCCGTCGAGTTCACCGGCGGCCGCTCCGGACGCGCGGAGATGTGGCGCTTCCTGTACGTGTACGGACCGATCATCCTGATCCCGCTCGGCGTGATCCTGCTCATCGTCCACTTCTCCACCCGCCGGAAGAACGGCGCGACGCTGTTCGCCGACTTCCAGTCTCGCGGCTGGGTGGGGCGCCAGCGCTTCACCGGTCTCAAAGTGAAGAACGGCAATGCCACGGTCGACGTCGTCTACGTGTCGCACCCGAGCATCCCCGACGAGAACTTCGGTGCGATCGTGCAGCAGCACGCGACCCAGATCGCGGCGCTCGACAAGAAGGGCGCCAAGGCCGCCTCGGCCGCGGCGATCAAGGCCGGCATCCTCAAAGGCGGCATCAGCGCAGCGGCCCTCACCCCCGGCCTCCCGCCGGAGATCGTCGCCGCCCCTGTTCAGGGCAAGGGCGAGTTCGTCGCCGTCGTCCCTCCCGCACCGGGCGCGACCGGCAAGTACCAGGTGCTGCCGATCAAGGAGTGATGCGTACGCGGAACGGGGCGGAGCCGAATCGGCTCCGCCCCGTTCTCGTGTCACACCAGTCGTGTTCGACGGATCCGTGCGATCAGCATCCCGAGCAGACCCAGCGCGATCAGCAGGATCGCCCAGCCGAGTCCGGTCACGATGCCGCCGGTCACGGCCAGTTCGGGAAGATCGACCGTCACCGAATCGGATGCCGAGATCGTCGCCGTCCCGCTGATCGCCGTCACGGTCGCCGCGTTGGTGACGGCGTGCGCCTTCGCCTCGTCCGCGGTGATCGTATAGAGGACGGGGCCGCACGTGAACGACTCTCCTGGTGCGAGATCCGGAGCGTCGCACGCCACCGGACCGCCGAGCTTCGGGTCGTCGATCACGACATCGGTCACGGTCGCCGCCCCGGTGTTCGTCACCGTGAACCGGAACTGCACCGTGTCGCCGGCGCTGACCTTCGCGTCGCCGTTCGCATCCGCGTAGTCTCCACCGGTCTTCTCCACCGAGACCGCCGGCTGCGCATCGATCGGCGTGGTCACGCTCGCCTCGGCGGTGACCTCGGCCCCACCGGCACCGATCGCCGACGCCGACGCCGTGTTCACGACCTCACCCGCATCGACGTCCGCCTGCGTGAGCGCGACGGTCACCGGACCGCACACGACCATCTCGCCCGGAGCGACCGACGTCGCCTCGCACGCGATCTCGCCCTCTGCACGCGCATCCGCGATCGACAGCTCCGACACCGTGGTCGTACCGGTGTTCGTCACCGCGAACGTGTAGTCGATCGTGTCGCCGGCATCCGTCACGCCGTTGTCGTTCGCGTCGGCGATCGCGGCAGCCGACTTCACCAGAGCGATGCCGTCGACACCGGTGACCGTGACGTCCTCGGTCGCGGTGGCGTCGACGGATCCGATCCCGCTACCGGTGGCGGTCGCCTCGTTGTGCACGGACTCGGCATCGACGTCCGCCTGCGTGAGGACGTAGACGACGGGTCCGCACTCGATCGCATCTCCTGGCGCGAGTTCGGCGCCGTCCAGGGCAGCACAATCGACGACTCCACCGAGCAGCGGGTCCTCGATCTCCAGATCGCGGAGCACCGTCGTGCCGGTGTTGCGCACGGTGAACGTGTAGGCGATCTCGTCGCCGGCGCCGATGCGACCGTCGCCGGTCGTGTCGACCGGAGCCGAGCCGACCTTGTCCAGTGCGATGCCGTCCGAGCCACCGATGATCACGTCGACGCTCGCATCGTCGGCGCTCTCCCCGGCCGTCGCCGTCGCCTCGTTGTGCACGGTCTGCGCTTCGACGTCGTCCTGCGTGAGCGTGTACGCGTACGGGCCGCAGTCGATCGCCTCGCCGGGGGCGATCGACGCGCCGGCGAGCGCCTCGCACTCGAGCACACCGCCGAGCAGCGGATCCTCGATCTCGGCATCCGTCACCGTCGTGGTGCCGATGTTGGCGACGGTGAGCGTGAACGAGACCTCATCACCCGCACCGATCTGCCCGTCGCCGGTCGTGTCGGCCAGGGCACCTGCGGTCTTGACGAGTTCGATCGCCGCTGTGGCGTCGATCGTCGTCTCGGCAACGGCCGTGTCCTCGACGTCGCCGCTCGGCGCTTCGGCGGTCGCCGTCGCCGTGTTACGGACGACCCCGCCGTCGACGTCGTCCTGGGTGAGCGTGTACACAACCGGTCCGCAATCGATGCTTCCGCCCGGGGCGAGCGCGGCACCGTCCAGCCCCGCGCAGTCGATCACGCCGCCGAGCATGGGATCGGACACGACGATGCCGGAGAGCGTCGTCGTCCCGGTGTTCGTGATGGTGAACGTGTACGCCACGGTGTCACCGGCGCCCAGGGCGCCGTCGCCGTCGACGTCCGTCGGCACGCCGGCGGTCTTGCCCAGGCTGATGCCGTTCGAGGCCGTGATGGCGACCGTCGCCTGCGCATCGTCCGCGACGGGTCCGCCGGGTGCGGCTGCCGTCGCCGTCGCGGTGTTCCGCACGACTCCCGCATCGATATCTGCCTGCGTGAGCGTGTAGGCGATCGGTCCGCAGCCGACCTCATCGCCGGGGGCGAGAGCTGCGCCGGCGAGGTTCGTGCACTCGAGAACTCCGCCGAGTATGGTGTCGTCGATCGCGGCATCCGTCACCGTCGTCGTTCCCGTGTTCGTGACGGTGAACGAGTACGCGACGGTGTCGCCGGCGCCGATACGTCCGTCGCCGTCCGCATCGACCGGAGCACCCGCGGTCTTGACCAGTGCGATGGCATCCGTGCCGACCACGGCGACATCGGCCGATGCGGCGTCGCCGACCTCACCGGACGGCGACTGCGCCGTGACGGTCGCGTCGTTGTGCACGGTACCGGCGTCGACATCGGCCTGCGTCAGGACGTAGGTCACGGGTCCGCACTCGGCATCCGCACCCGGCGCGAGTTCGCCGGAGAGGGCAGGGCACTCCAGCGGGCCGCCGAGCAGCGGATCGTCGATCGCGGCATCCATCAGCGTCGATGTTCCCGTGTTCGTGACGGTGAACGAGTAGGAGATCTCGTCTCCGGCACCGATCCGCCCGTCACCATCGGCATCCGTCGGCGTTCCCGCGGTCTTGATGAGCGAGACCGCCGGCATGCCGGCGATCATGACCTGCGCCGAAGCGTCGTCCTGCACCGGCTCGCGTCCATCGCCCTCGACGGTCGCGGTGTTGTCCACGACCCCTGCATCGATGTCCGCCTGGGTGAGGACGTAGTCCACAGGGCCGCAGCTGTGCGCCTCGCCGGGGGCGAGACTCACCGGGCCGTCGGTGAAGCACTCGACATCGCCCCCGAGCTTCTCGTCGGTGAGCGCATCGAGCGTGACGGTCGTCGTGCCGACGTTGGTCGCCTCGAAGGAGTACTCGATCTCGTCACCGGCGCCGTACCGTCCGTCGCCGTCGACGTCGGTGACCGCGCCGGTGGTCTTGTGCAGCTCGATCGCGTCCGTGCCGTCGATGTCGGCATCCGCTTCGGCCGAATCCGTGACCGTGCCGGCCGGCGACAGTGCCGTGACCGTGGCGGTGTTGTGGACCGAGCCGGCATCGATGTCGTCCTGAGCGAGCGTGTGCGTCACGGGACCGCAGTCGATCGTCGCGCCTGGCGCGAGCGTGCCGTCCGGAGTCTGGGCGCATTCGATGAATCCGCCCAGGAGCGGGTCTACGACGGCGATGCCGTACAGCGTCGTTGTCCCCGTGTTGGTCACGGTGAACGTGTACTCGATGGTGTCGCCTTCACCGAGCGCTCCGTCGCCGTCCGCGTCCGTCGGCTGCCCCGCGGACTTCTCCAGGCTCACACCGTTCGCAGCCGGGGTGATGGCGTTCACGCTGTCCTGGTCGGACAGATCTCCGCGCGGAGACGATGCCGTCGCGGTGGCCGTGTTGGTCACGCCGCCGCGATCGATGTCGGTCTGGGTGAGGACGTACCGGATCGGGCCGCACGACACCTCTCCTTCCGGGGCGAGGGTCAGGTCGGCGAACGCCGGGCAATCGAGGGCACCACCGAGCAGCGGGTCGTCGATCGCCAGGCCCGTGACCGTGGTGAGACCGGCGTTGCGGACCACGAAACTGAAAGCGACCTCGTCACCGGCGTCGATGCGGCCGTCGCCGTCGGTATCGGTGGCCGCGGCCGCGGACTTGGTCAGTTCGATCGCTCCGCTGCCGGTGATCGGCGTCGTCGTCGAATCGGTGTTGTTCGCCGTATTCGGGTCCGCGGTCGCAGAGCCGACCGTGACCGTGTTCGTGACCGACGTGGACGGAGTCGCGGGGTCGACCGTCGCTGTGTACTGGAGTTCGCCTCCGGAGCCGGCAGGGAAGGAGTCGACGACGCAGCGGAACTCGTTGCCCGTGATCGTGCACCCGGGGGTGGTCGTGGTGACATCGATCAGTTCGGCCGGAAGCGGGTCGGAGATCACCATGTCGACGGCGGCGTTCGGTCCCGCGTTCTGGACGACGAGTGTGTAGGTGATCTGTCCGTTGACCGACACAGGATCGGGTGATGCCGTCTTCACCACCGAGAGGTCGGCCGACGCGGCGACCGTGACATCGACGGCGCTGACCAGGTCTCCGCTGTCCGGATCCGGTGTCTCGGCTGACGCCGTGGCCGTGTTCGTGAAAGTGCCCTCCGCGGTGGCGACGGCGGCCACCGTGATCGTCTCCTCCGCTCCAGGAGCGAGGTCACCGACGGCCCAGCCGTCGACGGACCAGGTGCCTGTCGTGGTCTCGGCGGAGACGAGGGCGATGCCGTCCTCGACGACGTCTGACACGAACACACCCGTCGCTGCGGAGGGACCGTCGTTGCGCACCGTGATCGTGTAGGCGACGTCGCCGTCGAGCGCCACAGTCGGAGTGGAGGTCGTCTTCGTCACCGAGACGTCGGCAGACGGAGCGAGGGGGACTTCGACGGTCGAGGAGTAATTGTCGCCGTTCGGGTCCGGCGTGGCCGACGATGCCGTCGCCGTGTTCGTGAGGGTTCCTGTCGCGTCAGGAGCGATCGTGCCCGTGATCGTGACGGAAGCGGATGCGTCGGGGGGCAGGTCGCCCACACTGCAGCTGAAGATGCGTGTGAAGAGGACGCACTCCTCGGACGCGGGGTCGAGCAATGCCTCCGGGAGGAAGTCGGCGATCGAGACCCCGCGGGCCGTCGACGGTCCGTCGTTCGTCACCGTGATCGTGAACGACTGCTCGGTGCCGGGAACGCCGGTCGCGGGGTTCGCCGTCTTCACGATGCCCACATCGGCGCTCTGCTCCACCGTGACGGTCGCGGACGCCGAGTTGTTCGCCGTCTCCGCATCATCCGACGGCGACGCGATCGATGCCGTGTTGATCAGGGTCCCTTCCGGTGCGTCGGGCGCGACCTGCACCGTCACGTCGATCGTGGCCGTCTCATCCTCGAGCAGTGTCGCCCAGTCGCACCGCACGCTCGCGGTGTCGAAGACGCACTCCGCGCCGGTGGATGCGGAGATGCTCTGCACCGTCATGCCCTCGGGAACGGTGTCGGTGAGCACGGCGTTCTGCGCGATCGACGGGCCGATGTTCTCGACCCCGATCGTGTAGGTGAACTCGTCACCGGCAGTCACCGTCGACGCCGACGCCGTCTTGGTCACGGCGAGATCGGCGATGATCGTCGGATCGAAGCTGGCGGAGCTGGCGTTGTTCGTCGCGTCCGCATCGGACGTCGACGTCGTGATCGTGGCCGTGTTCTGGACCGCCGCATCGGCATCCGGTGCGAGCGTCACCGTGACGGTCGCTGTGACCGTTGCGCCGGGCGCCAGTGTCCCGATGGCGCACGATACGACTGAGTCGTCCAGGGCGCAGGTGCCGGCATCCACCGTGGCGCTGACGAACGTCGTCTCCGGGTCCAGCGGGTCGGTGAGCACGACGTCCTGGGCCGCTGACGGGCCCGCGTTCGTCGCGGTGATCGTGTAGACGACCTGGTCGCCGGCGACCGGTGTCTCCGGCGCGAACGTCTTCTCGATCGCCACGTCGGCGGTCGAGGTGACGGTGTCCGACGCCGTCGAGGTGTTGTTCGACTGGTCGGGATCCGTGGTGGCGGACTCGACCTGCGCAGTGTTCACGACCGCGGAGCCGGCCGGTGCATCGGCCGAGAGCGTTCCGGTGATCGTGATCTCGGCCGAATCGCCGACCGCGAGCGCACCGCCGACGCAGTTCACGCTTCCGGTGACGACGCACGAGCCGTTCGTCGACTGCGCCTGCGCACCTGTCACCGTGGCCGGGATCGGGTCGTAGACCTCGAAGTCATCGACCGGCTGCGGGCCGTTGTTGGTGACGGTCAGCGTGTAGGAGATCGGTCCACCGGCGACCAGCGGCGACGTGTCGAGCGTTTTGACGATCTCGAGGTCGGCCGCGTCTCCCACCGGAGTCTCGGTCGTCTGCGACGTCGAGACGCGATCCTGCGCGACGACGTCGTCACGGAACGCGACCTGCGCCTCGTTGGCGATGGTCGTGTCGGCGCCGTCGACGTTGACGCGCGCGTCGAAGGAGTACGTCGTGGTGACGTCGGCGAGGATCGCACCGCCTGCCGTGGCGGTCGCGAGGTCCCCGAGTCTGACGCGAACAGTCCGGTCGCCCGACGCGTATTCGCCGCGGTCGTCGCCGGCGGCATCCGTTAGGGCTCCGGCCCCGGGCCCATTCACGATCTGCAGTGAGCCGGGCACGAAGTCGAGGCCGGGGTCGAGGACGTCGGTCGAGACCGACTGGCGCGCCGGGTTTCCGCCGTCGTTGCGGGTCGTCACGGTGTAGCGCAGGATGTCGCCGACCTCGGCATCCGTCCCGCCGCTCGAGATGTTCTCGACCGTCTTGTCTGTGATGAGGCAGGGGCCGGTGCCGAACGTGATGTTGTCGAGCAGATTGCCCAGGGCTGCGTTGCCCCCCGTCGAACTCACTGCTTCGAAGGCGAAACGAGTGGTGGTCTGCCCCGCCGGCACCGTGTAGGTGCCGGTGTGCGTTCCCCAGGAGAGGCCATCGCTGAGGTTCGCACCGTTCTGCACCGGGGCGGTGGGCGGACCGATCAGCACGCGCATGACGTCCGTGCCCTGGCGTCCTCGGTGGTTCAGCGACCAGGACAACGTCTGACCAGGGGTCGTCGGAACATCCTGATACAGCCGGCTGGCACTGTACGCATTGAGCTCGGCGAACTGCTTGCCCTCAGCCGACGCGACGCCGTTGAACCCGCTGCTCCAGATCTCGATCTTGTTCTGCGTATCGGTCGTGAACCATCCGGGGACAGCGGACTCGTCCAGCAATGAGTACTTGCCCGCGGGAACCGTCGGCTGCTCGAAACCGCCATTGACGAGAGCTACGGAATCCTGACAGACAGTCGGGTCCTGCGCTGCGAGCGCCGGAGTCGGTGCAGCCGCATCGACGATGATGCCCAGCAGCGACGCCAGCAGCACGGCGCTGACGGCCAAGGCCGTTCCTCGGAAGGTCCTGCTTCGGATCTCTGCGGGCACGTCGTAGTCCTTTCGCGGGCTAGGGGCCATGCTAGCCCGCGGGGTCAACCGGCAGAACCGGACATAATACGATCGGGGTGATGTTCGTGCCCGGAAGGACCACCATGCCCGTCTCGCCCGCCTCCCTCTCCCACGCCGACGATCTCGCGGACTTCGTCGCCGCCTCACCGTCGAGCTACCACGCCGCCGAAGAGGTCGCGCGCCGACTCGAGGACGTCGGATTCATCCGACTGGACGAGGAGCAGGCGTGGCCGGCGCAGGCCGGCGGACGGTTCGTCGTCGTCCGCGACGGCGCGACGATCGCCTGGGCTGTCCCGACCGACGCGTCGCCCACGACCCCGTCGCACATCTTCGGCGCGCACACCGACTCCCCCGGGTTCAAGCTCAAGCCGAGGCCGACCACCGGAACGCGCGGCTGGCTGCAGGCCGGCGTCGAGGTCTACGGCGGACCGCTGTTGAACTCGTGGCTCGATCGGGAGCTTCGCCTGGCCGGACGTCTCGCGCTCGCCGACGGCCGCGTCGTGCTCGCCGACACCGGCCCGCTTCTGCGACTTCCCCAGCTCGCCATCCACCTGGACCGCGAGGCCAACAGCGGCCTCACCCTGGACAAGCAGTTCCAGACCCAGCCCGTGTGGGGCCTCGGCGACCCCACGGAAGAGGACCTGCTCGGCGAACTCGCGGCATCCGCCGGAGTGGATGCCGCGGACATCCGAGGCTTCGACGCCGTCGTCGCCGACGCGGCGCGCGGCGCGGTCTTCGGCAAGGACGACGCGTTCTTCGCGTCGGGTCGGCTGGACGATCTCGCGTCCGTGCACGCCGGTGTCGTGGCGCTCGGCGCACTCGCGTCCTCGCCGTTGCCGTCGGGCGCGATCCCCGTTCTCGCCGCCTTCGACCACGAGGAGCTCGGTTCCGCCTCGCGCTCCGGCGCCGCCGGCCCCTTCCTCGAGGACGTCCTGGTCCGCGTCTACGCCGGCCTCGGGGCGGATCCCTCTGAGCAGCGCCGCGCGTTCGCGGCATCCTGGTGCCTGTCCAGCGACGTCGGCCACTCCGTGCACCCGAACTATGCCCACAAGCACGACCCTGTGGTGCAGCCGCTGCTCGGCTCAGGGCCCATCCTCAAGGTCAACGCGAACCAGCGCTACGCTACGGATGCCGTTGGTGCCGCCGCCTGGGCCGCCTGGTGCGAGGCGGCGGGTGTGGCATCGCAGGAGTTCGTGTCGAACAACGCCGTCCCGTGCGGGTCGACGATCGGTCCGATCACCGCGACGCGTCTCGGAATCCGCACCGTGGATGTCGGCATCCCGATCCTGTCGATGCACTCCGCGCGCGAACTCGCCGGTGTCAGCGATCTGCACGACCTCGCTCGCGTCGCGGAGACGTTCTTCTCGGCCTGAGCGCGCGCCCGCTCGTCGGAGATATCCCCTCCGTCGGACGACGGATGCCCCGGAACTCACCCGACGAACGGGATCTCCCCGACGATGCGGATACACGGCCCGCCGACGGCGTGCTGCACCGAGCGGATTCGTCCGATCCGCCTCGCGGTATATCGGAAACCGGGGGTGAGTCGATAGATTGATGCCGACCTCCGCCCTCGACCGGGAGAAGCCACATGTCGCGCACGAGCACTGTCGGATCCGCACGCAGAAGGGGCGGCCGAGGCGCTCTCGCGCTCCTTGCCGCTGTCATGCTCGTCGCACCCGCGGTCGGCGGGGCGCTCTCGGCGTCCGCCGCGTCGACCGTGACCTGGGCGACGTGGGCCCCGCTGTCTGGGAGCGCCAACGCCTATTCGACGGCGATCTCATTCGTCGATCGTCCGGCGCTGAGCGCGACGGTCACGAGCGACTCCCGCGCCGGCTCGGTCGGCGTGATCACCGGTGCGTCGACATGGCTGTCCGAGGGAACGCCGGTCGGCGCGAAGTACGGCAGCAGCAGGAACAGCCCGTACCTGAACCTGCGCCCGAAGGCAGACAACGCGTCCTCGCCGTCGACGACGACCTATTCGTTCGACCGCCCCACCCCGGCATCCGGCTGGGCGTTCACGCTCGGCGACATTGACGCCGACGCCGTGCGCCTGACCGGCGTCACCGCTTCCGGTGCGCGGGCGACCGCTGCCGATCTCGGGTTCCAGGGCGGGTTCAACTACTGCGCACCCGGAGTCGCAGGAAAGCCCTCCTGCACGGGCGCCGCGGACGACATCCCGGAGTGGGACGCCGACTCCCTCACGCTCACCGGCAACGAGCAGGCGCTCGACACCGCAGGGTCTGCGGCGTGGTTCGAACCGACCGTCTCGCTCTCCTCGCTGACCATCGAGTTCACGCGCCGCTCAGGATTCCCCGTCTACCAGACCTGGTTCTCGATCCTCGCTCGCGACATCACCGGCACGGTCACCGACACGGATGCCGGCACTGGTCT
Organism: Microbacterium sp. STRO-1N; assembly: GCF_057748015.1. The sequence continues at coordinate 3,162,046 of NZ_CM173234.1, forward strand.
CGAGGGAGCGACTCTCACGCTGATCGATGCGAACGGCGAGGTCCTCGCGACGACGATGTCGGGTCCCGGCGGCTCCTACGCGTTCCCCGGCCAGATCGCGGCGGACGGCTATACCGTCACCGTCGCACCGCCCACCGGCAAGATCGCCGTCGTCGGCTCGGGCACGGCCGATCTGCGCACCACGGATGCCGTGGTCGACCTCTCGGTGCGCGACATCATCCCGGTGGCGGTATCCGGCACGGTGCGGGATGAGGAGGGGAACCCCGTTCCAGGAGCGGTGATCACGATCCCCACCGACGCGGGCGACCTCACGACCACGACAGGCCTGGACGGCACGTATCTGTTCGACGAGGTCCCGGTCGGGACCTGGCAGCCGACGGCGACCCCACCGGCGGGGTACACCCTACTGACGCCGCCGCCCGCGATCACGATCCCCGCGGGCGTCGAGACGCCGATCGAGAACGTCGATGCCGTGCTCGATGAGAACCCCTCGCTGTCCGGGCGCGTGACGATCGCCGGCGAGGGTGTTGCGGGCGTCACCCTGCATCTGGATGGACCGAGTGGTCCGATGACCACGGTGACGAACGCGAACGGCGAGTATTCCTTCACCCGGCTGCCGGCGGGTGAGTACACCACGTCGATCGGGGAGGAGGACATCCCCGCCGGGACATACATCTACACGTCTTCGCGCTCGCAGCCGATCACCGAGGACGTCACCAATGCGGACTTCGCTCTCGGCCGGTACGGCACCGTACTCGGCACCGTCTTCGACGACACGGGGGCACCCGTTCCCGGCGTGACTCTGAACATCACATCCGTGGGCGATTCCTCATCCGTCACAACGGCAGAGGATGGGACGTACAACGTAACGGGGCTGGTCAACGGCTGGCACACGGTCGAGGTCACGGCGCCCGAAGGATACGAGATCCAAGGGCCGGCGACGGCAGTCGTCAGGGTCACGGACGCCGGCGAGATCTTCCTCGATCGGAACTTCACACTCGTCGCGGTCGGACCCGGCGACCCTGACGCTGACGCGGACGCGGGTGTGGATGCGGATGCCGGAGTGGACGCAGACGCGGGAGTGGACGCGGACGCCGGAGTGGACGCAGACGCGGGAGTGGACGCGGACGCCGGAGTGGACGCGGATGCAGCGGTTGACGCAGACGCAGGCGTGGACGCAGACGCAGGGGTCGACGCAGACGCCGGAGTGGACGCAGACGCAGGGGTCGACGCAGACGCAGGAGTGGACGCAGACGCAGGGGTCGACGCTGCGGTTGACGCAGACGCCGGGGTGGACGCAAACGCGGGCGTCGACGCAGACGCTGCCGTCGACGCAGACGCAGGAGTGGACGCAAACGCCGCCGTCGACGCAGACGCAGGAGTGGACGCAAACGCCGCCGTCGACGCAGACGCAGGAGTGGACGCAAACGCCGCCGTCGACGCAGACGCAGGAGTGGACGCTGAAGCAGACGCCACGGCGGCCACCGACGTGACAGCCGACGCCAGTGCGGACGCTGATGCCGGCGCAGAGCCGGCGGCGGACTCCGGCGCGACGGCGGATGCCGACGCGACCGGTTCCGATGCGGACGCCGTCGGAGCCACCGTCGGCGCCAGCGCCGACGCCACCACAGCAGGCACCGATCCGGCCGATGCCGGCACGTCCGGCGGCGGCACGGGCGGCACGTCCGGCGCCTCCGGCACGGGCAGTTCCGACGCGACCGACCCAGACGATCTCGCCACCACCGGTGCACCGTTCCCGATCGCGCTGCTCGGACTCGGTGCCGCGGCGATCGGTGTCGGTGCTGTGCTGACGATCCGCCGGAGGCGCGCCGAACGACACTGACCCTGCGGGTGTCGCGCGGTGCCAGGATGAGTTCCAGCGGGCGGCTCGACGCAGCAGCCGCCGTCGGGAGGCAGTCATGTCCGAGAAGATCGCCGCGGCACCGGCACTGATCGAGCGCGCCGGCATCGAGATCATCCCCGAGTCCGATCGCACCGCGAGACCCCGCGACCTGTTCTGGCCGTGGTTCGCGGCGAACGTGTCGGTCTTCGGGATGTCGTACGGGTCGTTCGTGCTCGGCTTCGGCATCTCGTTCTGGCAGGCGACGCTGGTGTCGATCATCGGCATCGTGGTGTCGTTCCTGCTGTGCGGGCTGATCGCGATCGCCGGCAAGCGCGGCTCGGCGCCGACCATGGTGCTCTCCCGCGCTGCTTTCGGAGTGCAGGGGCAGAAGATCCCCGGGATCGTGAGCTGGCTGACCTCGATCGGCTGGGAGACGTTCCTCGCGATCATGGCCGTGCTCGCGACTGCGACCGTCATCACACAACTCGGGGGTGACGGCGACAGCGTGTGGCTGAAGATCGCCGCCACGGCGATCGTGGCAGCGCTCATCGTCGCGGCATCCGTGCTGGGCTATCACACGATCATGCGGCTGCAGTCGGTGCTCACCTGGATCACCGGCGTCGTGACCATCCTGTACATCGTGCTGGCAGCCCCGCACATCGATCTGAGCGTCGTCATGGCGCTTCCTTCCGGCAACGTCGGGCAGGTCACCGGCGCGCTCGTCATGGTGATGACCGGGTTCGGCCTCGGCTGGATCAACATCGCCGCCGACTGGTCGCGCTATCAGAAGCGCACCGCCTCGGACGGCGCGATCGTCGCCTGGAACACGATCGGCGGCTCGGTCGCTCCGGTGATCCTCGTGGTCTTCGGCATCCTGTTGGCAGGCTCGGATGCCGAGCTCAGCGCCGCCATCGCCGCCGACCCGATCGGAGCCCTGGCGAGCATCCTGCCGACCTGGGTGCTCGTGCCGTTCCTGCTGACCGCCGTCCTGGCTCTCGTCTCGGGCGCCGTGCTCGGCATCTACTCCTCCGGGTTGACGCTGCTGAGCCTCGGCATCCGCATCCCGCGTCCGTCGGCGGCGGCGATCGACGGCGTGATCCTCACGATCGGAACCATCGTCGTGGTGTTCTTCGCGACCGACTTCCTCGGGCCGTTCCAGAGCTTCCTCATCACGCTCGGAGTTCCGCTCGCCTCCTGGGCCGGCATCCTCATCGCCGACATCCTGCGGCGGAAGAAGGACTACGACGAGGCCGCCCTGTTCGACGCCTCCGGACGCTACGGCGCCTGGGACTGGACGTCGATCGGCACCATGATCGCGACGAGCCTGATCGGCTGGGGCCTGGTCGTCAACACCTTCGCCGAGGCCGCGCCGTGGAACAACTGGCAGGGCTACCTGCTGTTCCTCATCGGCGGCCGGCACGGCGAATGGGCGTACGCGAACCTCGGCGTCTTCTTCGCGCTGGTGCTGTCGTTCCTCGTGACCTGGTTCGCCCGCGCTGGCAGGATCCGGCGGCAGGAGCAGGCGTGAGCCGCGTGGACTGGCTGGTCGTCATCGATCCGCAGACGATCTTCGCATCGACCGGCTCCGCCTGGGGCTCGCCGTTCTTCGGCCAGGCGATGCCGCGGATTCGCGACCTGGCCGAGGCCTTCGGCGAGGAGGTCCTCGTGACGCGCTGGGTGCCGACCGCCGACCGCACCACGTCGTGGGGCGACTACTTCACGGCGTGGCCGTTCGCCGATCAGCCACCGACCGACCCGCTGTTCGAGCTCGTGCCCGAGGCGACCGGGCTGTCACGGCATCCGACCCTGGACCTGCCCACCTTCGGTAAATGGGGCTCCGAGCTCGAGGCGATCGTCGGCCACGGGGCCCGGGTGGTGCTGGCGGGCGTCTCGACGGACTGCTGCGTGATCTCGACCGCGCTGGCCGCTGCGGATGCCGGGGCGCACGTCACCGTCGCCGCCGACGCCTGCGCGGGGTCGACGGCGGAGAATCACGCCGCGGCACTGCAGGTGATGGGACTGTATCCCCCACAGATCACGGTGAGCGATACCGCGACGGTGCTCGCCGCGCGCTGAGTCGGGTGGTCGGCAGTGTGCTCAGCGGGTCAGCCGACACTCGCCGTCACGTGGCTGACAGGACAGATGTCGGGAGATTTCCCGGATGTCGGGAGAAACGCCGACTGATCGCCCGCCATCCGAGAATCGTCCTGACATCTGTACCCGCACGATCCGGAACGGCCGCGCACGACCCGGATCAGGCCGCGCGCACGGTCTCGACGAGATCGGCCGGGCTCCCCTGCCACGGTGCGCCATGTCCTGGCAGCACCCAGGATGCCGAGATCTCCGCGAGCCGGTCGAGAGACGTGTCCGCGACGGCGGGCTCGTCGGTGAACGGCGCAGGCTGGGCTCCTTCGCGTCCTGTCAGCACGTGACGCGTGGTGAGCGCATCTCCGACGACCACGGCATCCGCCGCGGGGATGTGCACGGCGATGCTGCCGGGCGAGTGCCCCGGCATCCCGATGATGAGCGGAGAACCCGGGAGATCCAGGACGTCGCCGTCTGAGATTTCGACGACATCCTGCACGTACTGCGTGCGCATGCCGTTCTTGCGCAGCCCGTACGCGAAGAACCCGAGCATCGGCCACAGGCGGGCCGGGCCTATCGGCGTCTTGGGCTTCTCACCGGTGCGAGCGCGATGCGCGTCGGCGGCGTGCACGAAGATCGGCGCGCCGGTCTCCCGGCGCAGCCGCTCGGCGAACCCGATGTGGTCGCTGTCTCCGTGCGTGAGGATGAGCCCTCGGACGTCTGACAGCGACCGTCCGATGAGCGCGAGCTCGTCCTGCAGGTCGGTCCAGTGCCCTGGCAGTCCCGCGTCGATGAGCGTGATCCCTTCGGGCAGATCGATGAGATACGAGGCGACGATGTCGTTGCCGAGGCGGTGCAGGTGCGGCGCGAGCTTCATGTGCGGTCCTTCCAGATGACATGGCTACGATATGTAGCTATCATGGCTATTGTCAATAGCTATGGAGGATCGGATGCCGACACCCGAACGCACCTCGTACGCGGAGATCGTCGCCGCGGGGCGAGAGATCCTCGAGCACTCAGGACCTGCCGGGCTCACCATGCAGGCCGTGGCCACGAGGGTCGGCGTCCGCGCACCATCGCTCTACAAACGCGTGAGGGATCGGGATGCCCTGCTCACCGCCGTGGCCGAGGCCGTCGTCGACGACCTCGCCGTTCGCTTGGATTCGGTGGGCGGCGACCTTCCCGAACTCGCGGCCGCCTACCGGACGCACGCGCACGAGCATCCCGAGGGATTTCGCCTGATGTTCACGGCGGCCGCTCCCCTGTCGTCATTGGACCGCGCGGCAGCCCCCGTCATTCGAGCGACGGCCGAGCTGGTCGGCGCGGATGCGGCACTGGACGCGGCACGGTTGTTCACGGCCTGGGCGACCGGATTCCTGCAGATGGAACTCGCCGGCGCCTTCCGCCTGGGCGGCGATGTGGATCGCGCGTTCGCCTACGGCCTGGAGCGGATCATCGCCGGCCTGAACCCGTGAGTCGATGACTCCAGGGACACCGCCACCTGCCACACTGAGCGCAGGGAGGTTCTATGACCACGCCGCCAGATGCCGAGACGACCGAACCCGAGACGGCGAAGCCGCGGCGCCGCCGGCGGAAGACGAAGATCACTCTCGGCATCCTGGTCGCCGTCGTGCTCGTCGTCATGGCCGTGTCCTCGCTCACCCCATGGCCCAGTGCCATGGCGATCCGCGCCGTCTTCACGCAGGGCGGCGACGCCACGGCGAAGGAGATGGAGGGCCACGTCCCCGACACTGCGCTCACCGAGACTCTCGATGTCGCGTACGCGGACGACGGCGTCGATACGACCATGGACGTGTTCGCCCCGGCATCCGCCGACGGTCCGCTGCCGACCATCGTGTGGGTCCACGGCGGAGCGTGGGTGTCCGGCTCGAAGGAGAATGTCGACCCGTACATGCGGATCCTCGCCGCCGAGGGGTACACGACGATCGCCGTGAACTACACGCTGGGCCCGGAAGGCGTCTACCCCACCGCGGTGAACCAGCTCAACGAGGCCCTCGCCTACATCGACGAGCATGCCGACGAGTTGAACGTGGACGCGTCGCAGATCGTGCTCGCAGGCGACTCGGCGGGTGCGCAACTGGCCAGCCAGATGGCGACCATCATGACGAGCCCCGACTACGCCGAGATCATGTCGATCACGCCGGCACTGCAGGCCGACCAGATCATCGCGACCGTGCTGAACTGCGGCGTGTACGACCTGGCCGCTCTCGCGGCACTGGACGGCATCGTCGGGTGGGGACTGAAGTCGTCGATGTGGGCGTACGCCGGCACCAAGAACTGGGCCGAGGACTCGTCCGGGGCGACCATGTCGACCGTGAACTGGGTGACTGCGGACTTCCCCACCACCTACATCTCGGGCGGCAACGGAGACGGGCTCACCTGGCTCCAGTCGATTCCGATGGCCGATCGCCTCACGGAGTTGGGCGTCGACGTCACGACGCAGTTCTGGCCGGCAGCGCACGAACCTGCACTGCCGCACGAGTACCAGTTCCATCTGGACATGCCGGACGCTCAGACCGCCCTGCAGAAGACGATCGAGTTCCTGGCCGCGCACACGACCCACTGATCACGTATTTCAAACCTGTGACGATCGTCACGTAAGTGATACTGTTCGGGGGTGAGCTCCGAACAGAACGAACGCGCCCTGGAAGACGGCATCGTCACCGATCTCCGTGACCGGATGACGTACGGCTCCTACCTCGAACTGGACACGCTGCTGTCGGCACAGCATCCGGTCAGCCGGCCGGAGCATCACGACGAGATGCTGTTCATCATCCAGCACCAGACCACCGAACTGTGGTTGAAGCTGCTGCTGCATGAGCTCACCAGCGCGCGCGACCTGCTCGCGAGCGATGACCTGCGCGAAGCGCTCAAGCGCATCGCGCGCGTCAAGCGCATCCAGGACGTCATGACCCAGCAGTGGTCGGTGCTGGCGACGCTGACGCCGACCGAGTACGCGCAGTTCCGCGGCTCGTTGGGCAATTCGTCCGGCTTCCAGTCGGTGCAGTACCGCGCGGTCGAGTTCGCCCTCGGCAACAAGAACGAACGGATGCTGTCGGTGTTCCGCGACCATCCGGAGAACCTCGCGCTGCTCACGACCGAGTTCGAGCGCCCCACCCTGTACGACGAGTTCCTGCGTTTCGCCGCCCGTCGCGGGCTGCCGGTTCCGGCTGAGATCCTCGACCGCGACGTCCGGGAGGCCTACCGCCCGCACCCCGAGCTCGTACCTGCCATCCGCGAGATCTACCAGGACCCGCAGACCTACTGGGATCTGTACGAAGCGTGCGAGGACCTCGTCGACCTCGAGGACAACTTCCAGTTCTGGCGCTTCCGGCATCTGAAGACCGTGACGCGCACGATCGGCATGAAGCACGGCACCGGCGGGTCCAGCGGCGCGGCGTTCCTGCAGCGCGCACTGGAGCTGACCTTCTTCCCCGAGCTGTACACGGTCCGCACGGAGATCGGCGGCTGATGCGCGCCGTCACCTATCTCGACCGGCGCGGGCGCGTCTGGCGGGAGGGTTCGGTGTCGGTGGTCGATGGCAGGGTGCGGTTGTGCGCAGATGCTCCCGCCCCCGCGATCCCCCACCTCGACGGCGTCGTCACCGGCGGATTCACGGACTCGCACGTGCACCTGCAGCTTGTGGATGTCGAGGCGTTGAGCGGTTCCTCCCTCGGCCGAGTGTTCGACCTCGGCGGGAATCCCGCCGTGCTGTCGGGCATGATCTCGGAGGTCGAGGTCGGGTTCGCAGGCGCGTTCCTCACTCCCCCTGGCGGCTACCCGTCCGACCGCGCCTGGGCTCCGGCCGACTCGTTCCGGGAGATCCCCGATGCGGATGCCGCGGCATCCGCCATCGCGGAGATGAAGGAAGCCGGGGCGACCTGCCTCAAGGTCGCCAGCAACAGCACCGCGGGACCCGTGTTCAGCGACGAGCTGTTCGCCGCGATCGTCCGGATCGCCGCATCCGAAGGGTTGACCGTCGTCGCCCATGCCGAAGGACCGGGCGAGGCACAGCGCGTGGTGCGACTGGGCGCGGGGGTGCTGGCGCACGCGCCGTTCAGCGAGCGTCTCACCGATTCCGAGATCGCCGCGCAGGCGGCATCCGTGCGGTGGATCTCCACCCTGGCGATCCACGAGGGCGAGACGTACGACATCGCGGTCGACAACGTGCGCCGCTTCCATGCCGCCGGCGGGACCGTGCACTACGGCACCGACATGGGCAACGGGCCGACGCCCGCCGGGCTCAACCCGCGCGAAGTCGCGGCGCTGCGGGATGCCGGAATCGACGGCGCCGATCTGCTGAGCGCCCTCTCGCCGGGCGATCCGCTCGACGCGGCGACGCGGGTGCTGCTCTTTCCCGGAGCCACACCCGAGACCGCCGACCCGCTGCTCGCCCGTCCGCTCACCCCCGCCGATCTGGAGGCCTGACATGACCGACCTGCTCGCTCTCGCCCGCGACCTCGACGCCGCCGATCCACTCGCGCAGCACGTGACCGCCTTCTCCGAGGCACCCGGCGTCACCGCGTACCTCGACGGCAACTCGCTGGGGCGCCCGCTCGTCGAGACGGCCGACCGGATCGCCGCGTTCATCCGCGACGACTGGGGCACCCGACTGATCCGCTCGTGGGACGAGCAGTGGATGGACCTCCCGACCCGACTCGGCGATCGGATCGGCGCCGCGTGCGTCGGCGCCGCGGCAGGGCAGACAGTCGTCGCGGACTCCACCACGGTGCTGCTCTACAAGCTCATGCGTGCCGGCGTCGCCGGGCGTCCCGACCGCCGCGAACTGGTCATCGAGGAGGGCAACTTCCCCACCGACCGCTTCGTCGCGGAGGGCGTCGCGGCCGAGCATGGTCTGACGCTTCGCTGGATCGCGCCTGACCCGGTGCTCGGCGTGCAGGCGTCCGATGTCGCCGCCGTCGTATCGGAGCAGACCGCGCTCGTCGTGCTCAGCCATGTCGACTACCGCTCCGGCGCTCTCGCCGACATGGCCGGCATCACCCGGATCGTGCACGAGGCGGGCGCGCTCGTGCTCTGGGACCTGTGCCACTCGGTCGGCGTCATCCCCATGCAACTGGACGCCTGGGGCGTCGATCTCGCCGTCGGCTGCACGTACAAGTACCTCAACGGCGGGCCGGGGTCTCCTGCGTTCGCGTATGTGCGCCGCGGGCTGCACGGCGAGCTGCGGCAGCCGATCCAGGGCTGGATGGGCGCCGCCGATGTATTCGCCATGGGATCGGCCTACGCGCCGGACCCCGGCATCCGCCAGCTGATCAGCGGGACGCCGCCGGTCGTCGGGATGCTCGCGATGCAGGGGATGCTGGACCACATCGAGGATGCCGGCATCGACGCGATCCGCGCCAAGTCGATCTCGCTCACCGAACTGGTGCTGCGGGCGTACGAGGAGGAGCTGGCACCGCGCGACGTGCGGCTGCTGAGCCCGCGGGATGCCGCGGTGCGCGGAAGCCACGTGTCGATCGGGCATCCGGACTTCCAGCGCGTGACGCAGGAGCTGTGGGCGGATGGTGTGATCCCCGACTTCCGGTTCCCCAATGGCATCCGCCTTGGCCTGTCGCCGCTGAGCACATCGCACGTCGAGGCGATCACCGGCGTGCTGGCGGTGCGGGACGCGCTGTGAGCGACGCGGCTCGTTTCGACTCGGGCGGCTCCGCCGTCCTTGCTCAACGAACGAAGGAACGCGCACCCGCCGAGGACGACTTCGACGCACGTCCAGGCAGCACGGCATCTCTCCTGCGGACCGTCATCGGACTGTACCTGCGGCCGCTCGGTGGCTGGATCTCGACGGCATCCCTGATCCGGCTGGCGGGTGACCTCGGCATCCCGGCATCCCGGGCCCGCACCGGAATCGCCCGACTGAAGCAGCGCGGCCTGCTGACGGCGGAGCGGACGGATGCCGCCGGCTACCGCCTCGACCCGGCCGCGCTGCCCATGCTCGAGCGGGGCGACCGGAGGATATTCGACATTCGCACCATGTCGGATGGCGAATCGTGGTGCCTCGTCTCGTATTCGGTCCCCGAGTCGCGCCGAGAGCTGCGCCACCGGCTGCGGCGCGGTCTGCAGTGGCTCGGAGCCGGGGCGGTCTCCCCCGCACTGTGGATCCTGCCAGGGCATCTGGAGGGCGAGGTCGAGGATCTGCTGCGCGACGTCGGCGTCCGCGACACCGCCGTGCTGTTCCGCACGGATGCGCCGCTCGTCGCCGGCTCGCTCGCCGACGCCGTGCGCGACTGGTGGGATCTGGCGGCGCTGCGCGCCGAGCACGAACGGTTCCAGGCCGTAGTCTCCGAGCTTCCGGATGCCGTGACGGACCGCGATGCGTTCGTGGCGTATGTACGGCTGATCGACGCCTGGCGGACGCTGCCGTACCTGGATCCGGGGCTGCCTGCGGAGCTGCTGCCGGCGGACTGGCCAGGAAGCGCCAGCTTCACCGTCTTCGCCGAGCTGTCGTCTGCGCTGGCGGAGCGGGCACTGCGGCACGTGTCGACATCGGTCGGCTAGATCGCGGGCGACCCGGTGAGGACGCACCGTAGGATGGGGCCGAACCCGAACCGGAGGAGCCGAATGCCCGCTGAGCGCACGCGCTTCCCCGCCGCCGTCTACCGCCACGGCGCCGAGCCGGACCCGCGGTTCACGCTCGCGAACGAGCGGACCCTCCTGGCCTGGATCCGCACGGCTCTCGGCCTCATCGCCGGTGGCGTCGCGCTCGAGGTGCTGGGCCTGGATCTGCATCCGCAGCTGCGCCTGATCGCGTCGCTCGTGCTCATCGTTGCCGGCATCGCGACACCGCTGCTGGCATGGGTCGGCTGGATCCGCAGCGAGCGCGCCATGCGCCTGGCGGCACCGCTTCCCGGGTCGCTGCTCGCGCCGGTGGTCGCCGTCGCCGTGACCGTCGCCGGCATCCTGGTGCTCATCGCGGCCCTGCTGTGACACAGTACGACCCTGGGCTTCAGCCCGAGCGAACGCAGCTCGCCTGGCGCCGTACCGCACTGTCGATCGCGGTCGTGTCGCTGATCGCAGCCCGGGCGCTGCCGTTGATCCTCGGGTCAGGGCTCTGGGTCATCCCCGGGGTCGTGGGTGTCGCGGCATCCGCTCTGTTCTGGGTCGCTGCGGCGCGGCGGGCGCGGGCGGTCGACCGAGCCTTGTCCGCACGTCGTCCTGATCGGATGCCGGACGCGCGGCTGATCGCTGGCCTGGCGGCGTTCGTCATCGCCGCCGGCGTGCTCGCCCTCGGTGTGCTGCTCGTGGACGCGCCGCGCTGACGGACGGGGCGGACGGGCTCAGCGCCCCGCGGTTCACGCTCCGGTCTCGGCGCGCTCCGGTCGCAGTTTCCGCCGGAATGCTCGCACGTCACGCGGTTCCCGTCGCAGTTCGTGCCGGATGGGCGCAATCTGAACGGCACGAACTGCGACCGGAGCGACCCACGTGCGCAGGACAACGGCACGAACTGCGACCGGAATGCCCCGGGCGGCTGACGGTCCGGGAGCAGACCGTCAGTCGCGGGCGCGTCAGCCGCGGATCTCCCGCACGAACGCCACCACGTTCTCCTGCAGCTTCAGGATGCGCAGCTCGCGCGCCGTCTCGCGGTCATACCCCTCGTAGGCGAGCGGCGGCAGCATCCGGACGTTGCGGGAGCAGCCGAACTCGGCGCACGCGAGAGTGCCGATCGTGTCGCCGTTGCGGCCGCGCGGGCCCGCCAGGCGCGCTGCGTAGAACTGGACGTCATTGCGCAGCGTGACGTCCTCGCACCAGGAGCACTGCGCGCGCGTCTGAACGCGCTGCTCGGCCCGCTGCAGCAGCGCGCCGGTGAGGACGCCGTCGACCTCGGTCACGATGCAGGCACGGCGCGGATGCTTCGCATCCACCCAACCGAGATAGTCGAGGCGGTCGAAGTCGATGTCGGCGAAATCGGCCGGCATCGAGAGGGTGGCGGCTTCCTTGCGGGAGGCGTTGATGAGGGATGCGCGGATCTCGCGCTCGTCGATGGGACGCATGATGAGAGCTTTCGTACGGGGCCGTGACGGCCTGAAGGATGAGAGGTCAGGCTTCCGCTCAGAGGGATGCCGGGTACGACGCGTCACCGGGGACGGGAGTTCCGCCTCCGGCTGTCGGTCAGCCTCTGCCGCCGGCGCGATGCGCGCCTGCAGCCACCTTCCGCGCCTCGAGGGCGCTCATCGTGAACAGCACCCGGCGAGTTTACACCGGCCGGATCCGAATGCGCCCAGGCATCAGGTGCACGATGGCCGGCCGATCAGCGCACCGGCGCCAGCAGCGGAACGTCGTAGCGGCGCGGGGTTCCGAAACGGTGCGCCGTGATCGAGACGGCCTGTTCGCGCAGGAACGTCAGCAGCTCCACGCGGCCGGCCGCCACGACCGGGTTCGCGTACAGCGCCAGGCTCGGAGAACCGTTGACGGCCTCGGCGGTCGCCGAGGCATCCGCTCCGATCAGACGGACCCGACCGTCGGATGCCGCGAGGCGACGCGCCCGCGCCGCCCACGCCGCGGCGTCCTCGGTGACGACCGTCACGTCGTGCGCGCCCAGCCAGGTGACCACGGTCGAAGGCAGGGGCGACGCGACGCTCGCCGTCACGCGGGAACCGGCCCGTCGGCCGGCCGCCGCGACGCGGATCAGCTGGACCACGCGAGCACTCTCGAACCGGATCGTGACCGGCAGCGACTGATAGCGCAGCAGGTTCTGCTCGGTGACGAGGCCCGTCGCGTCGCGGACGACACCGAACTCGGACGACCAGGCGTCGATGTCCGTCGCGAGAGCTCCGCGGAGCCAGGAGGCATCCGATCCCTCGACCAGAGCGAGGGCCGATGATGCCAGATCGTCCAGCGTCGTGTCGGAGCGCACCTCGGCATCCGACCACTCCGAGAGCCCGACCAGGTAGTTCGGTCCGCCGGCCTTGGAACCGGCGCCGACAGCGGCCTTCTTCCAGCCGCCGAACGGCTGACGCTGCACGATCGCACCCGTGGTCCCGCGGTTGACGTAGACGTTGCCCGCCTCGATCGTGGCCAGCCACTGCTGGATCTCGTCCTCGTCGAGCGAGTGGATGCCGCTGGTCAGCCCGTAATCGATGTCGTTCACGATGTCGATCGCCTCGTCGAGGGTGTCAGCCGTCATGATGCCCAGTACGGGCCCGAAGTACTCGACCCGGTGGAACTCGCTGCCTCGGGCCACCCCCTCACGGATACCGGGACGCCAGAGCTGCCCGGCTTCATCGAGCCTCTCCGGCTCGAGCAGCCAGGATTCGCCGCGATGCAGCGTGGTCAGGGCGTCCAGCAGCTTGCCCTCAGCCGGTCCGATCAGCGGGCCGATCCGGTTCGATCCGTCCGTCGGCGAGCCGACGTCGTAGGCGCGCACGGCGTCGACGAGCTGGCGGCGGAACCGCTCCGACTTCGCGGCCGAGCCGACCAGCACGACGAGCGAGGCGGCCGAGCACTTCTGACCGGCGTGGCCGAAGGCCGAGTACGCGACGTCCTTCGCAGCGAGATCCAGATCCGCCGACGGCGTGACGATGATGGCGTTCTTCCCGCTCGTCTCGGCGAGCAGCGGCAGATCCTTGCGGAAGCCGCGGAACAGCTCGGCCGTCTCGAACCCGCCGGTGAGGATCACCCGGCCGACGGCTGGGTCGCTGATGAGCTGCTGGCCCAGTTCGCGGCCGTCCAACTGCACGTACTGCAGCACCTCGCGCGGAACGCCGGCTTCCCACAGCGCCTCGATCATCACGGCGCCAGAGCGTCGCGCCTGTCGGGCTGGCTTGATGATCACGGGCGAGCCGGTGGCGAGTGCCGACAGCGTTGAGCCGGCCGGGATGGCGACCGGGAAGTTCCACGGCGGGGTCACGACGGTGAGCTCGACGGGATGCATGGTCGCGCCGTCGACGTCGGCGAGCGCCCGTGCGGACTCGGCGTAGTAGTGCGCGAAGTCGATCGCCTCCGAGACTTCAGGATCGCCCTGCTCGATGACCTTGCCCGCTTCGGATCCCATGACCTCGAGGAGATCGGCACGACGCGCTTCCAGCACATCTCCGGCGCGGTGCAGGATCGCGGCGCGCCCTTCGGCACCGAGCGCGCGCCACGCTTCGCCCGCGGCGACGGCCTTCTCGATCACATCGGTGACCTGCTCCGGCGTCGACAGTGTATTGGCCGTGACCGTGTCGTTCCCCAGGATCGAGTCCGCCATGCGCGAGCGGATGCCGTCGGCCCACACCCGATTCGCCGCGAGCGACGGGTCGGTGTCCGGGGTGTTCTCGAAACCGTCCGTCAGGGCGGGCGCGGCGGGCTGCTGACGGTCCTGGACTCGGTTCGGGCCGGGGACGCCGGTCGGAATCGACGAGACGGATGCCAGGAAGCGCTGCTTCTCGCGCTCGAACAGCGCCGGGTCCTCGTCGAGGTCGAACACGGCCGACATGAAGTTCTCGGGGGACGCGCCCTCCTCCAGGCGGCGGATCAGGTACGCGATCGCGACGTCGAACTCGTCCGGGTGCACCACGGGCGTGTACAGCAGCAGCGAACCGACGGTGCGCTTGATGACCTGCGCCTGCGCGCTGGCCATGCCGAGCAGCATCTCGAACTCGATGCCGTCCGTGACGCCTCGGCGCTCTGCGAGCAGCCAGGCCAGGGCGATGTCGAACAGGTTGTGGCCGGCGACGCCGATGCGGACGTTCTCGACGTGTTCCGCGCGCAGCGCGTATTCGAGGACCGCCTTGTAGGAGGCATCCGATTCCTGCTTGGTCGACCACGTGGCGAGCGGCCAGCCGTGCGTCTCGGCATCCACCGTCTCCATCGGAAGGTTGGCGCCTTTGACGACGCGCACCTTGATGGGTGCGCCGCCGGACGCGGTGCGGGCGGCGGCCCACTCCTGCAGGCGCATCATCGCGCCGAGGGCATCCGGAAGGTACGCCTGCAGCACGATGCCGGCTTCGAGCTCGTGGAACTCGGGCCGGTCCAGGATGCCGGTGAACACCGCGATCGTCAGGTCGAGGTCCTTGTACTCCTCCATGTCGAGGTTGATGAAGGTGTCATCCTTCGCGGCGAGTTCATACAGAGGGTGCAGCGCCTCTGCTGCGTGCGCGACGGCCTCGTCGAACGCCCACGGGCTGTGCGGGGCGACCGTGGACGAGACCTTGATCGACACGTAGTCGACGTCGTCGCGCTCGATCAGCCGACGCGTGCCCTCGAGTCGGCGGGATGCCTCGTCGCGGCCGAGGATCGCCTCGCCGAGCAGGTTGACGTTGAGCTTCACGCCCTGCGACTCGCGGATGTGCTTGATCGCGGCGCCGAGCTTCTCGTCGCGCGCGTCGACGATGAGGTGGCGCACCATCTGACGCAGCACGGCGCGTGCGGCGGGGACGACGATGCCCGGGAGCATCGTGGAGGTGGCGCCGCCGAGGCCGATCGCCGCACGCATGGGCGCAGGCAGGAAGCCGGGGGTCAGCGGCACGAGCTCCTTGAGCCTTCGGGCGGCGACCTTCGTGTCCTCCGGACGGACCACGCCGTCCACGAAGCCGACGGTGAAGTCCAGGCCGTTCTCGTCGCGCAGGACGCCGGCGAGACGCTCGCCCGCGGCATCCACGGGCACAGCCCGGCTCTCGACGAGCCACTGCCTGACCAGCGCGACGGCGTCGTCGGCAAGGTCTGCGAGGTCGGAGACGGATGCTTCGGCGGAGGACGCGACAGAGCTCATGACCTCAGTGTGCGCTCGATCATCGGCCAGGAAAAGCGCACGTTTACGATGGATACTGTTCGTATTCATCGATGCTTCTCGGGAGGTGCCGTGTTCGAGCTGAGACGCCTGCGGCTGCTGCATGAACTGGCTCTGCGGGGCACGATCGCCGAGGTCGCGACGTCGCTGGGGTACAGCGCGTCGACGGTGTCACAGCAACTCGCCCAGCTCGAGCGCGAGGCCGGAGTCGCGCTCCTCGAACCCGACGGGCGGCGCGTCCGGCTGACCGCGCAGGGCAGGGTGCTCGCCGCGCACGCCGCGCGGGCGCTCGAACTGGACGAAGCGGCGCGCGCTGAGCTGTCGACTTCGCAGAACACCCCGGCACGCGTGCGCATCGCGGTCATGCCGACGGCTGCGGAGGCTCTCGTTCCGGCCGCCCTCACGATCCTGGCGAAGCGGATGCCGGAGCTGCGGGTCGAGATGCGCGAGCTGGCGCCCGAGACCGCCCTTTTCGAACTGCAGGCGCGGGCATTCGACCTCGTGGTGGCCGAGCAGTACCCCGGTCATACGCGCCCAGTGAGCGAGGGGATCGAGCGGACGCTGCTCGGTCGCGATCCGATCCGGCTGGCCGTGTCGCGCGGTGATGCGGCCGTCGAGCTGGCGGACCTGCGCGATCGGGCCTGGGTGCTCGAGCCGCAGGGCGCGGCCGTGCGGCGGTGGGCCGTGCAGCAGTGCCGCGCGGCGGGATTCGAGCCGGATGTGCGGTTCGAGGCGACCGACCTGGTCGCTCACGCCCGGCTGGTCGCCGCGGGGCATGCGGTCGCGATGCTGCCCGACCTCGTGTGGACAGGCGGACGCGCCAGTGTGCGGCTGCTCGAGCTGCCCGGCTCGCCCGTGCGCGAGATCTTCGCGGCGACCAGGGCGTCGTCGCGCGACAGCGCCGCCGTCGTGGCGGTGCGCGATGCGCTGGCCGAGGCTCTGGAGGCCCACGCGCCGCACTGAGCCGGTTTGTTTCGGCGCGTGTCGGGGCCGCTTCCGTCCACAGCGGCCCCGTCCTACTCTTGCTGGAACATCCCGACCGTCAGGAGATCATCGTGTCCAGCTCGCAGCCCGCCTTCTCGCCCCTTCAGGTGCGTGAGCGTGCGGCGTGCATGTGCGACCACGGTGACGTCTGCTCCTCGTTCGCGCCGGGGCATGCTCTGCATCTGATCCAGGCTCGGCTCGCATCGGCGACGCCGGCCGAGTGGGTCGACGGGATCGTCGAAGCGGCGGATGCCGTGGCCGGCGCCCTGGTCGTGCGCGACCTCGATGGCGCGGCGCACACCCTGTGGAACGGTTCCGGTGCCGCGCTCGAAGCCGGCGTCGGCACGCCGGTGGCACTGCACCGCCGCTACCACGTGCTCGCCGTCGGACGCACGCAGTTCAACGTCGCCCCGTTCGCTCGTTGAGCGAGCGCAGCGAGTCGAAACGCCGCCGCCTCGAAACCCCTCAGGCCGCCGCCATCATCATGTTCTTCATGGCCATGCACGCGTCCATGCAGGCCTGGCACGACTGAGCGCACATCTTGCAGACCTCGCTGTGCTCGGCGTGCTGCATGCAGGCATCCATGCACATCCGGCACATGGCGATGCAGGCGTCGAGCATCGCCTCCATGCTCGCCACGGTCATGCCCTGCATGCGCATCATGGAGCGCATCATCGTGTTGCACATGTCGGCGCAGTTCATGCACGCCGTCGAGCAGTCCATCATCTGCGTCGAACAGACAGTGCAGGCCTGCTCGCAGGCCGAACAGGCATCCATACACGCCTGCATGACGGCCATGTCCATCGTCGGCATGCCTGGCATCGACATCATGTCCTCGGACATGGCGCCCATCATCATCGAATCCATCTCGCACCTCGCTCGTCGTTGCGGCTCTCGCCGGTGAGAAGCGGGCAGGGGACCCGCCTGACGCCAGAGTAGACCCGGAGGCGGTGTGAGTCGATGGGGAATCCGGGGGATGCCCCGGTCTTCTGTGATCGGTAGTTCCGCCCCGGTGGCATCCTGGTCGCTCAGACCTCGACCGAGGGAGCGACGATGCACTCCGATACCCCGCAGACCGTGTGGCCGGGCGATCCGTCTACGGTGTGGACGCAGGCCGCGACGACCCGCCTGCCGACCTTCGTGCGGCCGGGGAGAGTGCCGCGCCCCGAGTCGGTGGATGAGGTCGCCCGCTGGGAGGATCCGGGCGGCTTCGATCGCACCGAGTTCTACTACGCGCCGATCTTCTGGGCGTGTCTGCCCCTCGCCGCCCTCGGGGTCATGATCCACGGGGCGATCACGAACCCGACGGGCATCGGCTGGAGCGGCACGGTCTTCGGAGAGAGCGTCCAAGCCGGCCCCTGGAGCTACTGGATCGTCTGGGTCGGCATCGTCATCTGGTTGCTCGGCGCCGTCGCCGTGCTCGCCTTGCGCCTCTGGGTCGCCGCTCCGGAGGCCCGCAGGGATGCGGAGTGGATCTACGCGCACGGGATCGCGCACTCGATTCATCCGTCGCCGTACAAGTCCACGGACGGCGAAGGCGGCGCGTGGCTGACCTTCATCGCGATCGATCATCGGCTCCCGGTAGAGAAGGCGGCCGAGGTCTTCCGCGCACTCCATGACTGGCTGTCGCAGTCCGACGTCCAGGGCGAACTGGAGTTCGGACCGCTGCAGGAGCGTGCACCGATCACGTCAGCCGAACTGTTCGGGCCGAGGGGTGCCGGTGGCCTGTACCTCGGGACGATCTCGGGGTTCGGCTCCGTCGGAGGCTTCCTCGAGCACGAGTGGGTGCTCCTCTCAGACCCTCGGGACCCGGATGACGACGGCGCGAGCCGAAAGTATGTCACGACCGTCCCGCCGGCCGCCGATCTGCGGAAGATCCGCGCTCAGGTCCGCAGGAAGGCCGAGCGCAGGAGCGCGCGGTGAAATCCGCGGTGCAGCGGCGGGAGTCCGACCGCAATCTGAAGCGCGTCGTCTGGATCATCGTCTGCGTGCTGCTCGCGTGGGTCGCGCTCGGGTTCTTCCGCGAACCCCGCGCTTCCTGGCAGGAGCAACTGATCGTCGGGCTCGTGGCCGGATGCTTCTCCGCGCCCCTGCTCCTCGACATCGGCTTCAGCAGGACGCTCCCCGCTCTCGACCGCACGCCCCGGACCGCGACGGTCACGGGTCGCTCGATCGTCAATCCCGAGCCGGAAGGGGACAGCGAAGTGCCGACCTACGAGCTCGTCGTCGTCACGGTCGAGACCGGCGGGACCGGCGGGACCGGCGGGACCGGCGTCGAGACGACGATCGCGGACATCATCGCCGCGGATTCCCTCGGCCGGTTCACCATCGGCTCGACCTGGAGGGTCTACACCTTCGAGGATCCGACCGCTCTGAACAACCATCCCGGCCGAACGCGCGTACTCCTGACCGAGGCGCACGACGACATCATCCGTGCCGGCTACGACCTCGGCTACTACTGCGTGCACGATGAGCCAGGCCCCGGATCCGACCTCCTGCTCCGCCGATTCGCGAACGACGGATGATCCCCCGAACCGACTCGGTGTCCCCCGCCGGGCGTAGTCTCTGCGTGTGACCTCGGCATCCCTCTCCGGCACGCAGCGACTGGTGATCTCCATCGCGGTGCTCGCCTCGTTCGTGACCTTCCTCGACGGCACGGTCGTGACGGTCGCGCTGCCGGCGATCAGCGAGGAACTCGGCGGCGGCATCACCACGCAGCAGTGGGCCGTCGACGCCTACCTCATCACGTTGAGTGCACTGATCCTGCTGGCCGGCTCCGTGTCGGATGCCTATGGTCGCGTGTTCGTGATGCGCATCGGACTCATCGCGTTCGGCATCTCATCGGTCGCCGTCGGACTCGCGTTCGACCCTGTCATGCTCATCATCGCCCGTGCGGCGCAGGGCGCCGCCGGAGCCCTGCTGGTTCCCAGCTCTCTCGCCCTCATCACGGCGACGATGCGCGGCGAAGTACAGGCCAGAGGGATCGGTGTGTGGACGGCGTTCACGACCTCTGCCCAGCTGGTCGGCCCGCTGCTGGGCGGACTGTTCGTCGACTTCCTGTCCTGGCGGTTCGTGTTCCTCATCAACGTGATCCCGATCGCCGTCACGCTGGTCCTGCTCACCCGACTCCGACTGCCGGAGCATCCCCGCGACATCCGCGTGGACTGGCTCAGCGGCGCGCTGTGCGCGGCAGGCCTCGCCGGAGTCGTCTTCGCCCTCATCGAGCAGCCGAACCTCGGCTGGACCTCGCCTGCGATCTGGATACCCGGTGCCCTCGGCATCCTGTTCCTCGTGGCGTTCCTGCTGCGCCAGCGCACCGAGAGATCGATGATGCCGCTGTCGCTGTTCCGCATCCGCAACTTCGGCTGGGGCAACCTGGCGACGCTCTTCGTCTACGCCGCTCTGTCGCTGAACGGATTCGTGATCGGGGTGTACCTGCAGCAGGGCGCCGGCCTCAGCGCGACCGCTGCCGGGCTCGCGAGCCTGCCCATCACGATCCTGATGATCCTGCTGAGCGCCCGCGCCGGAGCGTGGGCCGGGCGCTGGGGTCCGCGCATCTTCATGACGGTCGGTCCTCTGATCATGGCCGTGGGCGCTCTGCTGCTGCTGACCGTGTCCGCCGACTTCGACTACTGGTGGCAGGTGCTGCCGGCGATGATCGTGCTCGGCATAGGACTGTCGCTCACCGTCGCCCCGCTCACCGCCGCCATCCTCGGCGCCATCGACGAGCGCCGCAGCGGCATCGCGTCGGCGATCAACAATGCCATCTCACGCGTGGCCGGGTTGCTCGTGGTCGCGATGCTCTCGACCATCGTCGGCGGCGCGCTCGATCTGAACGGATTCCACAACGCCGCGTGGGTCACCGCCGCGCTGTTCGCCGTCGGCGGCGTCGTGTCCTGGATCGGGATCCGCCGGCCCGTGGCGGAGCCCGCGGATCCGTCGGCACCCCTCAGGCCATGAACGGGCGCAGGTCCGGATAGCCCGTCGTCGCCCATGCTCCGTCCACGACGATGTTCTCGCCGTTCACGTATGACGCATCCGGCGATGCGAGGAAGAGCGCGACACCGGCGATCTCGTCCGGGCCGGCCGGCCGCTTCGCAGGGATGCGGTCGAGGTAGGCATCCATCACGCCGTCGAGCCTCAGCAGTCCGCCCGTGAGCGGCGTCGAGACGAGCCCCGGGGAAACCGCGTTGACGCGGATGCCCTTCTCGCCCAACTCGAGCGCCGCATTCTTCGTGAGCATCACGACGCCGGCTTTGGCCGTCGAGTACCCCGCCCCGAAGTGCATAGGGACCTGAGAGTTGAGCGAGGCGATGTTGACGATCGCCCCCGCTTTACCCTCGGTCAGGAACTGCTTCGCTCCGAGCTTCGTGCCGAGGAAGGCGCCGTACAGGTTGAGCTTGATGTTGAAGTCCCAGGTCGCCAGATCCATGTCCACGATCGCACCGGGCTTCGATCCGCCCGCGACGTTGTAGACCGCATCGATCGTCCCGAACCGCTCGACGGCGGCGGCGAAGAGCGCCTCCATCGACGACTCATCGGTGACATCGGCGCGGTGACCTGCGACGCTCGGCCCGAAGGCGTCGGTTGCCGCCGCGACGGCATCCGCGTTGATGTCCGCCACGAGCACCTGGGCACCACGGTCCACGAGGCGCTGGGTGATGGCCGCACCGATGCCGGACACTCCGCCCGTGACCACGGCGACGCTGTTCTCGAATCCACTCATTGTTCCCTCTCCGCGAGCCGACTCCGGCGTCGCTTGCACCTTCGAGGCTACGCCTTTATCTGACACATGTCGCATATAATGGAGACATGGACGCACGGTCGCGACGCTCGCGGGAGAAGCTGCGCGCAGCCGTTCTCACCCTCGCCGCCCGGACGCCGATCAACGAGATCAGCGTCGCCGCGGTCTGTCGTGAGGCCGGCATCACCCGAGACACCTTCTATCGTCACGCGACGGATCCCGTCGCACTCCTCTCCGACGCACTCGCTGCGGAGCTGGATGCCGTGATCACGCAGCTGCCGGAACGAGACGGCATCGGCGAAGCGGAACGAGCGCTCCTGGCGCACGTTCAGCAGTATGCCGATGTCTACCGCGCCGCCATGCATCCGGTACTGGCCGCGCCTGTTCGCAGCATGCTGGAGCGCGCGATCCGCGAGGGCCTGGAGACCTGGGTGCGCATGCACCCGCACATCGTGCCGTCCCGCATCGCCGGCGATCCCACCGGCGTGCGCATGGCGACCGCCTATGCGACCGCTGGCACGATCGGCGCGATCGAAGTCTGGCTGTCGTCCGGCGAGGACGACATCGACCGGGCCGTCGAGGTGATCCTCGCGGCCTCACCGGAGTGGTGGCTGCGCTGAAGCCGCCACGTGACAGAAAGAAGGAATCATGAAGGCAGCAGTGTTCCACGCGCAGGAGGATCTCCGCGTCGAGGAGGTCACTGAGCCGACCCCCGGCCCCGGCCAGGTCAAGCTGCGCAACGCATTCGCCGGCATCTGCGGGTCCGACCTGCACGTGTACTACTCCCCCGAGGCGGCCGGTCTCGACTTCGATCACCCCCATCCAGTGACCGGCTCGACCCTGCCGCAGATCCTCGGTCACGAGTTCTCCGGCACGGTGGTCGAGCTCGGCGAGGGCGTCACGGACGTGAAGGTTGGCGACCGCGCGGCGGTCTGGCCGATCTACTACTGCGGCGAGTGCCCGGCGTGCCGCATAGGCATGTTCAATGCGTGCCAGAAGATCGGCTTCCACGGGCTGAGCTCGAACGGCGGCGGCATGGCGGCGTTCACGACGGTGGATGCGTCGAAGCTGCACGTGCTCCCCGAGAACGTCGACCTGCGGATGGGAGCTCTCGTCGAGCCGATGTCCGTCGCCTGGCACGCCGTCTCCCGTGGACGCCTCGAGGCCGGGCAGACGGCGCTCATCGCCGGCGCCGGCCCCATCGGGATCGGCGTCTGGTTCGCCCTCAAGGCCCGCGGCGTCGAGCGCGTTCTCGTCTCAGAGCCCAGCGCCGAGCGTCGCGCCATCATCGCCGCGCTCGGTGCGACGGTCGTCGATCCGGTGAACGAGGACCTCTCGGCGGCCGTCGCCCACCTCACGGATGGGGCGGGGGTGGACGCGGCTTTCGACGCCGCCGGTGCCGGTCCCGCGATCACTTCCGCTCTGGCGAGCCTGACGCCGGGCGGCCGCGTGGTCGTCGTCGCCATCCATGAGCGCCCCATGGAGTTCCTGCCCACGCAGCTGGTGATGGGCGAGACCGAGATCGCCGGGGCGCTGGCATACCTTCCCGAGGACTTCGACGCGGTCATCGACGCCATGTCCCGCGGCGTGTACGACACGACCGGCTGGGTGCAGGAAGTTCCCCTCGAGGGGGTCGTCGACGCGATCCACGCCCTGCGGGGCGGCGCCGGGGCGAAGATCCTCGTCCAGACGGACTGAATCGCACCGCCGGTCGGGCGTCAGAGCTCGACCGGCGGAGCCTCCGGCTCGTCGTCGGCGACCTCGGGGTGCCGCGCCAGGTTCACGATCGCCGCGACGAGACCGCCCCAGACCGTGACCATCGCGATGATCATCATGATGATGGCCGTCGTGGTCATGCGCCCGCTCCCTTCTCCTGTGCGCCCAGATGCATGGCCGCGGTCTCCGGATTCGGATCGTAGTGCTCATCCGCGAGGAAGGCGTCGTAATCGGGGTCGTCCTTGGCGTGCGAGCGCTTGCTCCAGGGCACGACCGAGAGCAGGACGGCGAACACCACGAGCGCGATCACCATCCCCCATCCGAAGACGCCGACGAACCAGACAGGGTAGCCGCCGTACGGTTCGGAGATCTTCTCGATGAGCCCGGTGACGAAGAGGTAGCCCAGGACGATCGGCGCGAGCGCGGCCACGAGCAGACGCCACAGCAGCCCGACGCGGAAGCTCGACCGCGAGTTGAGGTGGTCCTGCAGGCGCGGCAGCTGATGCAGCACCCATGCCACCACCACGACGGCGACGAGCGCGACGGCCATGATCCCGAACGCGTTGACGAAAGCATCCGTCGTGTCGAGCACGATCAGTGCCGTCGTCGTCGAGAACAGCGCGATCGAGACGATAGCCAGCGGGATCGACACCGTCAGCGTCGTCCGCACCCGCCGCCAGCCGAGCTTGTCCTGGAGCGCGGCGACGATCACCTCGATGACCGAGATGAGCGAAGTCACCCCCGCGAAGGTCAGCGCGCCGAAGAAGAGAACGCCGATGATCGTCCCGCCCGCCGCCTGCGACACGATCGTCGGGAACGCGACGAACGCGAGGCCGATCCCGGAGGCCGCGACACCCGACACCTCGACGCCCTGCGCCTGCGCCATGAAACCGAGCGCGGCGAACACGCCGATTCCCGCGAGGATCTCGAAGCCGGAGTTCGCGAATGCCACCACGAGGCCGGATCCGGTGAGGTCCGTCTTGCGCTTGAGGTACGACGCGTAGGTCACCATGATGCCGAACGCCACCGACAGCGAGAAGAAGATGTGCCCGTAGGCAGACGCCCAGACGGCCGGGTCGGCGAGCGCCTCCCAGTTCGGCGTGAAGAACGCGTTCAGCCCGTCGATCGCGCCGGGCAGGAACAGCGACTGCACGACGAGCGCCGCGAACATCAGCGTCAGCAGCGGCATCAGGACCGTGTTCGCCGCGCCGATGCCGCGCTTGACGCCCAGCGCCATGATCACGATCACCACGACCCACACCACCGCGAGCGGGATGCCGACCTGCGGGACGAACGTCGTCGAGACACCGACCTCGGCGACGTCCTCCGATTGCAGGAACTCCGTTCCGAAGAACGCCTCCTCGTTGCCCGCACCCCAGCTCAGCTGCGCCGAGAACCAGGTGTACATGGCGGCCCACGCGATGATGACGGCGTAGTACAGCGCGATGACGACGCTGATGAGCACCTGCCACCACCCGAGCGGCTCGGCCGCACGATGCATCCGACGGAAGGCGAGGGGCGCCGATCCGCGGAAGCGGTGCCCGATCGCGTAGTCGAAGAACAGCAGCGGGATGCCGGCGGTCAGCAGCGCGCACAGATACGGGATGAGGAATGCCCCGCCGCCGCCCTCGTACGCGACGTACGGGAATCGCCAGATGTTGCCGAGTCCGACCGCCGAGCCGATGGCGGAGAGGATGAACACATTGCGCGAGCCGAATGCTTCGCGCTTCGGACTTTGGGAGAGCGTCGTCGCGGCTGCCATGTCCCCGACGATATCCCACCGGGTTCCGCGCGTGAGGGTCAGTTCGCGTCCGCCACCGCGGCGGAGCTCCGGCGCTCCGGCACCGAGAATCCGCGCTCGGCCAGCCAGGCGTCGTCGTACAGCTTGTCGAGATATCCGCGGCCATGGTCCGGCAGCAGGACGACGACGACGTCGTCCTCGCTCAGGGATGCCGCGGCACGCAGCGCCGCGACGACGGCCATGCCGCTCGATCCGCCGACGAGCAGACCCTCCTCGGCTGCCAGGCGGCGGGTCATCGCGAACGACTCGGCATCCGCCACGCGCTCGTAGGAGTCGACGACCGATCCGTCGAAGGTCTCAGGCAGGAAGTCCTCACCGACGCCCTCGACCAGGTAGCCGTGGATCGGTCCGCCCGAGTAGATCGATCCTTCCGGATCCGCGCCGATGACCTGCACCCGCCCCGCGCTCGCCTGCTTGAGGTAGCGACCGGTGCCACTGATGGTGCCGCCCGTGCCGATTCCGGCGACGAAGTGGGTGACCTTCCCATCGGTGTCCGCCCAGATCTCGGGACCGGTCGTCTCGAAGTGCCCCTGCGGCCCGTTCTGGTTCGCGAACTGGTTCGGGTTGAACGCGCCGGGGATCTCGGCGGCGAGCCGTGCGGCCACGCTGTAGTACGACCGCGGATCGCTCGGCTCGACGCTCGTCGGAGTGACGACGACCTCGGCGCCGTATGCGCGCAGAGTCGCGACCTTGGGTCCATCGAACTTGTCCGGCACGACGAACACCATCCGGTATCCGCGCTGCAGTGCAATCAGAGCGAGCCCGACCCCGGTGTTGCCGCTCGTGGCCTCGACGATGGTTCCGCCGGGCTTCAGATGTCCGTCGCGTTCGGCCGCGTTGATGATGGATGCCGCGATGCGATCCTTCGCGGATCCGCCGGGGTTGAAGTACTCGACCTTCGCGAGCACGGTGGCACTGGTGCCGGCCGCCACCGAGTTCAGGCGGACGAGCGGGGTGTAGCCGACGAGTTCGGCGATGTGGTTGGCGTAACGCACGGGTGGTTTCCTGACGGGAGTGCGCGCAGAGCGGCGCTGGTTGATCTGGGGTCGATGAAGGAGAGCGGAAGGCTCAGCGACAACAACGACAGGTCAGGGACACATCGTGAGAGTAACGCGGAAGCCTCGGCATCCACAACTCATCGCGTCACTGCGCGCTCAGACCGCGAGCACGGCTTCCGCCTCGCGGGCCTCCTGCTCGCGCAGCGCGCGCTCGACGCGGTCGACGTCGCGGACGGCGCCCTTGTCAGCCGACAACGCCATCGCGGCGTACGCGCGCAGCGCCGGCGACACCACGCGCTCACGGTCGCGGGGCCGGTAGCCGCCGGCGTCGATCAGTCGACGGCGACGCGATTCCAGCTCCTCCTCGGCCACCTCGAGCGTGATGCCTCGGGTGGGGATGTCGATCGTGATGATGTCGCCGTCCTCGACGAGGGCGATGACCCCGCCGGACGCCGCCTCCGGTGAGACGTGCCCGATCGACAGCCCCGACGTGCCGCCGGAGAAGCGGCCGTCGGTGATCAGCGCGCACTTCTTGCCGAGGCCGCGGCCCTTCAGGAACGACGTCGGGTACAGCATCTCCTGCATGCCTGGCCCGCCCTTCGGGCCCTCGTAGCGGATGACGACGACGTCGCCCTCGGCGACCTCCTTGGCGAGGATCTTCGCCACGGCCTCGTCCTGCGATTCGCACACCACGGCGGGGCCGGAGAAGGTCCAGATCGACGGGTCGACGCCGGCGGTCTTCACCACGGCACCGTCCACGGCGACGTTGCCTCGGAGAACCGCCAGGCCGCCGTCCTGCGAGTACGCGTGCTCGACGGAGCGGATGCAGCCGCCGGCGGCATCCAGATCCAGCTCCTCCCAGCGGGAGGACTGAGAGAACGCCTTCGACGAGCGGATGCCGGCAGGAGCCGCGTGCCACAGCTCGAACGCCTCGTCGGCGGCGGACCCGCTGCGGATGTCCCAGGAGTCCAGCCACTCCCCCATGGTTGCGGAGTGCACCGTGTGCACGTTCTCGTCGAGCAGGCCACCGCGGCGCAGTTCGCCGAGGATCGCGGGGACGCCGCCGGCGCGGTGGACGTCCTCCATGTAGTAGGTCTTGCCACCGCCCGCGACGTTGGGCGCGACCTTGGCCAGGCACGGCACGCGGCGCGACACGGCGTCGATCTCGTCGAGTCCGAACTGCACGCCCGCCTCGTGGGCTGCGGCGAGCAGGTGCAGGATCGTGTTGGTCGATCCGCCCATCGCGATGTCCAGCGCCATGGCGTTGCCGAACGCCTCTGGTGTGGCGATGCTGCGCGGCAGAACCGACGCGTCGTCTTCGTCGTAGTACTTGCGCGTGATGTCGACGACCAGCGATCCGGCGTCCTCGTACAGCGCCTTGCGCGCGGTGTGGGTGGCGAGCACCGAGCCGTTGCCAGGGAGCGACAGTCCGATCGCCTCCGTGAGGCAGTTCATCGAGTTGGCGGTGAACATGCCGGAGCACGACCCGCAGGTCGGGCATGCTTCCTCTTCGATGCGCTGGATGTCGGCATCCGAGATGTTCTCGTTCACGGCATCCGAGATCGCGTCGACGAGGTCGAGCGTGCGGATCGACCCGTCGACCAGCGTCGCGCGACCGGACTCCATCGGCCCGCCCGAGACGAACACGGTCGGGATGTTCAGGCGCAGGGCGGCCATGAGCATGCCGGGGGTGATCTTGTCGCAGTTCGAGATGCAGACCAGCGCGTCGGCGCAGTGCGCGTTGACCATGTACTCGACCGAGTCGGCGATCAGGTCGCGTGACGGCAGCGAGTACAGCATCCCGCCGTGCCCCATGGCGATGCCGTCGTCGACCGCGATCGTGTTGAACTCGCGCGGGATGCCCCCGGCCGCCGAGATCGCGTCCGACACGATGCGGCCGACCGGCTGGAGGTGCGTGTGGCCGGGGACGAACTCGGTGAAGCTGTTGGCGACGGCGATGATCGGCTTGCGGCCGAGGTCGGCGCCGTTCACGCCGGCGGCGCGCAGCAGTGCGCGGGCGCCGGCCATGTTGCGGCCGTGGGTGATGGTGCGAGAGCGGAGTGCGGGCATGGAACCATTCCGCCACAGGTTCGCCCGGCTCGCCAGACGGCGGTGATACTAGTAGTGGTACTACCACCCGAAGGAGACCGCATTGGATGCCGAGCGTCGACGCCGCGAAGAGCTGGCCGCCTTCCTGCGCGACCGACGGGCCCGTGCCGATCGCACGGCGCTCGGACTCCCTGATGCTCCGCGCGGCCGACTGCAGGGACTGCGCCGTGAGGAGGTCGCCACCCTCGCCGGGCTCAGCGTCACCTGGTACACCTGGCTGGAACAGGCGCGCGACATCAATCCGTCCCGACAGGTGCTCGAGGCACTGGGGCGGCTGTTCGGCCTCCGCCCGGTGGAGATGACGTACCTGCTCACGCTCGGCGGGCACGGCGAGATCAGTGCGCCGGCCGCCGCGACCGTGCGCGCCCCTGAGCGCCTGCGGCGGCTGCTGGAGTCGTTCGCGTTCCCGGCCTTCCTGCTGGCTGCGGACTGGACGATCATCGGCTGGAACATCGCCTACGCGCACCTGTACCCGCGGATCGAGAGCCTGGATGCCGAGGATCGCAACCTGCTCTGGTTGCTGTTCACCGATCAGGAGCTCCGGCGGCTGCTGCCGGACTGGGAGCAGCAGAGCCGTCGCTTCGTCGGGGAGTTCCGAGCCGACGCGCGGCGCTGGATCAGCGCCCCGCGCGAGGACGGCATCGTCGCACGGGTGAGTGCTGCTTCGCCCGAGTTCGCGCGGATCTGGCAGGAGCGCGATGTCGAAGGATTCGTGTCGCGCGAGCGGTCGTTCCAGCATCCGCTCGCCGGACTCATGACCTACGAGCAGCACGGCGTCGCGCCGAGCGAGTTCCCCGATCTCGAACTCGTCCTGTACGTGCCGATCACGACCTGACCCTCTTTCGTCGACGGGTCATCCGGAGCATGCTGGTGCTCAGATCCGCATTCGCCACACCCGCAGGAGGGTTCGTCATGGTCACATACAAGGTCGGTTACTTCGTCGGAAGCCTGTCGAAAGAATCCATCAACCGCACGCTGTCGAAGGCGCTCATCCGTCTCGCGCCGGACGACCTGGAGTTCTCCGAGATCCCGATCGGCGACCTTCCGCTCTACAACCGCGATCTCGACGAGGACTACCCGACGTCAGCGCTCGCGCTGAAGGATGCCATCGCCGCATCGGATGCCGTGCTGTTCGTCACCCCGGAGTACAACCGCTCGATCCCCGGCGCGCTCAAGAATGCGATCGACTGGGCGTCGCGGCCGTGGGGCCAGAACTCGTTCGACCACATCCCGGCCGGCGTCATCGGCGCCTCGATCGGCACGATCGGCACCGCCCTGGCGCAGCAGAGCCTGCGGGCCGTGCTGAGCTTCTGCAACGCCCGTCAGATGACGTCCCCCGAGGCCTACATCCACTTCTCGCCCGAGATCTTCGGCGACGACGGCGATGTACTGGTCGACAGCACGAAGGAGTTCCTCACGAACTACATGCAGGAGTTCCGCGACCACGTCGAACGCGTACTGACCGTCCTGCCGCGCGCCTGAGGTGTCAGCCGCCGAGCGCGTTGAGCAGGTCGGCGAAGTGGTCGAGGTCGGCTGCGGTCCAGGAGCGCAGCCGCTCGCCGATGCGCTCCTCGTAGCGGGCTCGGGCCACGGCGATGCGCTCCTGCGCGAGGTCTGTCGCGACGAGCACCCGCGCCCGCCGGTCGGCCGGCGACGGTACGCTCTCGACGAGCCCGAGCTCCTCGAGCTGGCGCACCTGTCTGCTCACCGCGGACTTGTCTGTCTGCAGGCGCTCGATGATCTCGCCCGCCGAAGTCGCCTTGCCGCTCGCGATCGACGTCAGCACCTGGTAGCCCAGCGGCTGGAGGTCCGGATGCACGGTCACCGCCGCCTCGCGCCAGCTGACGCGGATGCGGGCGAACAGCCGGCCCAGCTCGTGCTCGACGCGGGCGACCGCCTGGTCGAGTTCGGGGCCCGCGGCGGGCAGATCACTCATACAGGCCAGTGTACGAGCGTACGCTGAGGCCGTCCGCCACGCGAAAGGGCAATAACGCACAGTCGCGCGCATGTGCACTGTGCGTTATTGCCCTTTCGCCCATCGGATGCCGCGGTCACGCCTCGGCGAGGAGACGGAACACCTTCGACGCCGTGCGGACCTCGTCCTGCGTGAGCCCGGTGATGCTCGCGCGCAGCCGCTGCGCATGGTCGCCGCGCACATCCGCGAGAGCGGCGCATGCGGTCGGCGTCGCGGTCAGCACGCGCAGCCGCCCGTCGTTCTCATCAGGGCGGGACTCGATGAGATCGAGCTCCTCCAGCATCCGCACCTGGCGGCTGACGACGGACTTGTCCATCTCGAACTGCTCGGCGAGTTGATGCGCGTTGGTGCTGCCCGCCCTGGCGATGGAGGCCAGCAGCTTGTACCCCGCCGGCTGCAGCTCCGGGTGAATCCGGGCCGCGGATTCCTTCCAGAGCGAGCGCGCCCTCGCGAAGATCAGGTTCAGGTGCCCCTGGAACTCCGCGAGCGCGTCGTCCGTGTCGACCTGTGCTGCGGTGTCGGCGGCGGCCATGTCAGCGCCTCCGCTCCTCGTCTTCGCGCTCGATCACTGCCACGGAACCGGTCGAAGGCTGCGTTCCGTCGATCCGGATGGCTCCGGTCGTGTTGAGGGATGCGGCCACCTCGGCCTCGGCGATCTCGATCACCGATTCCTCCGCCTGCTCGCGCAGCTGCTCGGCGGCGGTCTTCGTGGACAGCGGCTTGTTCTTGATGAACGCGATCGCGATGACGCCGAGGACGGCGAGCGGGATGGCGATCATGAAGGCATCCGCGATGCCCAGACCGTACGCGGACTCGACAATCGTGCGGATCGTGTCCGGGAGCTCGTTCATCTTCGGGACGTCACCCGAGGCGAGGTGCGTGAGCGCGTCGATCTCCTCCTGCGAGGTCGGCGTGAAGCCCTTGAGATCGTCGGCGATGTAATCGCCGACGCTGGTCGACAGGATCGAGCCCATGATCGTGACGCCGATGGTGCCCGCGATCGTGCGGAAGAAGTTGACGTTGGAGGACGCCGCGCCGAGCTGTGTCGGCGGAGTGTCGTTCTGCACGATCAGGGTGAGGTTCTGCATGACCATGCCGAGGCCTGCGCCGAGGACGAACATGTAGATCGCGACGAGCGTGAACGGGGTGTCGTAGCGCAGCGTCGCCATCAGGCTGACGCCGATCACCGACAAGATGGAGCCGAAGACCATCCAGGCCTTCCACTTGCCGAAGCGGCTCACCAACTGGCCGATGATGATCGATGCGCCCATCTGCCCGACGATCATCGGGATGGTCATCAGGCCGGACTCGGTCGGCGTCGCGCCGCGCGCGAGCTGGAAGTACTGCGCAAGGAACACCGAGGTGGCGAACATCGAGACGCCGATGGCGATCGAGGCGAGAACCGACAGCGTGAAGGTGCGGTTGCGGAACAGCGACATCGGCACGATCGGTTCCTTGACGAAGAACTCGACCGCGATGAAGGCGGCGAGCGCAACGCCGGCACCGACGATCAGCGCGATGCTCGTGGCGGAGTCCCACTCGAACTGGCTGCCGCCCATCGAGACCCAAATCAGCAGGGTCGAGACGCCGACGGCGAGCAGGACGATGCCGAAGTAGTCGATCGAGACCTTGGCCTTCGCCGGCTTCGGCAGGTGCAGCGTGAACTGCAGCAGGATGAGCGCGATGATCGCGAACGGGACGCCGACGAAGAAGTTGGAGCGCCATCCCCACGCGTCGGTGAGGAGTCCTCCGAGCAGCGGGCCGCCGATCGTGCCGAGCGCCATGATGCCGCCGACGACGCCCATGTACTTGCCGCGTTCGCGCGGCGAGATGATGAGGGCGACCGCGATCATGACGAGCGACATCAGACCGCCGACGCCGATGCCCTGGACCACACGGACCGCGATGAGCATGTTGGTGTCGGTCGAGAAGCCGGCGATCACGGTGCCGACCGTGAACAGGATGAGCGCGATCTGGACGAGGATCTTGCGATCCATGAGGTCGGCGAGCTTGCCCCAGATCGGGGTGGACACCGCGGTGGCCAGCAGGCTCGCGGTGATGACCCAGGTGTACTGGGCCTGGGTACCGCCGAGGTCGGCGATGATGACGGGCATCGAGGTCGACACGACCGTGCCCGAGAGCACGGCGACGAACATTCCGACGACGAGGCCGGAGATCGCGGTGAAGACCTCGCGGGCCGAGCGCGTCTGCTCGGGCGGGGAGGAAGGTGTGGAGGTCACGGTGTCTGCTCCTGCATAGGAAAGTTGATCTGCGTCAACCATACACCTTTAGTTGCCAAACAGCAACCGTTGCCCTCGGTCAACTGCTGTATGCGATGTGCACCTTTCCGATCGTGCCCTCGAACGCGAACGGCATCCGGTCGGCGTATGCGCGCGAGACCGCGCCGCCGTACGCTCGCCCGATGTCGAGGCAGTCGTTCGCCGAGAACAGCAGCGGAGCACTGACCGGGACGGTCCCGGAGCCCACCTCTGCACCGTCGACGCGCAGGGTCACCGACAATGGTCCGCCCGGTCGCGGTTCGATGTAGGTCGTGTCGATCTCGATCGTCACGTCGCCGGCAGGCAGTGGCGCGGACGACGCGATCGTCGTGCGCTGCACGAGGAACAGGTTGTACTCGTATGTGAGCACGCCGTCGACGAGGAAGCAGGTGAGCCCACCTCCCGCTCCGCCGAGCTTGTACAGCACGCCGTTCGCCCGCTCGGGGAGAGTCGCCTGCAGCGTGACGACATTCGGCTTGTTGCCGAGCGCCGGGGCGCAGAACTCCGGCACCCGAACGGTGTCCCCCGTCATGTCCCACTCGGTGTACGGCACCGAGATGCGGTACTCGGGGTGGTACACCGGCACCCACAGACCGGCACCGACCGGGAGCACCTCGTTCTTGGCCGCCTCGATCGCGAACAGCTCCTTCAGTTCTGCGAGCTTCTCTGGATGCGCGAGCGCGAGATCGTTCGCCTGGCTCCAGTCCTCGTCGAGGTGGTAGAGCTCCCACGTGTCGTGGTCGGGCGTCCAGGTTGCGATACCAGGAGGGGCGCCGGGAACCCACGGCAAACGCGGCCCGGTGGACGACGCCATCCAGCCGTCGGAGTAGATCGAGCGACTGGCCATGATCTCGAAGTACTGCGTGCGGTGGCGCCCTTCGGCCGCGCCGTCTTCGACCGCGTAGACGAAGCTGGTCCCGTCGATCGGATCCTGATGGATGCCGTTGACGGACTCGGGCGCGGAGATGCCAAGGATCTCGTAGATCGTCGGGGCCAGATCGATCACGTGGTGGAACTGCGTGCGCGGTTCCGGGTCGTGGGCGATGCGCTCCGGCCACCGCAGGAACATCGGGTTTCGTGTGCCGCCGAGGTGCGAAGCCATGAGCTTCATGCCCTGGTACGGCGTCGATCCGGCCCAGGCCCAGCCCGCGTGGTACTGGTTGTCCGTCGCCGGCGTGCCCAGCGCGTCGAGGCCACCGAGCTCATCCAAGGCTGCGATGTGCTGATCGATCGTGGTCGGGATCATGTTCTGCGCGAGCAGTTCACTGATCGTGCCGTTCTGGCCTTCACCCGAAGAGCCGTTGTCGCCCCAGATGTACACGACGAGCGTGTTCTCGGCGTAGCCCAGCTCCTCAAGCGTGTCCACCAACCGTCCAGCCTGCACGTCGGCGTGCTCGCCGAAACCGGCGCACACCTCCATCAGACGCGCTTGGAAAGGCTTCTGATCCTCGGGGATCTCATCCCAGCCCTGCAGATTGTCCGGGCGCGGTGTGAGCTGGGCATCCTGCGGCACCCACCCTGCCGCCTTGGCGCCTTCGAGCGCCTTCTCGCGGTAGGCATCCCAGCCGTCGTCGAACGCGCCTTTGTACTTGTCCGCCCACTCCTTCATGATGTGGTGCGGGCCGTGAATCGCGCCGGTGGCCCAGTACATGAAGAACGGCTTGTCCGGCGAGAGCGCCTTGTGGTTGTGGAGCCATCCGATCGCGTCGTCGGCGATGTCCTCGCTGAGGTGATAGCCCTCCTCCGGCGTCTTGGGCGGCAGGACCGAGGTGGTGTTGCGCACGAGGTTGGGCTCGTACTGCGACGCCTCGCCGGCGAGAAAGCCGTAGAAGTACTCGAAGCCGTACCCCGTCGGCCACCGGTCATAGGGGCCGGCGACCGTCGTCTCTTCGGCAGGGGTATTGTGCCACTTGCCCCACGCGCCGGTCGAGTAGCCGTAATTGCGCAGCACCTCGGCGATCGTCGCGCTCGACTTCGGGATGTGGCCGGAATAGCCGTCCCAGTCGTTGGCCAGCTCGGCGATCTGTCCCGAGCCGACACGGTGGTGATTGCGCCCCGTCAGCAACGAGGCACGCGTCGGCGAGCACATCGCCGTGGTGTGGAACCTGTTGAACCCGAGCCCCTCGTTGCGGATGCGCTCGAGCGTCGGCGTGGCGACCGCACCGCCGAGCGGGGCCGGCAGTGCGGGCCCCGCATCGTCGATGAGGATCACGAGGATGTTGGGAGCATCCTCACCGAGGTGGCTCTGCGGCGGAAGCGGCGCATAGGTCGACTCGGCGAGCGTACGCCCGGCGAAACTCCCCGATGCCTTCGGCGGGAAGGGAAGCGTCCTGCTGGGCGGAAGCGCTGCTCCCGCGATCGTCCGGGTGTCCTTGGTCATGTCGTCTCCTTGCTTTGCTTCCTGCGCCGCGGCGGATCAGCCGAGCAGCTTCGCCTTGGCAGCCTCGAACTCGGCGTCGCTGAGCACGCCCTGCGTCTTCAGCGTCGCCAGTTGCTGCAACTGCGCGACCACGTCGGAGCCGCCGTCCGCCGGTGCGGCGGGTGCGGCCGGTGCCGGTGCGGCGTACTGCGGGGCGGGCGGTGCCATCGCAGCGGCCTCCTGCTGCACCTCGTACTGGTGCTGCTCGTACTTCTCCTCGGCGCGGCGCTGCTGTCGCCTGGCGACGTTCCCGCTGACCGCGGTCGCCGTCCCTGCCATGACGGCCGTCCGCGCCGCCATCCCGATCAGACCCGGTCGGCCCATTCGTCCCATGAGAGGCATGTTCTCGTCCCTTCCTCAGACGCCGACGGCTTCGGCGACAACGGCATTCACGATCGGCGCGGGAATGCGAGCCGAGTCGACGACCCGACCGCCGGCCGCCGCCACGGCGGAAGCGAGGTGCTTCGCCCACAGCAGTTCGACGGCCAACAGCAGTGCCGAGTTCCCCGGCTCCAGTCCTTCGGCCAGTTCCTCGACGTCCTCGTGCGCGACGAGCCCGGACGCCGCGAGATCGATGCTGCCCAGTTCGATGCCGGCGTCGTCGACCTCGAGCCACCGGACGGTGCCTTCCGCGTCCCGCGAGACGTGCAGCAGATCGATGAGGCGCACGGTTCCCGCGTCAACCAGTTGCGCGATCGCTTCGATCACCGCAGGGTCGGGTGCTTCTCCGACAAAGCCTGCGAGGACGAACTCGACGGGTCCGAATTCCAGATCATCCATGATGTGTCTCGATTCCGATCAGGCGGCGAGCGCCTTGGCCTTCAGTGCGTCGTACTCGGACTGCGAGATCGCCCCGGAGGACAGCAGACTCTGCGCCCGCTCGATCTCGGCGGTGGGCGACACGGAGGTGCCGGCCACGCTGCGGACGTAGTCCGCGTTCGCCTGGGCTGCGGCCTGCACGTCGGCGGCCTGGCGCTTCGCCATCGACCCGCCGCGCGCGATCAGATAGATGAGCGCGCCGAGGAACGGCAGCACGATCAGCAGGATCACCCATCCGGCCTTGCCCCAGCCGCTCAGCGAGCTGTCACGGAAGACGTCCATGAAGATCCAGATGAAGGTCCAGACGCAGAGGATGACGAGATAGATCCACAGCATCCACAGCAGGAAGTCGAAGATACCCATGACGGAGCCCTTTCCGAGCGTTCAACGGGACGCCGAGCGGCGACCCATGCGTCACGGTATCCACCGGGTCGAATCGCTCGCATCATGCGATTCGTGTGAACGGGCCCGGATCGGATCACGCGAATCGCATGGTGCGCCCGACGCCCGCTCGCGGTGCACTGGAGGCAGACGGATCCGCCCACCCTGCGGACCGAGGAGGAGGCACCCGTGGATGCTGTCGAACGGCTGAGACGCCTCTGCGTCGACGACCAGGTCGCAGGCGCAGGCGAAGGCCCCGACTGGTCCGATGCCCTCGATAAACACACGGTGGCGCTGGTTCGGATCGCGGCGCTCACCGCGAACAACGCGCCGGCGGCTTCCATGCGCTCGGCCGTGGACGATGCCGTCGCCGCCGGTGTGACCCTGCACGAGATCGTCGGTGTGCTGGAGGGCCTGATCAGCGACGTCGGGCTGCCGCGGGTCGTCGCCGCGGCGCCGAGGGTCGCCGTAGCTCTGGGCTACGGCGACGACCTCGTGCCCGATTCCGAGATCTGACGCGGATCAGCCGCCGAGCAATCCGATCTCGTTCGCACGATCGACCGCCGCGGAACGCGTCGTGACCCCGAGCTTGCGATAGATGGATCCCACCTCGGAACTCACCGTGTTGCGCGAGATGAACAGCCGGCGGCCGATCTCCGCGATCGTGAGATGCGTCTGCAGATACGGCAGCAGGCGCAGCTCGGCCGGGGTCAACGGCACGCTTCCGCCGGCCGCGGGTTCGCCAGCCAGCGAACCGCGCAATTGCTCGACCTGCGCCGACACCACGCCGATGTCCGGACGTCGGCGCAGCAGCTCGTCGATCTCGCGCATGAGATGACGGGCCGCCGCGCGGTCATCGACGGCGAGATGCGCGCGGATCAGCTGCATCCGTGCGCGGACGGAGAGATAGGGAAGCAGGTGAGTGCATCCGATCCGGGCTCGCATCGCTCGGGCGAGCAGGCGCGCACCACGCTCGCGATCGCCATCGTGAATGGCCGCCCGCGATGCCACGGCGAGCGCGAGCGCCGTGGTGGGATAGCCGTCCATATGACTCGAGTCGATCGCAGCCACGGCGCGGTCCGCATGCTCGCGCGCATCCTCCCAACGGCTCTCGTCGATGGCGAACAGCGCGAGTTCCGGCGCGCTGAGGATGACGGTGTCGGAGTTTCCGGCCACCATCGCGACATCGATCGCCTCCTCGAACGCGGCACGCGCGCGCTCGCGATCGTCGACGAGCAGGCATGCCGACCCCCACAAGTGCAGTGCCTGATCCCGCCACGGGCTCGTCGCCGGTTCGTGCTCGATGGCGAAGGCCGCCTCGGACAAGGCCCTCCGGTGCCCCTGCTCGCACAGCGCGGCACGGATCATGGCGCGCGCCGATTCGAAGAGCAAGCGATCAGGGGGATCCAGGGTATCGGCATCGAAGGATTCGAGAATGCGCGACCAGCGCTCGCCTGCCACGACATCGCCCAGCAGGATGCCCGTCCACGTCATCGACACCACGAGCGGCGGATAGCTGCGGACGACCTCGTCGCCGAGCTCGGCCAGCCACCGCTTGAGGGTGGAGACCTGACCGAGCTGGTACATCGGCAGGCTGACCTCGGCGATGCGCTCGGCCGCTCGCTCGACCTCGCGGGCCTGCAACAGGTGCTCGATCGCCTGGTCCGCTGCCCCGGCGCGCTCATGCCAGTCGGCGGCACGCCGGTGCAGTTCGACGACCGCCGTGGCGCCCTCCGCTCGCTCGAGCTCGGTCGCGAGGAACTCCCGGAACAGCGGATGGAAGCGGAACCAGCCTCGATGCCGGTCCATGCCGATCAGGAAGAGGTTCGCGGCTTCGAGTTCGCGCAGCCTTGCTCGAGAGTCCTCGATGCCCAGGACCGCATTGCAGGATGCCGCGGAGACCTGTTCGAGGATCGAGCTGCGCCGCAGGAACTCCTGGACGTCCGCCGGAAGGCGTGCCACGCACTCCCGGTAGAGGTAGTCGGCGACGAACCGGTCGTCGCCGGTGACGGCGACCGCGTCCCCGCCGGATCGAGCCACCAGCGCGCACAGGAACAGGCCGGTCGGCCAGCCCTCGCAGTGCTCGACGATGGCATCGAGTTCGTCGTCGGGGAGATGCGGCGCTCCTGCGGTGGCGAAGATGGCGCGCGCGCCGGTCTGATCGAGAGACAGGTCCTCCACGCCGATCTCCCAGGCGTCACCCGCAGCGCGCAGGCGGGAGATGAGGGCCGACTCGCGTCGACCGGCGATCACCATCTGCGAACCGACGGGTATGCGGGCGAAGAGGATCTCCAGCGCGTCCTGGCACTCGTCGGACTCCGCCCAGTGCAGATCGTCCACGAACAGGACGAACTGCTCGGGCGCCGCGGCGAGCGCCCCGCCGAGCAGCGGCGCCGAGCGCCCGAGCGCGGCGGTGCCGATCCCCCGCAGATCGTCGACGACGTCGGCGACCGCGGGCGACAGCTCCACGGATGCTGCGGCGATCACCGACAGGACCGCGGCCGGGTCGATGTCCGTGCGGTCCAGCGACACCCAGGCGATCCTGCGACCCTCACCAGCCGCCCACTCCGCGAGAAGCGTGGATTTGCCGTAGCCCGCCGGCGCCGTGACCGAGACCACGCGCGCTCCGCTCTCGCGAGCGCGCTCGATCAGTCGTCCTCGACTGACACCCCCCTGCCGAACGTTCGGTACTTGAATCTTGCTGTCGAGCAGCACTGTTGACACGTCAGCGTCTCTCCCCGCACTGGATCGTGATCTCCCCCTATGCGAATACTAGGGGCGCGGATCGCCGCACGCCACAGCGACCGTCCGACGGATCAGCACGGCGCGATGCGGCGGCTCATGGCCGTTATGCTGTCGGCGTGACGAGGACCGACGAGACTCCCGGTATCGTGCGCCGGGCCGCCGCCGGCTCCGGGCACGCGCTGGCCTCGTTGGGCGCTCCCCTCTGGACGGCGATTCTCGTCGTGACCGTCATCGCGGCCGGCTTCGTCGGTTTCGGCGGGCTGCGCCCCGCCTCGGCCTCGCCGGCCGAGTTCGGCGAGGATGAGGAGGCCCGCACGTCGCTGTACTCGGTCGCGGTTCTGGATGCCGAGACGACGGACGTCGTTGAGGACCGGGTCGAGGCCGACCCCGGCGAGACCCTGCTCGTGGTCACCCTGCGCCTGGAGAACCTCTCGGACCGTCCGATCGGCGTCGGCGGGTCGACGGACCGGATCGAGGCGCGCCTCGTGAACGCCGCCGCCCCCCTGCTCGCGCTGGTCGACGTCGAGCCGACAGATTCCGCCAGGGCTTGGCGCACCGACGGCTCGGCGGGTGTCATCGTGCTGCAGCCCGATGTTCCGTCGGTCGTGCAGATCGCGTGGCCGGTCCCCGAGGAATCCTTCGCCGACGGCATCCTTCGCCTCGATGTCTACGAACCCGAGATCACGACCGGGAAGGTGATCCTCTCGTCCGACCACGTCACCTGGGACCGCGACGAGCTCGTGGCCAGGATCGCCGTTCCGATGGAATCGTCATGAGGCGCGCCGCCCCCTGGGCCGTCGGCGCCGCGCTCGTGATCGCCGCCGGGGCGACCGTCGCGCTCACCCCCTCTGACATCGCGCTGTCGCAGGCGTTTCTCATCCGCGGCGGGGCCGGCGATGTCGTCACCGGTCGCACCCTTACGGCGCAGGTCCGTGATGCGGCCTTCGCGGATCGCGTCACCACCGGCGGAGGCGACTGGGCGGCTGACGGCAACTGGCTTGTCGTGACGGTGGCCGCGTCGGCACCGCAGACCGAGGTCGACGCCGCGATCAACCTGGCGACGCTCAAGATCGGCGACCGCACCTTCCACGCGAGCGAGCGAACACGCGACTCGCTGCTGCGCGAGCCCCTCCGCGTCGGCACGGACACGGTCGGGATGCTCGCGTTCGAGCTGCCCGCCGGTGTGGATGCCGGAGACGCCGAGCTGCGCCTGATCACCACGTACTTCACGCCGCAGTTGGACGATGTGGTCGTGCTGCCCGTCTCGCTCGACGGCGTGCCATCGGAGGCAGAGATCGAGATCACCGCACCTGGATGGGAGGGGTTCTGATGCGCTGGTCCGGGCGCCGCAGTTCCCTGATCGCCCTGCTCGTGGCGACCATCACCGTCATCGGGGTGCACGTGTGGTTCGACGTGGTGCCGACGATCGAATCGGACGACATGGCCGTGGCAATCGCCGACGAAGCCGTCGACGTCGCGGGTCAGCAGCTCGTACTCCGCTCGGTGCGCGCCGACGAGTTCGAGGCGCCGGACGGCGCGCACACGGTCAGCGTCCGGCTGCACTCCTCGGGTGGATCCGACGCCACCGGATGCCGGTCGCTGCTGCTGGCCGAGCAGCACGGTGCGCGCGTGTGGACGCTCGCGAACTCGGAGCTCGATCTGCCCTCCGACGCCGGGGAATCCCGGTGCCAGGCGGAGTCGCCCCCGTACGACATCCTCGCGGTCTTCGTCGTCCCCGACGACGCGTCAGGACTGTTCTGGTTCGACGTCACCGATGAGGATGGCCGCATCGTCCGCTTCCCCATCGAGCGCTGACATCGTGTGCCCGCCGGGCTCGCGCGGTTCGAGACCGGACTCGGGCCGTGCGATCACACTGTCGTACGCCGTCGCGACGGTCGCGACCCGCAGCGGCTCGGCGATTGCGGCCACGCCGACCAGGATGAGCGGCAGGAACGCCGCCCAGAAATCCGTGTCGTGTCCGCCGATCGCCTGGAGCACTCCGCGTGTGCCGAGCTGCTCGGCGAGCGCCCAGACGCAGTACGCCAGCGCGTACCCGCCGAAGAGGGCGGGGCCGCTGCGCCAGATGACGGCCACCGCCGCCCAGAGGTCCTCGAACCGTCGGGTCAGGGTGCGCGCGAGGATCGCCATGGATCCGCGAGAATCCGTCGCCGTGCGCAGCATCCGCGGTACGGCGCTCTCGAACGTCGTTCCGTAGATGACCCCCGCGACCAGCAGCCAGGCGGCCGGAACGATGACGGCGGCGACCAGGATGCCGAACACCCACACGCCCGCCTCCCAGACGCCCGCGATCACCGCGAAGTTCGCCGCGAACCAGTCGCCGATGCCGTCGAACCACTGCGCGCCGGCCGTCGTGGCCGTCCAGTCGAGTGCGTCGCCCCACCACTGCCCGACGAGGGTGAAAAGCATGAAGGTCCAGAGGACTTCGGCGTAGGTCGCGAAGATCAGCGTCCATGCCGGCAGACGCGCGCTGAACCGGGAGAAGACGAACCGTGCGGCGAGCGCGACGACGAGCACCGCGATCGGAAGCGCTCCGGCGGTGATGAGTCCGCCGCGATCGCCCAGCTGCGTCGCATCGAGCGCGACTTCCTCGAGCGCGATGCGCGCGGCGATGTTCATGAACTCGATCTGGTCGGCCGTCAGCATCCCCCACGCGGCGTAGAACGCGAAGAACGGCAGGATCGCCGGCAGGATCGCCGCGCCGAACTCGCGCGGTCCGCTGTGCTCGGGGGCGGCGGTGTGCGGGAGCGACGGCCGCACACAGAGGTACATGGCGACGTAGGAGACCAGTCGCGCCGCGACCGCGAGCGGCAGCAGCAGGAGTCCGCCGAGCGTCGTGTGCCCGCCGACGAACCCGGCCAGCTGCACGAGCAGTTCGTGCAGCGCCTCGCCGCCGAGGTACCAGGCCACGAGCAGCATCCAGTGCCGGGCGAGGATGCGCCCGAATGTGCGGAGGAGCTGCGGCATGACTCTCACGGTAGCGGGTGAGCGCGCAGGATCAGGAAGCGGTCGGCGCCCCGATCGACTCGCGCCAGACGATGCGCTGCAGGTCCGTCGCCGGCGGGGGAACCGGCTCGCGCCGCACCGTCGCGATGAGTCGGCGCATGGAGTTCTCACCCAGCGACTCGCGGTCCTGGATGACCGACGTCAGCGAGGGGACGAGGTACGCGCTCTGACGGTGATCGTCCCAGCCTGTGACGCTCATCCGCCCCGGCACCGACCATCCCCGCAGCAGTGCCGCGCGCATCGCTCCGGTGGCGACGAGGTCGTTGGGGGCGATCAACGCGAAAGGCGCCGTGTCGTCCGGCAGCGCCGCGACCGGGTCGAAGCCGGCATCCGGGAGCCAGCTTCCGATGATCACGCCCATGGACTCGAGTCCGAGACGCTCGATCGTGGCCACGTACGCATCGCGGCGGGCGATCGCCGATGGATACGAGAGCTCGCCGGTGATGTGCAGGAAGCGGCGATGGCCGAGTTCGACGAGCCGTTCCATCATCTCGACGACCGGCCGCGCGTCGGTGAGCTCACCGGTGACGTGCATCTGCTCGTCGAACTCGCTCAACGACAGGACGACGGTCCTGGTCTGATCGACGGGCGGCACCGGCGCATGCAACGGCGTGAACGAGAGGATGCCCTCGAACTCCTCCGAGGCGACGATCTCGGCGAGCCGTTCGGCGCGTGCTTCCGGCTCACCGGGGACGTAGACGACTTCGACCGCATATCCGGCCTCGTTGGCAGCGTTCGTCACGCCGTGCAGAAGCGTCAGCGGATTCAGCGCCGACACGGTCATGGCGACCGCGAGACGCCCTGTCCGGTGCGTGCGCATGGACCGCGCCGCGAGGTTGGGCCGGTAGTGGAGTTCGGCAGCCGCTTCCATGACGCGCTTCCTGGTCGGCTCCGAGATGCCCTCCCGCCCCGTGAACACGAACGAGACGGTCGACTGCGACACTCCCGCCAATCGCGCGACATCGCGACTCGTCGCTCTCTTCTCCATGCTCGGCTCCCCTCCGGGCCGGCCGATCCGAAAAAGCGGTTGACGCGGCATCCGTGCTTTGCCATAGTAGCCAATACGTCTTAGTACTACGTATTAATAGTACGTAGTAGTAGCAGCACACCGACATCAAGGAAGATGGGGAGGAAGCATGAGCATCGCTGAATTGCGGAGCATGTCGCATGCCCGCACCGGCAGGAAGCGGACGAGGGAGGAGAAACGCGCCGCCGCGCCCGACAACAAGACGGCGGTGATCTTCCTCGCTCCGTTCATCCTCGGCGCGGCCGTCCTGACTCTCGGCCCGATCCTGATGTCGCTGTATCTGTCCTTCACGGACTTCAACCTGCTGCAGGATCCGAACTGGGTCGGCATCGACAACTACGTACGCATGATCAGCGACTCGCGACTGCATCAGTCGCTGCTGGTGACGTTCCTGTACGTGCTGATCGGCGTGCCGCTGCAACTCGGGGTCGCACTCGGGCTCGCGATCCTGCTCGACAAGGGCATGCGCGGCCTGTCCTTCTATCGCTCGGCGTTCTACCTCCCGAGCCTTCTCGGAGCGTCCGTCGCCATCGCGATGCTGTGGCGACTGATCTTCGGCGCCGACGGTCTGCTCAACGCCCTGCTCGGAGCGATCGGGATCGAGTCGAACCAGAGCTGGATCGGAAGCCCCGAGACGTCGCTGTCGACGATCATCCTGCTGCACGTCTGGATGTTCGGCTCGCCCATGGTGATCTTCCTCGCCGGGCTCCGGCAGATCCCCGCCGAGCTCTACGAGGCGGCGGCCACCGACGGCGCTCCGGCGTGGTGGCGCTTCCGCGCCATCACACTGCCGCTGCTCACGCCGATCATCTTCTTCAATCTCGTGCTCGCGGTGATCAACTCGTTCTCCGCCTTCACGCAGGCGTTCATCGTCTCTGGCGGCTCCGGCGGTCCGGCCGATTCGCTGCTCTTCTACACGCTGTACCTCTACCAGGAAGGCTTCGGCTCCTTCCGGATGGGTTACGCCTCGGCACTCGCGTGGCTGCTGCTCA
Organism: Microbacterium sp. STRO-1N; assembly: GCF_057748015.1. The sequence goes on from NZ_CM173234.1 coordinate 3,205,733, forward strand.
TCATCATCGGCGTCCTCACCGCCATCAACTTCTGGCTCTCCAAGTACTGGGTGCATTATGACGACTGAAGATCTCTCCACCAGGACCCTTGTCACACCGACTCGTCGGCGTGGCCCCCGCCCCTACCGTCAGCAGAGCCGTTCCCTCTGGGGACGCGCCCTGCGGCAGGCGGTGATGATCATCATGGTCGTCATCTCGCTCTACCCCGTGCTGTGGATGGTCGTGAGCTCGTTGCGACCGGAAGGCGAGATCTTCGCCAATCCCTCGTTGATCCTGACCGATTTCGAATGGGAGAACTACGTCTACGGATGGACCGCGCTCGGCACTCCATTCGGCCAGTATCTCCTCAACTCCGGCGTGATCGTGCTCGGCTCGATCATCGGCAATCTGTTCAGCTGCTCGCTCGCGGCCTATGCTTTCGCCCGTCTGCGATTCCGCTTCCAGAGGCCGGCGTTCGCCTACATGCTCGTCACGCTGATGCTGCCGATCCACGTCGTGATCGTCCCGCAGTACATCCTGTGGGCGCAGCTGGGATTGAACGATTCGTTCTGGCCCCTGATCGTGCCGAAGTTCCTCGCGACCGATGCGTTCTTCATCTTCCTGATGGTGCAGTTCATCAGAGGGCTGCCGAAGGAGCTCGACGAGGCCGCCCGCATCGACGGGGCAGGTCACGGCCGCATCTTCCTCCAGATCCTGCTGCCGCTGATGACCCCCGCGCTCGCGACGACGACGATCTTCACCTTCATCTGGGTGTGGAACGACTTCTTCTCGCAGCTCATCTTCCTCACCAGCCCCGGCAACTACACCGTGCCGATCGCACTGCGTTCGTTCATCGACGCGCAATCGAGCTCTTCCTTCGGGGCGATGTTCGCGATGAGCGTCGTGTCGATCGTCCCCCTCGTCCTCATCTTCGCCTTCGGGCAGAAGTTCCTCATCAAGGGCATCGCCACCACCGGCCTCAAGTAGGCACCGACCGACCACTCAGGTCTCGAACACAAGGAGCACCATGAAGCGCAACACCCTTCGCGCCGGAGCCGGCATCGTCGCCGCGACTCTCGCGCTCGGCCTCGCCGGCTGCGGCCTCGGCACCGGCGGCGGCGGGGAGCCCGCCGAACTCAGCGACGAACCCGTGACCCTGCGGATGTACTGGTGGGGCGGCGACGCCCGCCACCAGCGCACTCAGGAGGTGATCGACCTCTTCGAGGAGAAGTATCCGAACATCACCGTCGAAGGTGAGTTCTCGGACTGGACGGCCTACTGGGAGAAGCTCGCCACCTCGACGGCCGGCAAGAACTCCCCCGACGTCATCCAGATGGACCAGCTCTATCTCGCGTCCTACGCGGACCGCGGCACCCTCGTCGACCTCACCGACTACGACATCAGCACGAAGGGCATGGAGGAGAGCGTCCTCGGCATGGGCGAATCGGACGGCGGACTGTACGCCATCCCGATCTCGACATCAGCCATGTCGACGATCGTCAACACCGATCTGCTCGATCAGATCGGCGTCCCCCTGCCGGAGAACACCGACTCCTGGACGTGGGAGGAGTACACGGCCTGGGCGAAATCCGTGACGGATGCGGCGCCGTCCGGCACGTACGGCGGATCGCTCGCTCAGAACGAGTTCATGCTGCAGCTGTTCGCCAGGCAGAACGATGACAGCCTGTTCGAGGACGGCGATGTCGCGATCGATCCGGAGACGATGACGGCGTTCTTCCAGACCGCGCTCGATTCGAGCTCGAGCGGTGCGTCGGCGCCGGCATCCGCCTGGGTCGAGTCCTCGAGCCTCGCACTCGATCAGACGCCGTTCGCCGTCGGAACCGTCGCGTCGAGCTTCATCACGGCGACGCAGGTGTCCGTCTTCTCGCAGGCGTCAGGGGCGAATCTCGAACTCCTGCCGATTCCGACCACCGACGGCGGCGTGGAGGAGTACGACTACTTCAAGGCCGGCATGTACTGGTCGGTCTCGTCGCAGTCCAAGCATCCTGCCGAGGCGGCGCTGCTCATCGACTTCTTCCTCAACGACCCCGAGGCCGTGAAGATCATCGGCAGCGAGCGGGGCCTGCCCGCGATCTCCACGACGCTCGACGTGATCGGCGACGATCTCACCCCTGAAGAGGTCAAGGCCGTGGAGTACTCCGACTCGCGGGTTCCGTACCTCGGAGAGGCACCGGCGATCGTCCCCAACGGCGCCTCGGACGTGGACGCGGTGCTGCTGCGCTACATGCAGGATGTGCTGTTCGGGAACAAGACCCCGGAGGCCGCGGCGACCGGCTTCATCGCCGACCTCCAGAAATCCATCGACGCGGCCGGCTGAACCGGAGGGCGGTCCGAACCGGGCCGCCCTCTCCGCTGCGCTGCGCACCCGTCACCGGACCGGCAGGTCCCTCTCAAGGAAAGTGAAATGCTCAGAATCGGAATCATCGGCACCGGCGGTATCGCGGATGCCCACATCAACGGCTATCTCGCATTCCGCGAGGACTGCGAGATCGTGGCGCTCGCCGACGTCGTCCCCGGCAAGGCCGCCCAGAAGGCCGAGGCCTTCGGTCTGACCGATGCGGTCGCGTACGACGACCCGTTCGCCATGGTCGCCGAGGCCGGGCTCGACCTGGTCAGCGTGGCGACGCCCCCGTCGACGCATGCTGCGCTGGCCGTCGCGGCGCTGGATGCCGGGGTGCACGTGCTCGTGGAGAAGCCGATGGCTCCGTCGCTCGAGGAGTGCGACGCGATGATCGCCGCGCAGCAGCGATCGGGAAGATTGCTCTCCGTCGTGGCGCAGAACCGCTTCCGCGACGACCTCGCCACACTGAAGGCTGTCGTGGACTCCGGGCTGCTCGGCTCGATCTCGCACGTCCGCGTCGACTCCGCATGGTGGCGCGGCCTGCCGTACTACGACCTGTGGTGGCGAGGCACCTGGGAGAAGGAGGGCGGCGGATCGACCCTCAACCACGCGATCCACCACATCGACCTGCTGCTGTGGCTGCTCGGCCGACCGAGCGAGATCACGGCCATGCTCGCCAATGCGCAGCATGACAACGCCGAGGTCGAGGACCTCTCCGTCGCGGTGCTCCGCTATGGCCGAGGCCTCGCCCAGCTGACGAGCTCCGTCGTGCACCACGGCGAGGAGCAGGAGATCGTCATCCAGGGCGAGAAGGCGCGCGTATCGCAGCCCTGGAAGGTCGTCGCCGAGCGGGCGCGGCCGGACGGATTCCCCGAGCGCGAACGCGACGCCGAGCTGGTCGCGCGCATCGAGCGCGTCGCCGCCGACCTCGAGCCGCTGGCCCATCACGGCCATGCCGGGCAGATCGGCGACATGCTCGATGCGATCCGCACCGGACGCGCGCCGATCGCCGACGCCCAGGACGGACGCAACGCCGTCGAGGTCGTCACAGCGATCTACAAGGCGGGCTTCGATCGCAGGGTCGTCTCCCTCCCCCTGTCCGAAGACGACCCGTACTACCGCGCGGGCCACCTCGTGTCCTCCGCACCTCACTTCTACGAGAAGCAGCGTTCCGTCGCCGAGGCGGTGCGGGTGTGAACACCTTCCCCGGCGGCACATCGCTGACCGACCTGGAGGTGTACGCGGATGCCGCGCCGGATGGCATCTGCGGCGGCAGCCCGCATATGCATCTCGTGTCGACCGAGGCGTACATCGTCGTCGCCGGACGCGGGGCCCTGCACACGATCGACACGGACGGGTATCGCGAGACTCCGCTGGAGTCGGGCTCGGTCGTCTGGTTCACTCCGGGGACCGTGCACCGCGCGGTGAACCACGGACAGCTCCGCGTGATCGTGCTGATGAGCAACAACGGGCTGCCGGAGGCCGGCGATGCCGTGCTCACGTTCCCGGCGGACGTGGTGGCGGATGCCGAGGCATACGAGTCGGCGGCCTCGCTCGGTGACTCTTCCGGGCGCGCGGCACGGGCATCGCGGAGGCGCGATCTGGCCGTCTCCGGCTTCGAAGCGCTGCGCGATGCCGTGGTCGCGGGAGACCGCGGACCGCTCGATGCCTTCTATTCCGAGGCGGTCGAACGAGTGCGTTCGCGCGCGCAGACCTGGGGCGCCCTCGTCGAACAGGGCCCCCTCGCCCAGGCGGAACGGGAGCTCCAGCGGGCGACGGCCATCGCCGCCGGCTCCGGGTCGCACCTGGGCGAAGCGCGGGTCACGCGCGCCGATCCCGCATCCGGCGAACCGGTCTTCGGCATGTGCGGCCGGCTGCGCACCTACGACGTCACCAGCGGCATCTCTCACCCTCAGGAGAATCAGAAGTGAACCATCCGTACGTCTTCGACCCGCTGCCCGAGCCCGTCGTCGGGCCAGGCGACTTCGTCTTCTCCGCCGTCGGTCTCGCCCACGGACACGTGATCGGAATGACGCAGGGTCTGATCGATGCCGGAGCGACGCTGCGCTCGGTCTACGACGCCGATCCGGTCAAGGTGGCGGAGTTCGTCGCACGGTTCCCCGGGGTGCACGTCGCCGCGAGCGAACGCGAGGTCCTCAGCGACCCGGACGTGCGTCTCGTCGCGAGTGCGGACATCGCATCCGAGCGCGCGCCTCTGGGCCTGCGCGTCATCGACGCCGGCAAGGACTTCTTCGTCGACAAGGCGCCGCTGACGACCTTCGCCCAGCTCGACGCCGTTCGGGAGGCGACCGCCAGGACGGGACGGAAGTACGCCGTCTACTACGGCGAGCGCGTGCATTCCGAGGCCGCCATCCTCGCCGGACAGCTCGTGGCGCAGGGTGCCATCGGGACCGTCCTCCAGGTCACGGCGTTCGGCCCGCATCGCGTCGGCACCGGTCGCCCTGATTGGTTCTTCGACGCCGATCGGTACGGCGGCATCCTGTGCGACATCGGCAGTCACAACTTCGAGCAGATGCTGTTCTACACCGGAGCGACCGACGGCGAGGTCGTCAGCGCGACCGTCGCGAACTACGCGCACCGCGACACTCCTGGACTGCAGGACTTCGGCGACGCGCACGTCGTGCTCGACAACGGGATGACCGGGTACGTCCGCGTGGACTGGTTCACGCCGGATGGACTCGGCGTCTTCGGGGACGGACGGACGATCCTGCTCGGCACGGACGGCTACATCGAGCTGCGCAAATACATCGACATCACGACGGACAACGGCGGCGGTCAGGCGCTCCTGGTCAACCAGGACGGCCAATATCGCTTCGAGGCCGACGGCAGGACGGGCTTCCCGTTCTTCGGACAGTTGATCCGCGACTGCCTCGACCGGACCGAGGTCGCGATGACGCAGGCGCATGCGCTGAAGGCAGCCGAGCTGAGCCTGCAGGCGCAGACGTCGGCGCTGGTCCTCGCCGGGTGAACAGGGTCAGCTGAACAGCGCGATCACGTACGCGGCGAACAGCACGAGATGGGCCGCCCCGTACGTGGCGCTCGTCTTCTTCGAGGCGAAGGTCGCGACCGACAGCACGAGCGTCGCGCCCAGCAGCATCATGTCCGCGGGCGTCTCGGCGAGGATCACGGTCTGTCCGGTCAACAGGCCGATGACCAGCACCGCCGGGATCGTGAGCCCGACCGTGGAGACGAGGGCACCATGGCAGAGGTTGCTGACGCGCTGCGCCTCGCCGGCCAGCGCGGCGCGCACCGAGGTGATGGATTCCGGCAGGAACACGATCGCCGCGATGAGGAGTCCGGCGAGCGCCGGCGGGGCGCCGAGGCGCCCGAGGCCGTCGTCGAGCAGCGCCGCCATGTCGTGCGACAGCAGCACGATCGGCACCACGGTCACCACGAGCAGCACCAGTCGCGTGATGATCTCGCGGCGGTGCTCGCGCAGCACGTCGGCGACGGGGGTGTGCGTTGCAGGTTCGGAATCGGATGCCGCGGCATCCGGCTCCCGGAAGTCCACGGCCCGCGGGCCCATCTGCTGGTAGAGGAAGAAGCCGTACAGCGCCAGGGTGAGCAGGATGATCGGGATCTCCTGGCCCTGCGTGAGCGCGCCGTCCGTGCCGATCACCGCCGGGAGACCGAACGCGACCACGCTCAGGACGATCAGCATCGTCAGGTAGGCGGACGTGCCCGCCCTGTTGTGACGGAGCGCGCCGGTGCGCAGCCCGCCGACCAGCAGGCAGAGTCCGATCACGAGGTTGAGGATGATCATCGACACGGCCATGACCGAGTCGCGGGCGATCGTCGCGTGATCACCGGGTCCGAGCATGACGGCGGCGATCAGGACCACTTCGATCAGGACGATCGACAGGGTCAGCACGAGTGATCCGTACGGGTCGCCGAGCCGGTGCGCGAGCGCCTCGGCCTGCTTGACGACCCCGAACGCGCAGAGCAGGATCACCGCGATGATGCCCACCAGCGCGATGACCAGCGCGACCGTCGGTGCCGGTGCCGCCAAGAGCGGGTGGATCAGGAGCAGGACGACGAAGGCGCCCCAGCCGAGTCCGATGCGGATGAGGTCGTCGGCACCGACGAAACGCGTGCGCATTGCTTCTCCTTCGGGCAGGGCCGTCCCCGAAAGAATGTCACGAACCGGGCCGTCCCGGTCGCGATGTCGCACGTCGATTCTACGCTGGGTGACATGACACACGGCTATGACCCCGGATTCCTGGATGGCGACGTGCCGCTTCCGCGGCCCACCGGCTCTGCGGTGGATCTCCCCTACCCGCGGTTCACTGTTCTCCTCGACCCCGAGCGCCGGCTCGCGTCCGTCACCGCCGTCAACATCGACGGCGCGCAGTTGCGCGAGGTGTCCAGGTCAGGAGACTGGCGGCTCGATCCGCGGGTGGATGCCGATCAGCAGGCGGGACCCGACGTGTACGCGCGCAACGATCTCGACCGCGGGCACCTCGTGCGCCGCCGCGACCCCGGCTGGGGCGACCTCGACGAGGCGCGCGAGGCCACCGAGGCGACGTTCTTCTACCCGAACGCGGCGCCGCAGGCCGCAGGGTTCAACCAGTCCAAGGAACTCTGGCTCGGCCTGGAGGACCACGTGCTGTCGTACGCCGAGACGACGGATCAGCGGGTGTCGGTCTTCACTGCTCCGGTGCTGGGTGCGCAGGACCCGCCGTACCGCGGCATCCGGATCCCGCTGAGGTTCTGGAAGGTGGCCGCGTGGAAAGGACCGGCCGGTCTCGCGGCGGCCGGGTTCCTGCTGGACCAGTCCGAACTGGTGGACGTCCGCGAAGGAGTTCTCGCGGCCCCTCCACTCGGCGCATTCCGCACGTTCCAGGTGCCGATCGCCGACATCGCGGATGCCGCGGGTATCGATCTCGGAGTGCTGGTGTCAGGGGACGTGCTGCCGGTTCAGACGGCCCGGCCCGGCGTGTGGCGCGAGCTCAGCGCGTTCGACGACATCGAGCTCTAGGCGGCCAGCGGACGACGATGAGCTTCAGGCGACGACGAGCGGCGTCACGGCAACGGCAGCAGCTCGGGGTTCGCCGCGCCTTCGTCGAGCCAGGAGCGCAGAGTGCGGTTGAACAGTGCGGGATCCTCCGCATTCCACGCATGGTGCATCCCGGGCGCGAGCCCGATCGTCGCATCCGGACGAGCCGCGCGGATCACTTCGAGGCTGTCGTGGAAATACCGCATCTCGCGCTCACCCGCGATCGCCATGAGCGGGGCGGCGATGTCCTCCAGCCGTGTCACGCCTCCGGGGTAGACCTCGCGCAGCTGCTCGGTCAGCTTGGCACGGGAGATCGGCGGGCAGCTCGCCACGAACCGCTCCGTCTCCTCGCCCTCCAGACCGAATTGGCGGGACATGCCCGCCCAGTAGAAGCGCCGGTACCAGAGCAGGAGCGCCACGCGATTCATCATGCGCATCGACCAGCGGTACGGAAGCACCGAGGCTCCGGTGACGAACACGCTCGCCACGTGCTGAGGATGGCGAGCGGCGAGGTGCAGCGCGGTGATCCCACCGAGAGACAGCCCGACGACGTCGACGGGCTCTCCCGCTTCCGCATCGATGTACGCCGCCACACGGGCCGTGACGGCATCGAAGTCACCCCACGGTTCGTCCCGTCGCGACAGGTACCCGGGCAGATCGGGAGCGAGAGCGAGACGGTCGTCGAAGGCCGGCAGTTGCTCGGCCCAACTCCAGCCGCCGACCGAGCCTCCGTGGAGGAAGAGCACCGGGCGCGTCACGAGTCCTCCTCCGCTCCGAGACCTGCCCTGAGCACGTCGAGCCATTCGAGATGCTCATCGTGCTCGCGGATGCCCTGATCCAGAGTCATGGAGCGCAGCCATCCCGCACGGTCGGAACCAGGGTCCGGATGCGGAGTCTCGGCACGGATGACGGCGAGTTCCTTCCGCGCGGTCGTCGTGTCCGCCGCACGGGCATCGATCAGCGCCGAGACCTCATCGTCGTCGAGTTCTCCGGCGAAGAACATCCGGGCGACGAAGGAGTCGCGGGGCGCCTGCGACTCCGGCCGCGCGACGAGCCACGCGTGCAGCGCTTCGCGTCCCCGGTCGGTGACGTGGTGGACGACGCGGTCAGGGGCGTTCGTTCCCGGTACGACCTCGATGCGGGCGAGGCCCTCGTCGACCAGCTTCGCGAGCGTGCGGTAGATCTGCGCCTTGTCGGCATGCCAGAAGTAGGCCGCGGAGGTTGCGAAGGCACGCATGAGGTCGTAACCGGTCATCGGCTGAACGACCAGGAAACCGAGGATGATGCGCGACAGCGTCATGCCTACAGTGCATCACCGACTAGGCGACAAGTCAACTAGCGCTTGGTTCGCCGGCCCAGCAACGGCACAAGGATCGCGGCCACGACGGCGCCGGCGGCCGTCGCGATCACGAAGACGGTCATCGACGGTGCGGCGGACGCGCTGAACGTCAGTGCGAGATTCGCGCACAGATGAATCAGCCTGCACGTGAGCATCCGCCACCAGAACGACCCGACCATGGTGAAGATCATGGTCGCGTTGAGCATCAGGACAGCACCGAAGAACGCGAGGTGCTCGAGGAGAGGCAAGCCGAAGTACTGCACGTGCCACACGCCGAACACGAGGCCGACCGCCAGCGCGGCCAGCCACCAGGATGCTCTTGCCCACAGGATGGCACAGGAACGGATGCCGCGGGTGTCGATCTCGGGATGCTGGTCGGAACCGATGTGCTGGCAGTTCGGACGGCGCGCCCCGGCGCGTGGCGCGAGCTGAGCGCGTTCGACGACATCGTTCTCTAGCACAGCCGCTCAGCGCAACGCCGTCCGTCGGAGGTCAGCGGCGTAGGCGTCCAGCACGTCGAAAATTCCACGATGCTGCCACACCCGCCCGCGGGCCTTGCCCGTCGTCTCAGTGAGCACGCCTCGTTCCGTGAGCGCGTCCACCGCGCGAAGCGCCGCCATCTCGCCCAGGCCGAGGGTCTCGACCAGGTATGCGGTATTCACCGCCGGCTGACCGACCAGTGCGGGCAACACTTTCCACGCCGCGGCATCCGCTCGCAGTCCCTGCATCTTCGCGCGAGAGGCGTCCAGCTGAGCGACCAGGTCATCGACGAGCTTCGTACCGCTGACCGCGGCGAAGCGGCTCGCCCGGGCGAATTCCCGAACAATCGGTCCGGCGTCTCCATCTCGGAACGCTCCGAGAGCGGTGAAGTAACGATCGACGTCGACAAGCAGCCCCGCAGAGATCGGCACCGCAGTCGAGGCGACGAGTCCTTTGTTGCGCAGGATCGACTGTGCAAGCGCCCGGCCGGTGCGACCATTGCCGTCGGGGAACGGGTGGATCGTCTCGAACTGCGCATGCGCTACCGCAACCTGAATCAGCACCGGGATGTCCTGACGTCCGATGAACTCGACCAGGTCTTCGATCGCCCCGGGGATGCGGTCATGGTGCGGCGCGACGAACTCCGCCACTCGGGGTCCTGCCTCACCGGCCCCGATCCACACCTGCTCGAGGCGGAAGCGACCTGCATCGATGGGTGCAAACCCTCGCTGGTGGACCATCAGCGCTTCGTGCATGGCGAGGATGGATTCCTGGCTGATCTCGTCGGCCAGCTGAAGCGCTGCTTCCATGGCGCGAACGTTGCCGACGACGGTGACGGCGTTGGCCTTGTCTCCCTCGTCGAGCTCGGCGAGCGCCAGTTGTTTGGCCGAGGTCGTCAACTGTTCGATCTGAGAACTGGACGCGGATTCCGTTCGCAACAGGATGGCGGTCATGGGGCCCAATGCAGGATTGTCTGGACCCAGGACGCGCTGCGCGTGCTCGTCGAAAGACACGAGCTGTCGCGTTGCGTCTTCGACATCCGCGGATTCCGCGCTCGAGATGCTGGGCGTCCAGCCGGCGATCGATGCGGTGACAGCCGCGCTGTACGGTTCGACCGGAACGCGAGCGGGAGGAAGCGTGGACACGCACCCAGTTCACCAACACTTAGGAGAATAAGTGTTGGCAAACGTCGTGAGCGGCAACACATATCCTGACCTCATGACCCGTGGCTTCGCGACGTGCGGTCCGGTGCGCATCGCCTGGGCGGATGCCGCGGGGGCAGGGAGCGTCGACCTCTCCCCCGCTGACCGCGCGCGGTACGAGCGGCTGAGCCTGTCCCGCGCCGCGCGATTCCTCACCGGACGCGCGCTGCTCACGCAACTGGTGCACGACCTCGGCGAACCGGACGCCCGGTTGCGCACGCGGTGCGACCAATGCGGCTCCGCTGACCACGGCCGCGTACACACGGTTACGGGCAGCGTCGTCATCAGCGTCAGCTATGCCGGTGATCTCGCTTTCGCGGCCGCGGCATCCGCTGAGGATGCCGCGGCCATCGGCATCGACGCCGAAACGGACACCGGTGCGGGCGCTATGCAGGACCTCGCCGAGCTGTTCGCTCCGCACCCACCGCCGGACCTCCGCGGGTGGACCACCATCGAGGCGGCGGTCAAGGCCGACGGGCGCGGCCTGCGCATCCCGGTGTCCGACGTGCGACTCGGCGCCGACCCGGGAAGCCGCTTTCCGGGCGGACGCCTCATCGATCTCCCCGGCCGCCGCGTCGAAGCCGCCGTCATCACCGGTCCGGACGGATTCGTCGTCAGCGTCGCGATCGATCCAGCCCGAGAATCGGGCCGGTGATCGGCGCCGCGGCGTCGTCTGGTCCGCCGTCCGGCAGCGGCGGCAGCTGAGGCATCCTCAGCCAGGCGTCGAAGAACTCCTGCAGCGGCTGCCCGAGCTGCTCTTCGGCGAGGGAGATGAAGTCGTCGGTATCGGCGGTGGCGAGCGCGTGGTGTGCGGTCCAGGTACGCAGCAGGCCGAAGAACACGTCGTCGTCGGCCGCGGTGAGCCGCAGCGCGTGCAGCGCGACGGCGCCGCGCTTGTACACCCGGTCGTCGAACATCGTGTCGGGGCCTGGATCGACGAGCACGATGTCCTGCGGCAGTTCGGCGAGTCGCGCACGATGCCCGAGCGCCTTCGCGTGGGCGCTCGGCCCGCCGGAGCGCTCCGACCAGAGCCATTCCGCGTAGCAGGCGAAGCCCTCGTTGAGCCAGATGTCGCTCCAGCGCGCCAGACCGACGCTGTTCCCGAACCACTGGTGCGCGAGCTCGTGCGCGACGAGACGCTCCAGCCCGCCGGATCCGTCGATGTGGTTCGCTCCGAAGATGCCCATGGCCTGCGCCTCGAGCGGAATCTCGAGCTCGTCGGGCGTGACGACGATCGTGTACCCGCCGAACGGGTACGGGCCGAAGACGTCATCGAAGACGGCCATCATCCGGCCGAGATCCGCGAAGTCCGCGTGGACTCGGCCCTGCAGCATCCGGGGGTAGAACAGTCGTCCGGCGACCGATCCGAGCGCGACGGCCTCCTCGGTGTAGCGCCCGATCTGCAGCGTCATGAGGTAGGTCGGCGTCGGCGCGTCGACGCGGAACGTCCACGTCGGGCGTCCGCGCTCCAGGGTGCGCTCGGGTGGTACGGCCCCGACCACGACGTAGTCGGGGTCGGTTGTGACCTGCACGGCGTACGTCGCCTTGTCGGACGGCACGTCGTTGCAGGGGAACCAGGTCGGAGCCCCCGTGGGCTGCGAGGCGATGAGCGCGCCGTCCTCGAGCTCCTCGAAGCCGATCGATCCCCAGCGGGTCCGCCTCGGTTTCGGTGCTCCGGCGTAGACGATCTCGACCTTGCGTCGCTCCCCTGCGGCAGCAGCACCGTCGAGCGAGATCTTCACCTTCCGGTCGTTCTGCGAGAACCGCACCGCGGCGTCGTCCACCCGCACCTTCGTCGCGCGCAGGCCGACGAGATCGAGCGAGATCGTCTTGGTCTCCGCCGACACGAGCACGTCGAGCACCGCGTGCCCCTTGAGCCGGTTGGTGGACAGCTTGTAGTCCAACCTCAGGTCGTAGTGCTCCACCCGGATGCGGTCGTCACCGGCCTGCGGCGTGTACGGGTCGCTGGAGTGCATCAGTCGGCCACCTGGTACGCGCGCACCTTCACGGCGCGCCACGGGCCGATCGGGTTGCCGCTCCACCGGCTGCCGGCCGGGACCGTCTCACCGCGCATCACGAGGGATGCCGGGCCCACCGTCGCATCGGCCGCGATCGTCGCCGCGGGCAGTACGACCGAGTGCGGGCCGAGAGTCGCTCCGGATTCCAGCGTCACCGTGTCGATGCTCATGACTCGATCATGGAACAGATGCGTCTGAACCACACATCCGCGGTTGACGGTGGCGCCGTCGCCGAGCTCGACCAGGTCGGGTTCGGGCAGCCAGTAGCTGTCGGTCCAGACGCCGCGGCCGATCCGCGCGCCCAGCGTGCGCAGCCACACGACCAGCGCCGGCGTGCCGGCCGCCGCGTTCGCGAACCACGGGGCGGCGACCATCTCGGTGAACGTGTCGGCGACCTCTGTGCGCCACACGAACGTGGACCACAGCGGATGCTCGCCGCGGCGGATCGGTCCGACGAACGCCCATTTCGCGCCCGTCGTGATCGCGGCCGCGACCGCGCCGGCGACGAGCAGCACCGCGCCGGACAGCACGAGCGCGAGGAACAGGCCACCCCTGTCGATCAGCGCCGACAGCACGACGAGCACGGCGAGTCCGATCGCGCAGGTGACGACGACGGGGATCACGCGGCACAGCTCCCACAGCGCACGGGCGACCCGCAGACCGGGGCGCGGGCGGTAGGTGCGTTCGAGGTCGGCCTCGTTCACGACACGGCGCAGCCGCACGGCCGGGGAGCCCAGCCAGCTGGACCCCGCCTTCGCCTTCTCCGGTGCGACCGACAGCACCGCGACCAGGCCGTCCTTGGGCACGCGGTGCCCGGCGGCGGCGAGACCGGAGTTGCCCAGGAACGCGCGCTTGCCGATGCGGGCCGGCGCGATCTTCATCCACCCGCCACTGAGCTCGTAGGTCGCGACCATGGTGTCGTCCGCCAGGAACGCGCCGTCGTCGATCGTCGTCATGGACGGCAGCAGCAGCACCGTCGAGGCCTCGACCTCGCGGCCGACCTTCGCCCCCAGCATCCGAAGCCAGATCGGGGTGAACAGACTGGAGTAGATCGGGAACAGGATCGTCCGTGCGGAATCCAGCAGCCGTTCGGTCGTCCAGGCCTGCCAGGCGATGCGGCTGTGCACGGGGTGCACGCCCTCGACCAGCCCGATCGCCAGCAGCCGGACGCACAGCACGACGGCCGCGGCGAACACGAGCCCGGTGACGAGCACGGCGGGGACCAGCCAGACCAGCATCGGGCCGATGGCTTCGCCGAGCGAGTCGGCACCGCGGATGCCGGAAGCCAGCACGAGACCGCCGACGGCGAACGCCAGGAACGGCAGCAGCCCGAGCAGCGCCGACGAGGCGCCGTACGCCCACATCCAGCGGGGGCGCTGCGGTGGCGCGGTCGGCGAGAGCGGCGTGCTCGTGCCGCCGACGCGCACGGCGGGCGACCCGGCCCAGCGCTGGCCGGCACGGACCCGCCCGAACACCGCGGATCCGGGGGCGATCTCGGCTCCGCGGCCGATCTTCGTCCCGGGTGCCAGAGTGCTGCGCGCGCCGATCGTCGCATCGGCACCGATCCGGATCGCGCCGATGCGGACGGTGTCACCGTCGATCCAGTGGCCGGCGAGGTCGACCTCGGGCTCGATGGCCGCGCCGTCGCCGACGTGCAGCATGCCGGTGACGGGCGGCAGCGAGTGCAGGTCGACACCCTTGCCGATGCGGGCGCCGAGGGCACGGGCGTACAGCGCCACCCACGGGGCGCCGGCGAGTCCGATCGGATCGACCTGGTGAGCCACCTGCTCGGCGAGCCAGAGACGCAGGTGCACCGCACCACCGCGGGGGTAGTCGCCGCCTCGGACACCGGCGAGCAGCAGTCGAGCGGCGAGGGCGGCGACCCCCATCCGTCCGAATGGCGTCGTGAACAGCACGAGCCCGACGATGATCGCCCACCCCGGAGCGTCCGGCAGGAACTCGAAGCCCGGCACCAGCTGGAGCAGGCAGCTCGCCGTGAGCAGCCAGGTCGCCCAGCGCGCCCCGCTGAGGATGAACAGCGGGATGCCGAGGATCGTCTGCACCCACTGCATCCGCCGCGGGGTGGGCCGCGCCGCCGTGACGTCGCGCGTCTCCTCGTCGACGGACTCGTCGTCGACGGCATCCGCCATCTGCCGCAGCCGCGGCAGGTCGTACACGTCGGCCATCGTGAACTCGGGGGCCCGTGTGCGGATGCGCGAGACGAGCTGGGCCGCGGCCAGCGAACCGCCGCCGAGCTGGAAGAAGTCGGCGCCCTCGTCGTCGGGGCGCACGCCGATCACGGCGAACCACTGCTCGGAGAGCCAGGCAGCCGTGCCGGACAGCGATGAGTCCGCGGCATCCGTGTCGGTCAGCGGCCAGGGCAGAGCGGCCTTGTCGACCTTGCCGGAGGTGCGCACCGGCAGGTCGTCCACGGGCGCGAGCAGCGGGATGAGCGGGGCGGGCAGCGACTCCGCGAGCTGGGCGCGGGCGTTGATGCGGTCGAAGCCGTCGCCGGGGACGACATAACCGACGAGCAGGGCGATGCCGGCCTCGGTCTTGCGCACGGCGACCGCGGCCGCGGCGACGCCGTCCACGGCCTGCAGCGCGGACTCGACCTCGCCGAGTTCGATGCGTCGGCCGCCGATCTTGACCTGGTCGTCGACGCGGCCCTGGAAGATCAGTCCCTCGGGGTCGGCGCGGACCATATCGCCCGAGCGGTAGGCGCGGTCCCATCCGAGCGTCGGCATGGGCGCGTACTTCTCGGCATCCTTCGCGGGGTCGAGGTAGCGGGCGAGTCCGACGCCGCCGATGATGAGCTCGCCGGCCTCGCCGTCGGCGACGGGCAGGCCTTCGGCGTCGACGACGGCGAGCGCCCAGCCGTCCAGCGGAAGACCGATGCGCACCGGGCCGTCACCGTCGAGCAGTGCGGCGCACGCGACGACGGTCGCCTCGGTCGGGCCGTACGTGTTCCACAGCTCGCGGCCCTCGCCGACGAGGCGGGCGACGAGCTCGGGCGGGCACGCCTCGCCGCCGAAGATCAGCAGTCGGACGTTCTCGACGGTGTCCTGCGGCCAGAGCGCAGCGAGCGTGGGGACGGTCGAGACGACCGTGATGCCGTGACCGACCAGCCAGGGGCCGAGGTCCTCGCCGGAGCGGACGAGCGCGCGGGGCGCCGGCACCAAGCAGGCGCCGTGACGCCACGCGAGCCACATCTCCTCGCACGAGGCGTCGAACGCGACCGAGAGGCCGGCGAGCACGCGGTCACCTGGGCCGAGCGGCGAATCCTGCAGGAAGAGGTTCGCCTCGGCATCCACGAACGCGGCGGCCGAGCGATGCGACACCGCGACGCCCTTCGGCGTGCCGGTCGACCCGGACGTGAAGATGATCCACGCGTCGTCCTCGAGGGTCGGCGGCGGAACGATCGGGGTCGACATCGTGCTCGGATGCGGATCGGGCGTGCCGAAGAGTCCGCCGGATGCCTGGGCGGATGCCTGGGCGGATGTCGTGTCGGATGCTTTGTCGGATGTGCTGTCGGGTGCCGGGGCGTCGGATGACGGATGGAAGACGCCGCCCGCTCCGATGACGCCGCGCACGCGCGCTTCGCCGAAGACGAGATCGGCGCGCTCCTGAGGGTCATCCGCGTCGACCGGGACGTACGCCGCGCCGACGGCGAGCACCGCAAGGATCGCGGTGTAGAGGCCTCGATCGCCGGACGGCATGCGGACACCCACGCGGTCGCCGCGCCGGACGCCCTGATCGTGCAGGCGCGCCGCCGTGAGGTGCACCCTGGCGAGCAGCTCGGCGTAGCTGAGGGCGCCGTCCGGGTCTTCGATGGCCGAGGCCTCCGGGTACCGCGTCGCGGTGTCGCGAAGGATGTCGATCAGCGTCCGCGGCGCTGTGGCGAAGGCGCTGCGGTCGTATCCGTCCTGCACGGGGAGCCGATCAGGCCGAGAGGAGGGCGATGAGCTGCGCCTTGGTCAGGCGCGAGTATCCCGCTCGGCCTTCCGCGCGGGCGCGGTCCCGCAGCGCCGCCACGGTGAGCGAGGCCAGTGCGTCGGATGCCGCGGGCGTGGCGGGCCGGGGTGCGCGGGTGGCGGGCTTGGTGGCGGGGGCGGTTGCCGGCTTGGTTGCGGGCTTGGCGGCGGGAACCGTCGCCGACTTGGTGGTGCGAGTTGCTGCCGGCTTGGCGGTCTCAGCCGTCACCGGCTCCGGTGCGTTCTGCGTCGCGGCGGGCGCGGCATCCGCCGATGCGACCGGCTTCACGGTCGCGACGTCGGCGGCGCGCTTCGGCGTCGCGTCGGCCGTGTTCGACCCGGCCTTCTTCGACTCGGCCTTCTTCGACTCGGCCTTCTTGGCCGCATCCTTCTTGGCGGACTTCTTCGCGGCTGCCGCCTTCTTCTCGGCATCCTTCGCGTCGGCCTTGGCGATGATCTTGACGACCGCCTTCTCGACCCGGCCGGTGGCCTCGGCGGCTGCCTTCTCGACCTTGCGCGGCTTGGCGGCGAGCTTCTTCTTGGACACCTTGGCCGCGTCCTTCGCCTCCTCGGCGAGAGACTTGAGCTTCTTCGCGTCCTTCTTGGGGAGCTTCTTGCTGAGCTTCGCGGCATCCTTCGCCACGGATGCTGCGGCGTCGATCGCCGCTTCCGCCGACTTCTGAGCCTTCGTCTTCTTCGCCATGAGCGTCCTCACCATCCGATCCGGCCGCCCCAGTGGGCCGCTGTGAACCCGCCGATGATAGCGGGTGCGGGTGAACGGAACGAGTCCGGATAACGTCAGCCCGGCCCGGGCGTCACGTCGATCGCTGCGTCGAGCCTTCCCTGCAGCTTCGCGCGGACATCCGGCCACTCGTCGTCGATGATGCTGTAGATCGCCGAGTTCCGTTTGCGGCCGTCCGGCATGATGCACTCGTGACGCAGTATCCCCTCGAACTGCGCACCGATCTTTGTGATCGCGGCTCGGGATGCTGCATTGTGCTCGGACGTGCGGAGTTGGACGCGGACGCAGTCCATCTGCTCGAAGGCGTACCGCAGCATCAGGAACTTCGCCTCGGTGTTGACGAAGCTGTGCTGCCAGGACGCCGAGATCCAGGTGTGTCCGATCTCGACGCTGCGATTGACTCGGTCGATCTGCCAGAATCTCGTCGATCCGACGATTCGGCCGTTCGCGGTCAGCGTCGTCGCGAAAGGCAGGACCGTGCCGTCGTCGCGACCTGTGAGTGCTTTCGCGATGTACGCGTCGACGGTCGCGGCCGAAGGGACGACGGTGTGCGGGAGGTTCCACAGCTCGCCGTCGGCGGCCGCGGCGAGGAGGGCTGCGGCATCCTCGGCGGCGAGAGGACGGAGGGAGACACGGGGGCCGATCAGTGCGGTGTGGGACACACGCAGATTGTAGAGCGTGGGAACGACGAAACCCCCTGCTCAGCAGGGGGTTTCTGTGGCGGTGACGGTGGGATTTGAACCCACGGTAGGGGGTTACCCTACACAACTTTTCGAGAGTTGCACCTTCGGCCGCTCGGACACGTCACCGCGGATCAGTTTACGTGAGACACGGCATCTGCGCGAATCGAGCGTTCGGCACTGTGTCAGAGCGCCACGACCTCGAGCACGAGCGCGGATGCCGGTGCCAGCAGCGGCACCCGGACGCCGACCGCGCCGAGCAGCGATCCGGGAAGCTCGCAGTCCCCCTCGGCGATCCACGGCACCGGCTTCGCGTCCAGGAATTTCTTCGCCGACAGCGCCGGGACCACCCGCACGCGGTAGTCCACCCGGGGGTCGAGTCCGGGCAGACGCAGCGCCGGCGGCACCGCCCATTCCCCCGTCGCCTCGCGCGTCAGCCGGAACAGTCCGTGACGACGGTCCGAGGACACCACGCCCGTCAGCACCTGTCCGTCCCCGTCGCCGTGGAGGAGCTCACCGGAGTGCATGAGCCCGCGCAGGCGCTTGTACTCGCCGATCCACGCCTTCACGTCCGCTCGCTCGTCTGCGGTGAGGTGGGTGATGTCTGTCTCGATGCCCCCGTGCGCGAACAGCGTCGTCGCGATCCGGAACCGGAGCTCGGTCGCCCGCTGGGTCGTGTGGGCCGTGGCGGGGCCGATATGACTGCCGATCAGTTCGGGCGGCAGGAGCAGCTCGGTCCATCGCTGAATGCGCGAGCGCTCGAGAGGATCGTTGGTGTCGGATGCCCAGATCCGATCGGTGCGCTCCAGGATGCCGAGGTCGACACGAGCCCCTCCGGAGGAGCAGGATTCGATCTCGACGCCCGGGTGCTGGCGGCGCAGCTCGTCCAGCAGCGCGTACACGGCCCGGGTCTGCGCATCGATCCCCGCACGCCCGGCGTGCACCGCTTCCAGCACGTCCCGGTTCTGATCCCACTTCAGGAACTCGATCGGGTACTCGGTCAGCAGCGCCCCCAGCCGCTCCAGCAGGTAGTCCGCGACCTCGGGCTGGGCGACGTCCAGCACGAACTGGTTGCGCCACGACCGGGTGGTCCGCCCGGGCATCCGGAGAAGCCATTCCGGATGCTCGGCCGCGAGAGCCGAGTCCGGGCTGACCATCTCCGGCTCGACCCACAGGCCGAATCCCATCCCGAGGGCGCGCACGTGTTCGACGATCGGATGGAGCCCGTCCGGCCAGACGGTTCCGTCGACGTGCCAATCGCCGAGCCCCGCAGTGTCGCTGCGGCGTCCGAGGAACCAGCCGTCATCGAGCACAAATCGTTCGACACCGACCTCGGCGGCCACGTCGGCGAGCTCCGTCAGGGGTTCGAGCGTGTGATCGAAGTAGACCGCTTCCCAGGTGTTCAGCACCACCGGACGCGGAGCCGACGGATGCGCGGGCCGCGCCCGCAGCGACCGATGCAGGCGCGCGGAGAGCCCGTCCAGTCCGGCGTCGCTCCACACGAACACCGCCGTCGGCGCCGCGAATGCCTCACCGCGCGCGAGCACGATCTCGTCTGGTCGCAGCAGCTCGCCCGCGCCCAGCACGCTGCGCCCCTCCGGAAGCCGATCGGTGCGGTAGACCGCATCGGCGCTCCACGCGAGATGCACGGCCCAGACCTCACCGAAGCGGTCGCCGAAGCCGGGCGTCCCCGCCACAGCGAGCATCGGCGCGTCGTGCCCCGTCCGGCCGCGCCGCGACTCGCGCAGATACGTGCCCATCGCGATCGGCCGACGCTGCGGCGAGCGCTCCCGCGTCCACCGTCCGGTGAAGTCGAGCAGCTCACGCGCGCGGGCCGCGACCGGCAGCGTCGCGTCGAGCGCGGCGATGGTCAGGGGCGCGTCACCGTCGTTGACCACGCGGTGATCGATGCGCAGCACACCCGCGTCGTCGAACCGCAGCGAGCTGTGCAGGGTCATCCCTTCCGCCGAAGCCACGATCGAGAACCCGTGCTCGTCGGCATCCACGTCTGTGACCGACCAGTCCGGATGCAGCGGCGCACCGGCGGCCGCGCCGGACAGTGCGGGACGTCCTTCCCACCCATCCCGCTCCGTCGGCAGGATCGTCAGCGGCCACGCCACGTCGAGCGCGCTGGCCGAGATCTGCCGCGCGCTCGCTTCGTCGAGGGCGCGGAGCGCGGCGGCGGATGCGTCGCCGACGTCCTCTCCCCAGTGCAGCACTTCGGGCAGTCCGTGGTCGCGGAACGCGACGACCAGGGCGGCGCCGGCGGCATGGAAGCGGCGAATGGTGGGCATGAAGAAACCTCCGTCGTGACGGTCGAGCCGTCCAGACAAGATTCCCGCGAATCAGTCCACTTTGTCAATATATGAAACAAAGCGGCTAGGTGAGCATCCCTCGAATCGCGATTCCGGCACCCGCCCGAGCCCACTTCGAGAAGTCCCACGCCCGCACGTCGAGATCGACCTCAGCGGCGTCCTTGTCGAGCCGCTCGGCGAGCGTCGCACGCATCGCATCTCCACCCAGCTCGTGCACGGCGATCCCGTCGCCGGTGAGCACGACCTTCTTCGGGTCGACGAGGTTCACGACCGTAGCGATGAGCGCGCCGAGCGCCCGCCCGGCATCGGCGAACGCCGCCAGCGCGATCGGATCGCCGCCACGGGCGTCCTCGACGGACTGCTCGTACTCATCCTCGGCCCGACGCACGGCCTTGCTGATCGCCGCATTCACGAGCAGGCTCGATACGCACCCCCGGTGCCCGAGCCCGCAGTAGGGTCCGGCCTCGTCGACGATCATGTGGCTCATCTGACCGGCCCGCGCGTGCGCGCCGTCGACGACCTCGCCGTTGACGACCAGACCGCACCCGATGCCGACGCCGACCGTGATCAGCGCCATGTCGTCGATGCCCGCACCCGCACCGAACCAGTGCTCCGTCGCCGTCAGCGCCTGGACGTCGTTCTCGACGGAGCACGGCAGCCCTGTGGCCTCCGCCACGAGGGACCCCAGGGCGACATCGGTCCAGTCCAGGAACGCCGAGCGCTCCACGACGGCACCGCCCTGCCCCTGACGAGCGCGACCGGCCAGCGCGATCCCGACGGCGGACAGCTCGTGCCCCGCCCCGGCGAACTCGCGTGCGACGGCGGCGATCTGAGCCACCACATCCGCGGGCTCCCGAGACTCGATCGACTGTTCCGCAGCCGCGACGATGCGCGCGGACAGGTCGGTGACGACGGCGTAGAGCCGGTCACCGGTGAGCTTGATCCCGAGGAAATGCAGCGCCTCCGCGCGCACCGACAGCATCTCCGACGGGCGGCCGGTCTGGCCGACCAGCCGGGTCTCCCCCTCGGTCAGGAATCCCCCGTCGACGAGTTGTCTCGTGATGCGGGTCAGGCTCGCCCTTGATAGCAGGAGCCGCCGTGCGATCTCGGCGCGCGGCAGCTCGCCGTGGATGAGAACCTCCAGCAGAGCCGCGCGCATCGGTGCCGATATCTCGGCCATGTTTGTCACCTCAATAAACATAGTATGTTGCACGGATCCCGCCGCTCTTGAAAGGATCTCATCACATCCGCCGCGAAGGAGCGCCGATTTCCATGACAACGGACCACCGCAGCATCCGCTGGGAGACCCCCGGCATCTCCGTGAGCTTCGCCACGCCGGAGAACGGCCCCGTGTCGGTGCTCGCCATGCGCCCCACAGGGTCACCAGCGCCGGACCCCGTCCTTCCAGACGGTCACGGCGAGCAGCCGCTCGTCGAGCTCTCCGCCTTCGGCCACGGGCGGTTCCCCGGAAGCTACCGCCACGTGGACACCATCATCGGCCGCGAGCTCCGCTTCACATCCGAGACGCGCACCGAGCACGACGGCCGGCACGAGCTGCGCATCACCCAGGTCGACGCCGAACGCGGCATCCGCGTGACCAGCGTCTTCGAGGCCCACGGGTCGACGGCCGCCCTGCGCACCTGGACCGAGGTCACGGTCGCCGGCGACCTCGTGATCGATGCCGTCTCGAGCTTCGCGACCGGCTCCTTCCTCGCCGACGCGCGCGCGGAATCCGTCGACGCCCTGGTCCTCGCACACGCCGACAACGACTGGATCGCGGAGAGCCGGTGGCAGGTGGAACCGCTCCGCGCCGCCGGCCTCGTGGACGTCCTCCGGGAGGCGCATCACCACCAGCCGCCGCGCACCCGCATCGCGCTCGGGAACCGCGGCTCGTGGTCCAGCGGCGAAAAGGTCCCCGTCGCCGCAGTGGCCGCCGCAGATGCCGGATACGCACTGGCCTGGCAGATCGAGCACAACGGCCCGTGGCTGGCGGAACTCGGCGAGAACGGCCACGGCGCCTACCTGCTGCTGTCCGGCCCCACCGACCAGGAGCACCAGTGGAGCGTGCGGCTGCGCGACGGCGACACGTTCACCTCGATCCCCGTGTCGCTCGCGGTCGCGCTGGGCGATGCGACGGATGCCTTGCGCGCACTCACCGACCACCGCCGCGCGATCCGGCAGCCCCGCGCGGCTGACGATGCACTTCCGGTCGTGTTCAACGACTACATGAACACCCTCATGGGCGACCCGACCACCGAGCGGCTGCTCCCGCTCGTCGATGCCGCCGCAGCGGCGGGCGCCGACTACTTCTGCATCGACGCGGGCTGGTACGCCGACGGGCACTGGTGGGACGGCGTGGGAGCCTGGGAGCCGTCGACGGTCCGCTTCCCCGGCGGCATCGCCGAGGTGACGGGGCACATCTGCTCGCGCGGCATGACACCTGGGCTGTGGCTGGAGCCAGAGGTCATCGGCGTGCGCTCCCCGCTGGCCGAGACGCTGCCGGACGACGCGTTCTTTCAGCGCCGCGGGGTGCGCATCGCCGAGCATGGTCGGCATCTCCTCGATCTGCGTCACCCCGCCGCCCGTGCGCACCTGGATGCCGTGGTCGACCGCCTCGTGGACGACTACGGCATCGGCTTCCTCAAGATGGACGAGAACACCATGACCGGACCCGGGAGCGACCTCGACGGACTCGCGCCCGGCCACGGGCACCTCGAGCACGCCAGGGCTCTGCTGGACTGGATCGACGCCGTCCAGGAGCGCCACCCGGACCTCATCATCGAGAACTGCTCCTCCGGTGCGATGCGGATGGACTACGCGCTGCTGTCGCGCCTGCACATGCAGTCGACCTCGGACCAGCAGGATCCCGTCGCGTACGCTTCGATCGCCGCGGCCGCCCCGGCGGCCATCCTGCCGGAGCAGGCCGGCAACTGGGCCTATCCGCAGACCGGGATGAGCGCGGAGGCGCGCACTTTCGCCCTCGTGAACGGCGTGCTCGGCCGCATGTACCTGTCCGGATACCTCAACAGGATGACGCCCGTCGAGGTCGACGCCGTGCGCGCCGCCGTGGCCGCGCAGAAGACGATTCTCACCGACATCCGCGACCGCCACCCCGTCTGGCCGCTCGGCCTGCCCGCGTGGGAGGCCGGCTGGGTCTCCCTCGGCCTGCACGACGCCACGGCCGCGCAGGCCTACGTCTCGGTGTGGCGTCGCGCCGGCGACGCCACGGCATCCCTGCAACTGCCCTGGGCCCGCGGGCGAGAACTCGAGGTGACCCCGTTCTTCCCGGCGGATGCCGCCGGCTGGACCTGGACATGGGATGCCGAGGCCGGCGTCCTCGAGACGACCGCGCCGACGACGGAGCCGAGCGCCCGCACGTTCGACATACGCGCGGTGTGACGCACGGCCCACGAGGAGGCGGCTCCCGGCGATGCCGGAAGCCGCTTCCTCGTCGCGTCAGCGGACGCCGACCGGCGTCCGCGCGCCCTCCCATTCACCGGTGAAGTGGTTGTAACACGTCGAGTTGTCCAGCTTCGAGCGATCCGGCGCCTTCTCGCCGCTCACGATCTTGCCGATGCGCTCCGGGTCGGGGGCGGCCATCGCGAGCAGCCTGGTGTAGTCGTGGTGCGGGTCGAGGATCACGGCATCGGCCGGCCCTCGTTCGACGACGCGGCCCTTGTAGAGCACGAGGATCTCGTCCGAGAAGTGCCGCGCGGTCGCGAGGTCGTGCGTGATGTAGAGCACCGCCAGGTCGTCTTCGCGCTGCAGCCGGCCGAGCAGGTTCAGCACGCCGAGTCGGATCGAGACATCCAGCATCGACACCGGTTCGTCGGCCAGCACGACCTGTGCCCCCGGTGCGAGCGCCCGCGCGATCGCGACGCGCTGACGCTGGCCTCCGGAGAGCTCGTGGGGTCGCCGTTGCGCGAACGACTCGTCCAGGTTCACCCGCTCCAGCATCTCGATGACGCGCTCGTAGGTCTCGTGCGCCCCGCGCGTGCGCTTGTGGATCCGCAGGGGCCGCGCGATGTGGTGCTCGATCGAGTGGAACGGGTTGAGGGACGCGAACGGATCCTGGAAGACCATCTGCACGTGGCTGCGGTACTCACGCCCCGATACGGCACGCCCGTCCGCCTGTGTGACCTCGATGCTCCCGGAGGTGGGTCGCTCGAGCTTGGACAGGATGCGGGCGATGGTCGACTTGCCCGATCCTGATTCCCCGACCAGCGCGACCGTCCGGCCGGGGACAAGGTCGAACGAGACACCGTCGACGGCACGGAACCGCTGATGGCGCAGCCCCTTGCGGATGCTGAACTCCTTGACCAGGTCGGTGACCTTCACATCGGTCATGCGGGCGTCTCCTCGGTGTCGGCACCGGCATCGACGTCGATGCCGGTGCGGATGAACGATCCCCTCGAGCCGCTCAGACTCGGGAACGAGCCCAAGAGCCTCCTGGTGTACTCGTGATGCGGATCCCGGTACATCTCGTCGGCGGAACGCAGCTCGACGATCTCCCCCTGGAGCATCACCGCGATGCGGTCGCTGATCTCCAGCAGCAGCGGCAGGTCGTGGGTGATGAAGATCACGGCGAAGCCGAGCTCGTCGCGAAGACGCACGATCTCACGGAGGATGTCGCGCTGCACGACCACGTCAAGCGCCGTGGTCGGCTCGTCCATGATCATGATCTGCGGTTCGAGGATCATCGCCATCGCGATCATGACGCGCTGGCGCATACCGCCGGACAGCTCGTGCGGATACGAGGTCAGACGGGCCGGATCCACGCCGACGCGGGAGAGCACATCCGCCGCACGTGCGCGCCGCTCAGCGCGCGACAGCTGCGGACGATGGGCCTGCAGGACATCCTCCAGCTGCACGCGGATGCTGGTGACGGGGTTGAGCGCGTTCATCGCGCCCTGGAACACCATGGACAGCTCCGACCAGCGGAACGCCCGCAGTTTCTCCTCGCCGAGTTCGAGCAGATCGACGTCGCCCGCGCGGCCGTGGAAGACGATGCTGCCCGTCGTGATCCGCGCCGGCGGCTTGTGCAGCCGGTTGATCGCGTACGCGAGCGTCGTCTTGCCGCATCCGGATTCGCCGGCGAGGCCGAGGATCTCCCCAGCGGAGAGGTCGAACGACGCGTTGCGCACCGCGGTGACGGGGGTGTCGACCTCGTAGACCACTGTGAGATCGGAGACGGACAGCACCGGACGACGCTCTTCGATGACGGCACTCACGAGGCACGCTCCTTCATGCGCGATGCGCGGCGTTCACGACGCTCGGCGCGCGCGTGCAGGCGCACGTTCTTGAGCTTGGGGTTGATGATCTCGTCGATGGAGAAGTTCACCAGCGACAGGCCCATGCCGAACAGGGCGATGATGAGCCCCGGCGGGATGAACCACCACCAAGCGCCGAGCGGCAGGGCGAAGCCGTTCTGCGCGTAGAACAGCATCGTGCCCAGGGTCGA
The DNA here is from genome assembly GCF_057748015.1 of Microbacterium sp. STRO-1N. The sequence goes on from NZ_CM173234.1 coordinate 3,231,302, forward strand.
GGCGTTCGACGCCCCGAGCCCGAGGAACGACAGTCCGGCCTCGCCGAGGATCGCGGCGATCACCGCGAAGACGAACTGGGATGCCAGCACGGGCAGCAGGTTCGGCAGGATCTCGACGACGATGACGCGCCACGCGCGTTCTCCGGCGACGCGGTTGGCGGCGACGTAGTCACGGCTGCGGATGGACAGCGTCTGCGCCCGCAGCACCCTGGCCGATCCGGCCCAGCTCGTGATCGCGAGGACCACGGCGATCGTCCAGAGCCCGCGCGCCTCGGCTGGTACGAAACCCGAGATGACGATGACGAGCGGAAGGCCGGGGATCACGAGGAAGACGTTCGACAGGAGCGAGAACGCCTCGTCGGCGAAGCCGCCGATGTAGGCGCCCAGGATGCCGAAGAACGCCGACAGCACCGTCGCGAGGACGCCGACGATGATGCCGATCTCGAGCGAGCCCCGGGTGGCGTATGCGAGCTGTGCGAAGACGTCCTGGCCGGTCTGGGTGGTTCCCATCAGGTGCTCGGCTGAGGGTGGGGTCAGGCCGATGTTGCTGATGGCAGCCGGGTCGCCGACGAACATCGGTCCGATCAGTCCGAACAGGGCGATGGCGCCGATGAGGATGAGCCCTGTGGCAAGCCACGGGGTCATCGTCGGCAGCATCTGCCGCAGTGCCGAACGCGATCGCCGGCGTGCGCCGTCGCGCTGCTGGCGGGTGATGATGAGCTCGGTGCCGTCGGCGACCGAGGTCTCCGTTTCCGGTGCGATGTTGGTCATGGCGATCAGCTCCGTGCCCGCGTGCGGGGATCGATGAGGCCGTAGAAGAGGTCGACGATGAAGTTCGCTCCGAGCACCGCCAGCGTGATGAACAGGAACAGGCCCTGCATGAGCGCGTAATCGTTGTTGGTCACCGCGGAGAGCAGCTTCGATCCGATGCCCGGGTAGGAGAACACCTGCTCGGTCACGACCGACCCGGACACGACGAAGCCGAGCGAGATGGCGAAGCCGGCGATCGAGGGGAGCACGGCGTTGCGCGCCGCGTATCCGCGCAAGATGGTTCCGTTCGCCAGTCCCTTCGCGTGCGCGGTGAGGATGTAGTCCTCGGACAACGTCGAGACCATCATGTTGCGCATCCCGAGCAGCCAGCCGCCCAGCGAGGCGATGACGATCGTCAGCGCGGGGAGGAACCCGTAGTACAGGGCGGACTGGATGAACTCCCAGTTCCACCCGGGGTCGAGGATCACGTCGTAGCCGCCCTGCGAGGGGAACCAGCCCAGCTGCGTGGAAAGGAAGTAGACGAGGATCAGCGCCAGCCAGAAATACGGCACCGCGGCCAGCAGGGTCGTCGCAGGCACCAGCGAATCCAGCCAGGTGCCCGGCTTCCATCCGACGAGCGCGCCGAGTGTGATGCCGATGATGAACGACAGCACCGTCGCGACCCCGATGAGCATGATGGTCCAGGGCAGTGAGGTCGCGATCACCTCCGACACCGGTGCCGGGAAGTAGGTCACGGACACTCCGAGGTCGCCCTTGAAGACGTTCACGAGGTAGTTCCAGTACTGCGCGATCAGGGGTTGCGAAGAGTCACCCCCGAGGAGGAGTTCGTAGGCCTGTCTGGTCTCGGCCGACACCTGGCCACCGCGCTGCTGGAGCTTGGCGAGCAGGATGTCGACCGGGTTGCCAGGCAGCAACCGCGGAATCAGGAAGTTGAGCGTCAGCGCCGCCCAGAGGGCGACGATGTAGAAGCCCACCTTTCTCAGGTAATAGTTCACCGATCCGCGCCTTCCGTCTGTGCGAGCTCCTCCTCGGTCACGGTCACTCGCCCGTGGGCTTCAGCGCCTTGAAGATCTGGGCGTTGTCCGGAGACGCCCAGATCGCCGGGAAGGCGTACAGGTCGTCCAGCGTCGGCCACCCCGTGAACTTCGCCGCGTTGAACTCGCTCGTGGTTCCGCCCGTGAGGATCGGGATGTACGGCATCTCCTCGACGATCGCCGCCTGGATGATGTCGAACTGCGCCTGACGTGCAGCGGTGTCCTCCGGGCTCGTGCGCTTGAGCACCGCGAGCGCCTCGTCGACCGCCGGGTCGCTGAACCGCGACACGTTCACCGGAGCGGTCTCGCCGACCTTCGCGGTGTTAGCGGTGGAGAAGTTGTTGTTGTAGAGGTAGTACGGATCGCTGGCGGCGCCCTGTCCGAGCGAATCGATCGCGAGCTGGTAGTTGCCCTTGGTCTTCTTGTCGGTCCACTCGTTCCACGACGACTGCGCCGCGGTGACGTCGATGCCGGCGGCCTTCAGCTGCTGCGCCATCGTGTCGATCGCCGTGATGTAGTCGGTCCAGCCGGTGACGACCTCGATCGTGAGCTTGAGCGGCTCGCCGTCCTTGGCGTAGATGCCGTCGGAGTTTTTCGCGTAGCCCGCGCCGGTGAGCAGCTCGTCGACCTTGTCGAGATCCGGCTCGCTCGGAACCGTCGGCTCCTCGATCGCGGCGGAGATGTACTCCTCCTGCGCGGGGAGAAGCGCGAAGGTCGGGGACATGTCGCTCGCGGTGTCCTGGAAGGCGAGCGAGTTCACCTGCGGTCGGTCGATCGCGTAGTAGATGGCTTTGCGCACGGCGGGATCGGTCTGCGGACCTGTGCAGCCGAGGTCGGCGTTCGAGCAGGTCAGCAGCGCCATCTGGTTCATGCCGATCGTGATCGCCTCGTACCCGGGGTAGTTCTTCGAGACGTTCTCGATGTCGGGCACCGGCCCGGTCTGCCAGTCGATCGTTCCGGCCGCGAGCGCGTCCACACCGGCGGTGTTGCCGGACAGGGACAGGTAGCGGATGTTCTCGACCGCCGGCGCACCATCCCAGTAGTCCTCGTTCGCGGTGAGGGTGAAAGCCTGCGCCTTGAAGTTGTCCAGCACGTACGGACCGGTGCCCACGGGCTCGGCCACCACGTCGGCCACGGGGTTGACGTCCTGCCAGATGTGCTCGGGCACCATGAAGGTCTTGCCCAGGATCTCGGGGCCGGTCACGAACGCCGGCTCCGGGAACGCGATGCTCACGTGCGTGTCATCGATCTTGGTGACGTCGCCCGTGAACCCGCCGGTGTTGATCGCGGGCGTGTCCTTGATGAGCTGGAAGGTGAAGACGACGTCGTCGGCGGTGAACGGCTCGCCGTCGGACCAGGTGACGCCCTCGCGCAGCGTGATGTCCAGCTGGGTGCCATCCGCGTTCCATGTGTACTCGGTACCCAGCAGCGGCGTGAAGTCCTCCGTGTTGACGTTCGTGACGAAGAACAGCGATTCGTAGATGGTGCCGAGGCCGCCGATCTTGGTCGGAGAGTACGGATTGAAGTTGATCTGGTAGTCGCCGGCCTGACCGGTGAAGCCGACCAGCGTGTTGGCGTCACCGGAGGAGCCGTTCGCACCGGCGGCATCGCCGGCCGGGCTGCAACCGGTCAGTGCCAACCCGAGCGCAACCGCCCCGGCACCGAGAGCGAGCGTCGCGCGGCGTGCGCGCTGTGAGCCAAGAAGCATCGATGATCCTTTCCTCACGCCACGGCATCGTGACCGTCGGCGTCGACGAGCCCTGCGCAGTTGCAGGGGCGGAAGGTCAGCCTTCCGCCTGGTCATTGTTACGCAGTGAAACGAACCCTGTCAAGGATCTTTGTCCACAAATGAAACTAAGTGTCGATTCGTGACGCCGGAACACACGAGTGCGCCCCGCGACCGAGGTCACGGGGCGCACTCGGGATCGACAGCCCTCAGCCCTGCAGGTCTCCCGCATGACGCAATACGAGCGGCCCGAGGAAGACATCCGCCTCGGCATCCGCCGGCGCACCGGTGACGACGAACTCATGGCTCTCACCGGCCAGCAGCGTCACGAGTCCGCTGTCGACGGCGGCATCCACGTGACCGCGGTCGGCCAGGATGAACACGTCACGGGCATACGATCGCGCCGTGATCCGCACGCGGACGTCATCGCCGGCACGGATCGCCTCCGAGGTGAAGGCATCCTTCTCCAGCCGCTGCTCGACCACCTCGGCGAAGTCGTGGATGCCGCGCGCGAAGCCCACCGCATCCACCACCAGCACCTCGCCGCTCGCATCCTGCGGAGTGCTCAGTTCCTCCGGGATCGCGAGGGTCTGCACGCCGCGAGCCGACAGCTCCGCGGCGATCGAGGTCTCGGCCAGGACCGTGCCGTCGAAGGCCTGGCGGCGCACCACGACGTGCCCCGTCCAAGTCTCCGCGTGATCGTTCAGCAGCACAGCCGCCAGCCCGCCGTCGCGCGGCTGGACGGTGACGAAGCGCGGCTCGTAGACCGCCTTGATGGCGTACCAGAGGGGCTTGCGGCGCTCCTCGAAGTCAACGGCAGCCCACGAGATGACCGGCCAGTCGTCGTTGAGCTGCCAGACGATCGAGCCAGTGTTGTACGGCGCGAGCGAGCGGAAGTGCGAGATACCGAACCGCACCGCCGCAGCCTGATTCAGCTGCGTCGCCCAGTGCCAGTCGTCGATCGTCGCCGGCTTCGGCAGGTGCGGTAGATATCCCCGCTCGAGCTTGAGATTGCCCTCGTGCGCCTTCTGGTGCACGAGCATCTGCTCACCGTACGGCTCGAGCGGACTGTCGTGCACGGCGTCCACGAGCGTGGTCCATGCCGGTGGCCCCTGGAAGCCGAACTCGGCGACGAAACGCGGCTTCCACTCGGCGTACGCGGTGTAGTCCTTCTGATTCCACACGTCCCAGATATGCACGGTTCCGTGGGTGTCCATGTTGGGGCTCACGTACGACGAGAACGAGTAGGGGCTGCCGGCCGAGTAGAAGCGGGTCGGATCGAGTTCGGCGATCAGTCGGGGGAACAACCGGCGGTAGTAGCCCTCGCCCCATGTCTTGCCCTCCAGACGCGGACGCCATCCCCAGTCCGTGTATCCGACGATGTTCTCGTTGTTGCCGTTCCAGATCGCCAGCGACGCGTGCCCGGAGAGGCGGGTGATGGCTTCGCGGGCCTCGGCTTCGACCTCGACGGCCAGCCACTCCTCCTCCGCATAGGCGGCGCACGCGAACAGGAAGTCCTGCTGCACCAGTACGCCCTGCTCGTCGCAGATCTCGTAGAAGTCGTCGGCCTCGTAGATCCCGCCGCCCCAGACGCGGAGCAGGTTCATGTTCGCCTCCGTGGCATCCGCGATGCGACGCGCATAGCGATCGCGGTCGACCTCGGTGGTGAACGCGTGGTCGGGGATCCAGTTGGCTCCTCTGATCTGCACGAGCTGATCGTTCACATGCACGGCGTACGGGCTGCCGTGCTCATCCGGGGCGATGTCGACCCGGATCGTGCGGAAGCCGACGCGCCCCGTCCAGACCTCCGTCGTCGAAGGGTCGCCCGCCCTCGCACGGACGATGACGTCGTACAGGGGCTGGGCACCGTGGCTGCGCGGCCACCACAGCTGCACGTCCGGCACGTCGACGCGCACGGACGCCGCGGACTCGCGGTCGGCGAGTTCGACCGTGGCCACCCGCCCGTCAACCTCGACCTCGACCTCGATCGTGAGCGGTCCGGCCTTGAGGGCATCCGCGCGCTCGATGTCGACGTGCGCGTTCAGGATGCCGGTGGCGCCGTCGACATCGACCAGCGGGCGCACGGAGGCGATCCGCAGCGTCGACCAGCTCTCGATGCGGATCGGCTTCCAGATCCCGGATGCCGCGACATCGATCCCCCAGTCCCACCCGAAGCTGCTGGCCATCTTGCGGAGTGCGTTGTACGCGTGGTGGTTGGTGTGCGGGCGCGGACCGTGCTGCTCGGACCGCGCGAGGGCCGCCGGGACCGGAGCGGTGAAGTCGATGCGCAGCTCGTTGCGTCCGGCGACCAGCGCGGCCCCGATGTCGAATCGGTAGGAGCGGTGCTGATTCTGAGTGCGGCCGATCTCGACGCCGTTCAGCGTCAGCGTCGCGATCGTGTCGAGCCCCTCGGCTACCAGGTCACGGCGCTCGGTGCCGTCCTCGACCCAGTCGAAGCTCGTCTGGAACGACCAGTCGACATCGCCGATCCACTGTTGCCCTGTTTCGTTGGCACCGTCGAAGGGCTCCGCGATGAGGCCCGCACGATGCAGGTCGAGGTGCACGGAGCCGGGAACACGAGCCGGCACGGCGACTCCGGCGATCCCCTCGGGCGCCGGTCCTGCGACGGCGGTGACGGTCCAGTTCTCGGACAGTTCGATGACGGCCATACGGCTCCTTCGCCTTGAGGCACCCACCAGTCAGGTGCGTTACTTAGTTACACAATCTAACAAAGCAGGGGGCGCGAGCGAAACCCCCCGACGCGACTGACGTGGGCTGCGGGCGGGGCTCACCAGGCCGCCGCGACCTCCGTGTGCGTCCGGAAGAGCCCCTCCGTCGACCCATCGGGAGCCCGCCCGATCCCGCACTCGGTGGCGACACCGAACGTCGGCGCGTATCGGGATGCCGCAGCGATCCGCCGCTCAGCCCCCTCCGTGCCGTCCTCCCGATGCACGAGCCCGATGTACAGCTCCTCCACCGGTTCCAAAGACGCGAGCGCCGCGAAGTACGCCTCATCATCGCGCTCGATCGGCACCGGAAGGTGAAGCCAGGTCAGCGATCGCGACGCCGCAGCCGTCACGGCGTTCGCGTAGCGCACCAGGTTCCCGGCATCCGTCGGCTCGACGAAGTGCTTCTCCCCCGCGTCGCCGTAGCAGAGGTGCACGCCGACCTCGGCATCCGTCGGCACCGCATCGATCAGCGAGGCGAGCCGGGCGACCAGACCGTCGAACGGATCACCGGGCCACCAGGCCTCCATGACCTTGCCGTAGCCGGCCGCCCGCTCGATGATCCCCATCTCGCTGGCGACGTCCCACTGCACGGCGAGGTCCTCGTGCGGGATCGCCTCGGCGATGCGCGCCAGCTCGCGCAGCATCGCGGCTGTGTAGACGGGCTCGATCGCGGCGCGATCCTCGCCTGCGAAGAAGGACGAGACGACGGCGACGGGTGTCGGCAGCGCCACCTGGAAGCGCACGCCCGAAGGCACGACTCCCTCCTCACGCAGGCGTGCGAAGATCGCGTAGGACTCGATCGCAGCATCCGCGTAGCCGAGCGGCGGCAGCTCGATCGCCGCAGCATCCACGCCGTCGGCGATGCGCAACGGGCGCGCGTCCAGCCCGGCGGGGAACGGGATCGGCTGATCGCCGACACGATCGATACCCGGGGCCTGCCCGAGCACGTCCGGCTGGAACATGATCCAGTGGAATCGCTTGCCGACCTCGCCGTCGGGGATCCGCTTGAGCCGGCCGCCGAGCATCTCCGCGGCCACGCGCATCGTCTTCTCGGCATCGTCGAAATTCACACTGCCCACGAGAAGGGCACCCTGCGGCATCGTCATGCATCCAGGCTATCCGCGCGTTATGTCCGGCTCGGCCGCGCTGCATCCGGACAGCCGGGAAGTTAGGATGGCCTAAACGGATGCTGAGCAGGAGGCGCACCATGAGCTTCGTCACCTCACCCGCACTCGACGAGACCGGGTACGTGGTCCTCGACCGCGACGACCGTGCCATCGACGCCGCCGAGTGGCAGGACCTCGAATACATCGGCTGGCGCTCCTCCGGCATCACCCGCTTCGCCCCGCTCACCAGTTACGCCGGCGACGTCGACTGCAACGGGTTCTGGAACCACACGCCGCCGCGCACCGACAAGGACGGCGTCTGGATCGAGCCCCACGTCGAACGAGCTCCGACCATCGTCGCGCGCGCCCAGGAGCCCGGTGCGAACATCGGCCGATGCCGTGTCATCGAGCTGCAGCCCAACACCTATGCCGACGCGATCTACAACCTGCACCAGGACGACAACAACCGGCTCAACGAGGACGGCACGGGCTGGGTGGTCCGCGGCATGCTCAACCTCACCGATGACCCCGACTCGCTGATGATCCTCCGCGAGGACCGCTTCGACCCGGCCACCGAGGTGCGCCTGCCGCTCCCGGCGGGATCCCGCGTCATCGTCGACACGCAGCGGTTCTGGCACGCGGTGTGGCACCGCGGCACCGCTCCGCGGTACTCGCTCATCACCTCGTGGACCTCGGGCCCCGAACTCGACGCCTACATCACGGCAGGGCACGGCGATCCGAACGCTCAGAGCGTGGCGCTCGATCAGCAGCTCGTCGACGACGCGCAGGTCGAACTGCACCGGCGCATCGAGGAGCGACGCCGGGCCTTCGAGGCGGCCGGCATCACGATGGAGCCTCCGGCTTCGCTGTACGGCTGAATCTCAGGTGCGGATGCCGCGGCATCCGCACCTGAGACTCAGGCCGCCCTGTCGGCCCGTTCGCCGGAGAGCCGCAACCGGACCGTGCATTCTTCGGCTCGCTCCGGCGCGACGACGCAGTCCGCGACGAGCGGACCCCCAGCCTCGGTCAGGACGCCCTGCATCAGCCCCAGATGCACGGCGCACAGCACCGGACGGTGCTCCGGACGCCCGGCGGCGTGCGGACAAGGTGTGAGATCGACGGTGAGCGCAGCGTCGTCGACGACCGGCTCGAAGCCGCTCTCCTCCAGGTGCTCGACGAGAGCGTCGAGCTGGTGGGTCGCGTCGCGTGCGAGGCCGGGCGCCGCGGAGGGCAGCATCCGACGCAGCAGATCACCGCGGCGCGCAGCGGCCGTGACCTTCTCGCGGGCCACGGGGCTGGAGGCCTCCGGTGCCCCCGTCGCCGCGCTGTACAGCGTCCTCGGGCGGCCGCGCGTCGTGCGGTGCTCGATCGACGCGATGACGTAGCCGCCCTCGATGAGGCGCTGCAGGTGCTCGCGGATCGTGTTGGCGTGCAGCCCCGTCGCCTCGCGCAGCTCCTGGATCGAACGCTCGGGTCGCGCCTGCACCAGATGCAGGATCTGCACCCGGGAGTAACTCGAGATCGGCCCGTATGCGGGTCTGGCGGTGGCCATGTCTCCATTGTGTCCGACCCGTCTGACCGGATGCCGAGCAGCGGGCCGTGAATAACCGTCGGCGCGGACCGCTTCGCCGACCGGTTTGTCGGATGCCGCGGCTACCCTGAGTCCATGGCAAGAACCCGTCCCGCTCCCCCGGCCTTCGTCTGCACGGAGTGCGGGTGGACGGCCTCGAAGTGGGTGGGACGCTGCGGCGAATGCCAGCAGTGGGGCACGGTCGTCGAGCAGGCGACGTCGGTGGGGATCGCCCGCCCGCAGGTGACAGCGCTCGCACCGTCGGCAGATCGTGCCGCCCGGCCGATCTCGCAGATCTCCACGGCAGAATCGCCTCGGCGCACGAGCGGGGTCGGCGAGTTCGACCGCGTGCTCGGCGGCGGCGTCGTGCCCGGTGCGGCGATCCTGCTCAGTGGCGAACCGGGCGTGGGCAAGTCGACGCTACTGCTCGAGGTCGCCGCGCAGTCGGCGCGGGCGGGGCGGCGCGTGCTGTATGCCAGCGCCGAGGAGTCACCGGCGCAGGTGCGCCTGCGCGCCGAGCGCACCGGGGCGCTGCACGACGAGCTGTATCTGGCCAGCGAGACCGACCTCGCCACGATCCTCGGGCACATCGACGCGGTGCAGCCCGAGCTCGTGATCGTGGACTCCGTGCAGACCGTGGCATCGTCGCTGATCGACGGCGCCGCCGGGCAGCCGAGCCAGGTGCGCGAGGTCGCGGCGACGCTCATCCGCGTGGCGAAGGAACGCAGCCTCCCGATCATCATCGTCGGCCATGTGACCAAGGACGGCCAGATCGCCGGCCCGCGAATGCTCGAGCATCTCGTGGACGTCGTATGCCATTTCGAAGGCGACCGGCAGACCTCGCTGCGGTTCATCCGTGCACTGAAGAACCGTTTCGGGCCGACCGACGAGGTGGGCTGCTTCGAGATGGCCGGGGACGGGATCCGCGAGGTTCCCGACCCGTCCGGACTGTTCCTGTCGCAGGGCGCTGCCGAGCCGGGCACGTGCGTCGCGATCGCGCTCGAGGGGCGGCGCGCGATGCCGGTCGAAGTGCAGGCGCTGACGATCAAGGCGTCCGGCCCGAACCCACGTCGCGTCGTGCACGGGCTCGACGGGTCGCGCGTGGCGATGGTCCTCGCGATCCTGGAGCGTCGTGCTCAGATCCCGACCGGCAGCCTCGACGTCTACGTCTCGACCGTCGGCGGCGTGCGCTTCACCGAACCGGCGGCCGACCTCGCGATCGCCCTGGCCGTCGCCGGCTCCATCGAGCAGATCTCGGTGCCCCGCTCGATCGCCGCGGTCGGCGAGCTCAGCCTCGCCGGCGAGGTGCGCCCGGTCACCCAGGCCGCACAGCGACGCAGCGAAGCGGCGCGACTGGGATACGAGCGGGTCGTCGACGAACGATCCCAGACGCTGCGCGCGGCGATCGATGACGTCCGTGCGGATCGCCGTCGCCCGCGTCCCGTCGACGACATTCCGCCGTTCTGAGTTCTACGCGAGCGCCTTGAGCAGTTCCTGCGGCTCCGCCTGCATCGGATGCGGCCCGGCGATGTCGAGGAAAACGGTCGTCACGGTGTCGGCGTGCTTCGCGAGGAACGCCCGCAGCCAGTCCGCCGAGTAGATGCCCACGCCGGGCGGAAGGTTCGCCGGCTTGTTCTTCGCGTCGCTGAACAGCAGCAGCGCGACGTCGCCTGTGTGGGGGTCGCGGTACGTCCAGACCTCACCGCTGTCGAGCGGGTTGTCCCTGGCGCCGGGCTTGACCAGCGGCACGACGGTGATGCCGTGCCGCAGTGCCAGAGCGACCGCGGCCACATCCTGCTTCTCGAGCGCCGTGGCGAGTGCCTCGGAGCGGAAGTCCTCGGGTGCGGGCTTCTTCGCGGTCTTCTTACGAGCCATGCATCCATCTTAAGGATGTGGGGCCCTCTCGAGTCCTCCATTGGGGACTGGGGTACTCGAAAGGGCCCTCGGACTCTCGATCGGTGAGTGTCGAAGCGCTGGGGACGCTGAATACGACGCCACTGGGGATGGCATGAACACCGAATCAGTTCCGAGAGTCATCTCTATGGTATCCCAAACACCCTGGGAAGTCAGCCCTGCACGTCGAAACGCTTCTCGCTTCAGGCCGTCACTGCAGAATGATCTGGCGCGTGCCCGCGCTGTCGAACCCGCCGATCGAGACGGCCACGTGATACGACGCCCCGCCAGCAGGCGCACGCTGCCGGTTCTCGTCGTCGCAGGTCGTCGTGCTCGACCGCGTTCGGTCCCAGACCAGAGGCGTCGCGCTCGGCACCGTCTGGCCGGCCGTGAGCGTCACGATCATGCTGCTCGATTCTGCCTGGCAATCCGTGGATCGCCACCACAGGTCATTCCCGCTCGTGATCTCGAAACGCTGGGTCGCGGTTCCGACGTCGATCGTGCAATCCGTCGCTCCCTTGTTGGTCAACGAGATCGACAGCTGCGGAAGCTGTTCGGGTGCGTACGTCTCGGCATCCGTCACGGCGAGCACTTCGATGTCGGCGGCCTCGCAGGCGACGATGCCCGGGGTCTCGGATGCCGACGGCGTCGGCGTGTCAACGGCGGTCGGCGACGGGCTCTCCGGCGTCGTCGTCTGGCTGGTCGTGAGGTCGGGGGTCGCCTCCGGCGCCTCCCACGGGCGCGCGATCAGCGCCCAGGCTCCTGCCGCGACCAGAGCGATCACGAGCAGCAGGACGAGCACGACGGCCAGTCGTCGGCGGCGATACACCGCTGCGGTGCGCTTGGCCATCACAGTTCCTTCAGCATCCGGGTGTTCCCGAGCGTGTTCGGCTTGACGTGAGCGAGATCGAGGAACTCAGCAACGCCTTCGTCGGGGCTGCGCAGCAGCTGCGAGTAGACGTCCGGGTCGACGACCTGCTCGCCGATGGGCGCGAAGCCGCGGCGCGTGAAGAACTCGACCTCGAAGGTGAGGCAGAACAGTCGGGTCAGCCCGAGCTGGACGGCCCGGTCCTCGAGGGCGCTGACGATCGCGCCTCCGACGCCGTGGTGCAGCCAGTCCTCGCGGACGAGCAGCGTGCGGATCTCGCCGAGGTCCTCCCACATCACGTGCAGCGCGCCGCAGCCGATCAGTTCCCCGTCGCGCTCGGCGACCACGAACTCCTGGGTTGCGCCGTAGAGGACCGCGAGGTCCTTGCCGAGCAGGATGCGTCGGTCCACCATCGGCTCCAGCAGGCGATGGATGCCGAGGATGTCGGCGCTGCGCGCGGGGCGGACGGTATAGCTCACGGCATCCAGCCTAGAACTCGTCGGCTGGGCACTCCGTGCACATCGCCCGAGCAATTTAATTGCCTCTGGCAACTATCGGGCGTACGCTGACGAGATGGGATCGCATCTGCCGGAGCTCCTGACCGCCCTCACGCGCCTCACGACGCACTGGTCGTCAGCGGGCACGCAGTATGCCGTCGCAGCCGCAGCCGGCGTCGATGTGGACCCGATCGACATTCCACCGCTCTACGTGCTCGGCCTCGAGGGCCCCGCACGGGCCGGCGATCTCGCGATCGCCCTGCGCCTGACACGGCCCACCATGAGCAAGCAGCTGAGCCGGCTGGAGCGAGCAGGGCTGATCGTGCGCGCCCCTGACCCGACGGATGCACGCGCCTCGATCATCCGGCTGTCCGCGACCGGCCACGACGTCCACGAACGTCTGGTCGCGCAGGGACTGTCGATGGTGACGGACGCGCTGTCCGGATGGGAGCGTGCGGAGGCGGCGCTGTTCGTCCCCCAGCTCACGCGATTCGTCGAGGCCCTGACAGACATCCCGACCGCAACCGCGATCGGCGAAGGAAGGCCGCCGACGCGGTCATGAAACGGAGGACACAATGGCACGCACGTATGTCGTGACCGGATCGGCATCCGGCATCGGCGCCACCACGGCGAAGCTCTTGAACGAACGCGGCGAGCGCGTGATCGGCGTCGATCTACGAGGCGCTGACGTCGAGGCCGATCTGTCGACCGCGCAGGGACGCATCGATGCGGCCGCCCGCGCCGTCGAAATCGCCGGTGGAACCATCGACGCCGTCATCGCGTGCGCGGGCATCTCGGCACCCATCCCGAAGACGATCTCGGTGAACTACTTCGGCGTCACGGAACTGCTCGAGCACCTGCGCCCCGCTCTCGCGACGTCTGCGGCACCGCGCGCCGCCGTCGTGTCGTCGATGGCATCACTCCAGCCGAACTCGCCCGAGATGGTCGAGGCCGCCCTGTCCGGTGACGAGGCGGAGGCGCTGCGCATCGCGGAAGGGCTCACGGCCCAGGGCCCCGAGCTGGGTTACCTCGTCTACCCGGCCTCGAAGCGTGCGCTCGCCCGCTGGGTGCGCCGCACTTCGATCACGCCGGAATGGGCGGGTGCCGGCATCCCGCTGAACGCCGTGGCACCGGGTACCGTCGTGACGCCCATGACCGCGGGGCTGCTCGAAACAGCCGAGGGCCGTGCGATGGTGGACGCCGCCGTGCCGATGCCGCTGAACGGCCACCAGCCTCCGGAGTCGATCGCGAACCTGCTGATCTGGCTGACGAGCGTCGAGAACAGCCACCTGGCCGGACAGGTGATCTACGACGACGGCGGCGCGGACGCGACGCTGCGCGGAGACGACATCTGGTCCTGGAACGACTGACGCCCGTCACGGCCCGGATACGACGAAGGGCGGATGCCTCAGCATCCGCCCTTCGTCGTTCAGATCACTCTCCGCTGGCGACAGCCAGGTCGGGCGTTCCGGAGATCGCTCCACCGCCGGTGTTGATCCCGACCGAGACCTTCTCGCCGCGCGGCTTGGTCTCGAACAGGAACTTGCCGTCGGCCGAGTCCACCTTGACGTGGTCTCCGGCGCTGAGCTCGCCGTGCAGGATCTTCTCGGACAGCTGGTCCTCGATCTCACGCTGCATCGCGCGGCGCAGCGGCCGGGCACCGAGCGCCGGGTCGAAGCCGACCTCGATGAGGCGCTCCTTGGCGGCCTGCGACAGCTCGACCGTCATGTCGCGGTCCAGCAGGCGGTCGCTGAGGCGCTTCACGAACAGATCCACGATCTGCACGAGCTCCTCCTTCGACAGCTGCGGGAAGACGATGACGTCGTCGACGCGGTTGAGGAACTCGGGCTTGAAGTGCCGCTTGAGCTCTTCGTCGACCTTGCCCTTCATCCGCTCGTAGCTGGTCTGCGCGTTGCCCTCGATCTGGAAGCCCACCGGGCCTCCGGCGATCGCAGACGATCCGAGGTTCGTGGTCATGATGATGACCGTGTTCTTGAAGTCCACGATCCGACCCTGACCGTCGGTCAGGCGACCCTCTTCGAGGATCTGCAGCAGCGAGTTGAAGATATCAGGGTGGGCCTTCTCGATCTCGTCGAAGAGGACCACGCTGAACGGCTTGCGACGCACCTTCTCGGTGAGCTGGCCGCCCTCTTCGAAGCCGACGAACCCTGGGGGGGCACCGAACAGCCGCGAGACGGTGTGCTTCTCACCGAACTCGCTCATGTCGAGCGAGATGAGCGCGCCCTCGTCGTCGAACAGGAACTCCGCGAGCGCCTTGGCGAGCTCGGTCTTTCCGACGCCGGTCGGGCCGGCGAAGATGAACGAGCCGGAGGGACGCTTCGGGTCCTTGAGGCCCGCGCGCTGGCGCCGGATCGTGCGGGACAGGGCCGCGATGGCCTCCTCCTGCCCGATGACGCGCTGGTGCAGCGCCTTCTCCATGAAGACGAGTCGGCTGGACTCCTCTTCTGTCAGCTTGAACACCGGGATGCCGGTGGCCTGTGCGAGCACTTCGGCGATCAGGCCCTCGTCGACGACCGCCTGGGTCGCGACGTCGCCCGAACGCCACTGCTTCTCGAGGCGGAGCCGCTCGGCGAGCAGGCCCTTCTCCTCGTCGCGCAGGGATGCGGCCTTCTCGAAGTCCTGCTCCTCGGAGGCGGCTTCCTTCTGCTCGCGGACCTTCGCGATCTTGTCGTCGAACTCCCGCAGCTCGGGCGGAGAGGACAGGATGCTGAGCCGCAAGCGTGCGCCGGCCTCATCGATCAGGTCGATCGCCTTGTCCGGCAGGAAGCGGTCGCTGACGTAGCGGTCGGCGAGGTTGGCCGCCGCGACGAGCGCGCCATCCGTGATCTGCACCTTATGGTGCGCCTCGTAGCGGTCACGGAGACCCTTGAGGATGTTGATCGCGTGCGGGAGGCTCGGCTCGTTGACCTGCACCGGCTGGAAGCGGCGCTCGAGCGCGGCATCCTTCTCGAAGTGCTTGCGGTACTCGTCGA